>JAQWLH010000072.1 GCA_029247405.1 Mariniblastus sp.
CTTCCTCAACAAAAACATAACGCTGTCGACCAGAGTTTTGCAGATTAGTTGGTGGTTCAATGAGCCGCACCGAAAGATCAACCGCATCGACTTGATCAAACATTTTGGCGAGCTCAAACGATGATCGAGCAGTCGCGCAACCAATGTCCAGGGCGCGGAATTTGTCCAAGTTTTCAACACGCTTGGCAACTTCACTGATGCAAGTGACCGGGAAATTTGGCAGGTTGAAATGCTCTTTCCCGTAATGAAACTCAATATATTTTGAAACCATCTGGTCGGTTTCGTAAACGCTTACTTCAATCTCTGGCAGGGGATCTGCTTCGATGTATCGGAGGCCGGAATGCTGGAAAAAGTGTCTGCGGAACGCATGTCGGGCATCTTTGATTGCGTAGTTGCCCGTTGAAATCCAACACCCACCTTTGAACAGGTTGTGTTTTCCATCAAAAGTTGGGGCAGAGAAATCATCGTAAGTAGGGTGGACTTCGAAGCCGTCAAAACCATCGATTGGTGACTCACTCCATTGCCATACATTTCCAATCAGATCAAAAAAACCGTCTTCAAATTCATGCCGGTTAACAGGGCAAGGCGACATGCCGTGCTCGAGATTGATGTTGCCGGGGGCAGATTCCCAGTAGGGTTGGTCGGTGTCAACAATTTCCCTCAGTTTGTACCACTCCGCTTCGGTGGGCATGCGGATATGCTTGCCCGTCTCTGAAGACTTCCAGTTGCAAAAAGCCTTGGCTTCCAGGTAATTAATTTCGGCCGGCCAATCCCATGGCATGTCGATCACCTCAAGCATCGACCTGTAAGAGTAGTTTCCACCCTCCTTTAGCCAGTAAACCGGATGTTTGGCCTGTCTAAATTCAACCCAGTTCCAACCCTCCGACGTCCAGAATTTTCGGTTTTGGTAACCGCCCGATTCAACAAACTCCAAAAACTCTTGATTTGATACAAGATACTTAGATGCCTTGAAGTCCTTGACTGTTTCCGCTGCGTAGCCGTACTCCAGGTCCCAGCCATACATGGGGTTAGTTTTTGACTTGCCCATTTCGACTTGGCCGCCTTCGACACGAATTAACTCATTTCGAGGACCCGCCCCACTTTCGGCACAGCGATTCCCCCAAACAGGATGCTGGCGAACCATTTCTAATGGCAATTCACGTATCAGAACAGAAGTGGTCTCCAAGTGGATTCGTTCGTGTTCAATCCCCATCAGGATGATCCACATCGGACTCTTCCAATCGATGGGCAAATCAAAATCACAACTACGAATGAAGCGATCAACAATCTCGCGGGTTTTGTCTCGGTAAGCCTTCACCTGCTGCGGCGTTGGCCAATCATAATTTTCTTCGTTCAGATCGTCCCAAGACATCTCATCGACGCCGATTGCTAAAGTCGATTCAATCTGGGGGTCGATCCGTTCGTCAATCAGGTTTGCCACGTTGAGCTTGTTAATGAAGAAGACGGCAGTATGCCCGTAGTAAAAAATTAACGGATGGCGAAGCGTGTTGGCTTTTTCGTAATACGCCTCATCGCCTGTGAGACATTCGAAAATGCTTTCGTAGAGCGTGAATGAGTCATGGAAGTAATCCAGGATTTCTTTCCGTTTTGCCCCAATATCTCCTTTGTCAAGAAACGGAGTTTTTGTCACCAAGGCGGCGGAATTGTCGACACAGAGGACACGTTCACTAGATTTGGTCGTCATGTGATTATTGGGGAATGGTGGAAGGCGTTTTTCGGTTACGTCCAGTTTGCCGAGTCGACAGGCAGTCGATTATTATTCGATTCACGGTGTTACCGTCAAATGGGCTTCTTCACAACGAGAATTGAGAGCGATAACGCTAAATATATGATGGATAAAGAATTGATTTTGCGGATCATTGGGCCCTGTAAACCGCTGTTGTCGCTGGATTTAACTCCGTAAACCGCAAGAAAGATGCGTTACGCTTCCTTGTGGCATTTTAAGGTGCCAAAAAATAGATGTTCAAAGAGTGCGGTTGAGCGAGAATTGGATCTGTATTTCAATCGCTCAGCGCTTTGTTTTGGCTTTAACTACTTCAACCGATGATGGCAGCGTGAACAAAATTTAATTGCCGTTAGGCTGATTGCTAATCGGTTTTTATGGGTCACTGTTTTGGAGGTTACCACTGTCGTCCAGGCCAGCTGTTTTCGGTGTCCTTCATTTATTGCTTGTCGGCGGCTTGGTTTCGTTGTCGAATTGCGGCCTTTTCTTTCGCCTCGTCGAACTTCGGATTGGGGGCACTTGGAATCGCCGCATCAGTCTGAGATTGCCAAATCTTCATTTCATTCATTAGACGATCGACTGTCGCGGGGTTGCTTTGAGCAACATTCTTTTTTTCTCCCAAGTCATTTTTTAGGTCGAATAATTCGATGTCCCCCGATTCGAAATATTGAATCAGTTTCCAGTTCCCTTTTCGGATGGCACTACAAGGGCGCGAACGAAATAATGGGTCACGCTGCTCATCGTGAACTCCACGGTAAGATTGTAGGTAGGCGGGAAAGTGCCAATGAAGCGCCCGCGGTTCACCGTTGAGATTTAGGTTTGCGCGTTTACCCTTAAAAAGCGAAACCAAACTGAGGCCATCGCCGATTTGGTTGTTAGGGAGTTTTGCTCCGCTGATTTCGCATAGAGTCGGATAAATGTCGACACCAATAATTGGCTCGATTGTCTTTGATGGCTTAACGACGCCGGGCCAGTTGACGAAAAACGGAACTCGAATTCCGCCTTCGTAATAAGTTCCCTTGTAACCCTTTAGTGGATCCATGTCGGTCGCCGGTCCGTAACCTCCGTTGTCTGAGAAAAACATAATTACGGTGTTTTCTCGGATACCCAGTTTTTCTAAGGTTGTGACAATCTTACCAACACCATCATCGACCGCCTGAATCATTGTTGCCATTTTGACGTTGTCGTGGAGCTCGCCGGGTTTTTTTGCTTCGTATTTGCCAACCAACTCTTTCTTTGCCTGAATCGGCGTATGCACCGCAAAGTGGGTCAGGTAAAGCATCCAAGGGTTCTCCTGGTTGGCGGTGATAAACTTACACGCCTCGTCACTCAAACGATCGGTGACATATTCACCTTGGGGGGCGTTCTCCAAATTGGGAGCTTTACCGTGTGGTGGGTAATAGCCCTTGGGCGGACCGCCCGAATGCGTGCCGCCTACGTTTAAGTCAAAACCATAAGGAATTGGGTCGTCGCTGAGATGCCATTTTCCCATCGTCGCAGTTGTGTATCCTGCCGACTGAAGTTGATGCGCCCAGGTTTTGATCTTTGGGTCAAGCGTTTTGACGCCCGGGATGTGCTCAAGTCGTCGATGCTCGGCCTTGCCACGTGGCGTGGTTCCAACGTTGTAAATCTGATGCCGAGGTGTGTATTGGCCAGAGAGCAGACTCGCCCTCGCAGGAGCACAGTTCGCGGAGCAAGAATAGGCATTGGTGAACACCATGCCGTCATTGGCAAGCTTGTCCAGTTGTGGAGTCTCGTAAAAATCCGACCCCATGTAGCTGGTGTCTTTCCAGCCAAAATCATCAAGGAATACGAGTAGGATGTTAGGAGGGGTTGTCGACGAGGTTGCCTGATCGAAATTTGGGAGTTCTATTTTCGTCGGCTGGTCACAAAATACATCTGATGGAATCAGAAATAAGACAAGGCAAAAAAAGAGTAAACGATGTGTTGTTTTTTCTTGGAGCACAATTGTTCCTCGACAAGTGACGAAGCGAATGATTGGTAGTCTATCCCAGTTGCCGGCGGAAATAAATTGAATGTTTCGACAAAATTGTGCCCCCTGCAAAACAAATAATTCACTTATTTGAGTCGCAGAAATGAGGCGTGTGTTATCCTTAACAATCCCCGGTTTAATTAAATAAATTGCGACATCAGAGTATCTGGCAAACATGTACAAGTCACTCCTGATCCTCACTGCCATTTTGATTTGCGATTGTCTTCCCGCGCAAGAAGCTCCAACAGCGGTTTTGCCATCCAAGCATCATGCGTTGTTGAAAAAATATTGCTTTGAATGTCATGATGCTGATACCCAAGAAGGCGGTGTCAATCTTGCGGAACTGTCATTTGATTTAGCCACAATGGAATCTGCTGAGTCTTGGCAAAAAGTACTCGGTGTGATTAACGCTGGGGAAATGCCGCCTGAAGAAGAAGTCCAGCTAACCCGCGACGAAAAGACAGGGTTCTTGGATGACTTGTCACATCGAATCGTCGTGGCGAGGAGTATTCTCAGTGATAGCGGAGGTGTTATCACAATGCGACGACTCAACCGTCGAGAATACGCTAACACGATTCGTGATTTGCTGGGCGTGGAAGTCGGTGTCGAAGGGTTACCTGATGATGCGAATCCTGGCGGATTCGACACTTCTGGCGGTTCGTTGTTTCTCTCAAGCGATCAGTTTGAAAAGTACCTAGAGATTGCCCACACCGCTTTGGACTTGGCAATCGCCACTGGTCCACGCCCCCGAGTTCAGAAGATTCGGCGGCAATGTGAAATCCCAGCAAACAATGTGATCAAGAAACGATCCGATAAACTTTTAAAACAATACAATAAGGCTCAACGATGGCGGCAAACAAAGGGCAAAAAATCCCCAACTGAGTTTGGTTTTATCGACTCTGACCGAGTCAAGTTTGAAGAGGGGTTGTACAAAAACCAATTCCCATCATTTGATTATTATCTCAATGGGCTTCCGCAAACCAAAACTGGTGCCGTGCTTTTGACAACCTTCGGAGGTGCTTTTTTAGACACCACAACGGTTCCAAGAAATTCGGTCGCCGGTAAGTATCTACTTCGGGTGCGAGCTGGATACTTTCCTGGCAGCCCCAAGCATCATCGTTTTCTTGAATTTGGAAATGCAGAAACAGATGCTCGCTCTGGTGAATTCTTCGTTGCGGGATGCCGCGAAGTGACAGGAACTATCGAGGACCCTTCAATTCTTGAAATTCCGATCACCATTAGTGATGAGGCCAGTCGGGAAATTGTATTACGTCAACGCCTTCCCAATAATCGTGATGCTCATCGACTTGATTTTCGTGATGCTCGCGAGGCCAAAAAGCCGGCGCCCGATCCGGCGCTCTGGTTGGATTGGGTCGAGATCGAAGGCCCTTTGATTGATCATTGGCCTAGCGTCCCTCAGCAAAAAATATTCTTCAGTGGTCTTAATACAAAACTAGATCAAGCCTACGCCCGCAAAATCATTCAGCGTTTTGCCTCTCGCGCATTTCGTGGTAAGCCCCCGGCAATCAGGTACATCAATAAACTGGTGGCCCTGTACACGGAACGGCGAGCCGAGGGGGTGAGTTTCGTCGATGCGGTCAAAGCGCCTTTGGCCGTCATTTTGGCCAGCCCAAGCTTTCTCTATCTGGTCGAACCGGTTGGCCCGGGGCAAGCGACGCGCGAGTTGACGAATGATGAGTTGGCCGTCCGGTTGTCGTACTTTCTCTGGAGTGCTCCGCCGGATGGAGGGCTTTTGTCGCTCGCCAAATCAGGTGAGCTGGGTAAGCCAGAAGTGTTGATCCAGCAAACGGATCGATTACTTGATAATCCGCGTTCGTTAGAGTTTATCAGCGGGTTTGCACACCAGTGGCTCAATATGGATCGACTTGATTTTTTTCAGTTTAACTCCAGGCTGTTCAATCAATTTGACGACAGCGTTAAGGAGGCAGCGAGGCAGGAAGTTTACCAAACGATCAATACACTGATTCGAGCTAATGATCCGATTGGAAAACTGATTCGTTCAGATTTTGTCGTGGTCAATGACTTGCTGGCAAATTATTACGGGATTGACGGAATCCAGGGACACGCGTTTAAAAAAGTAAAAGTGCCTCAGGGGTCACCACGTGGAGGGCTCTTGGCAGCGGCTGCGATTTTAGCAATGGGATCCGATGGCGAACGTTCTTCACCGGTCGAACGTGGGGCGTGGGTGATGAGAAACATTCTCAATGATCCTCCCCCACCTGCGCCGGCAAATGTACCGCAGCTCAGTCGGATTGAAGAAAGTCATGTTTCGGCTCGCAAACTTCAGAAGCTTCATATGGAAGAACCCCAGTGCGCTCAATGCCATCGAAAAATAGATCCGATTGGATTCGGGCTCGAAAATTTTGATGCGGCGGGTCAATGGCGAGACAAAGAAGAGACGTTTGTGATTAAGCGGGGCGTGGTGAAAAGTCGTAAAAGCTTCAAGATTGACCCCAGCGGGGCTTTGCCGGATGGAGCGACGTTCGATAGTTTTGTGGAGATGCGGAATGAGTTGGCAAAACGTGAAATGGATTTGGCGCAGGGGTTTACGCAGGCATTAATCGAATACGGGCTGGGCCGACCTTACGGGTTTTCTGATTATGATCTGTCGGAAGAAATTTTGGAAAAGGCAAAGGTAGAAAAGTTTGGAATGCGTGAGTTCATCCACGCACTGATTCAGTCCAAGCAATTTAGGAAAAAGTAATCATGAATGAACAACGTCGAACATTTTTACGTAGCGCGACAGCATTGGTTGCGTTGCCGCTAATGGAGTCGTCGGGCTGGAAGCGTTTCACTTCAGTCGCCTCAGCCACTGCTTCGCTTAATGCACCTCCCAAGAGAATGGTTTGTCTTGGATTCGGATGGGGAGTTACGAGAGAAAGTTGGTATCCCGATCGAAACCAGGTGGGGGCTGACTACGAGTTGCCGGCAGGGCTCCAACCACTTGCCAAACACAAGAATGACATGACGGTCATCCAAAATTTGTCAAACCAGTTTTCAACCGAGGCCCACTGGGGAAGCACGTTCTATTTAACAGGTGCCAACCGCTACGCAGAACCCGGGCAAAGTTTTCACAACAGTATTTCGGCCGATCAAATTGCTGCCCAGTCGTTTGGTCGTGAAACGAGATTCACGTCGCTCCAATTAGGTTGTGAAAAAGCTGCTAATTCCGGGCACGGTCCCGGACTTTCGATGTCCTGGAATCGCGAAGGCAAGCCAATTGCGGGGCTGGATAATCCTGTCGACGTTTACAGCAAGCTCTTTTCCGGTGAAAAAACCCCCTTGGCTCAACGTCAGGCTTTGCTCAAACAGAAACGAAGTGTCCTCGATACTGTCATGGAGGACGCTAAATCGGTGGAACGCGGTCTGAGCAAAAATGATACGAATAAATTGACCGAGTATTTTCAGTCGATCCGAGATATTGAGAATCGGCTCTCCAAAGAGGAGCAATGGCTTGAGGTGCCCAAAGCCCAACCGCGAGAGGAGATTCAAGAGCCCGTTGGCGGCGATCGAGGTGCCGATGAATTAAAGGTGATGTACGATCTTTTGGTTGCGGCACTTCAGGTCGATGCGACGCGTGTGATAACTTATCGACAACCGGTTGAAAGTCTGATCAAAAGTCTGGGAGCGACGATCACGGGGCACAACATGAGTCACTATACTTCGGGCGTTCGCAAGGCGGTTTCGGAAACGAGAGATCGTAAGCAGTCCGAGTTGTTTGGGTACTTAATTGATAAACTCAAGTCGACCCGAGAGTCGGACGGAAGTCGCTTGTTCGACCACGTTGCTTTGAGCTACGGAAGTAACATTAACTCAATTCATTACTTGACGAACTGTCCGACGATTGTGACCGGCGGTGGGGCAGGATTTAAGTTGGGACAACACTTGGTGGTCGAAAAGGATACGCCGCTTTGCAATTTATGGCTTAGCACATTGCAGGGGTTGGGGCTCAGTGCCAAATCGCATGGTGACAGCACCGGCGTCATCAAAGAATTGATTTAGTCGTTTATCCGTGGAACGCCTCGAGATAGTCCAGGCCCAACGTCACGCTCACTTTTTCTTTAGCCTGTTTTTCGGCTTTTTGATTTGAACGGGTTTGAATTTTGAAAGATCCTCTTTGGTTTTAGCCCAGTTTTTGGCTTCTTCTGATTTGATTGTCCAGATCCGCAAATTGTCTAACTCAACCTTGCCGTTTCTGGGGCCCGCGACTCCCAAGCCGTTGCCGCCCGCTTTGGGGGAGTTGGCGAAGGAATCACGTTTTGCATAAAGCGTGGGCCCGTCAACAAAATTGATGACAAACTCTGTGCCTTTCATCTCGGCAGTCGCGTGATACCACTGACCCGATTTCCAGACGAAATCTTCGTCCTCAGCCAGCTTCATTGTTTCACCATCAGAAATTACCGTTGTGCCAGTCTTGTTGAATCGAATCCGGCAAACGTGGTGGCCAAACTCAATGAACGGAACGATCGCAGTCTCTTGACCGCCTATAAACCGAAAAGAAAACTGTGCCACGAATTCCGCGGGAGTCACTGGGATGCTCAGTCGTGGTTCATACCCAAAGTGATCCTTTTTTTGAGCCTGAAATTCTGCTGATGATTCGATGCCTCTGAGAACTCCATCCTCGATTGACCACCGGGTGCCCTGGCGTTTTTTCCACGTGGATTTATTTAGCGCTTCGGTTTGAGAAAAATCTTGTTGTAAAACAACGTCGTCCGGAACAGCCATCACTGGCTTCGGGAATGTGATGTGTTTTGAGGGTTCTTGTGCTTGTAAATTTTCTAAGCCAATGTTGAAAGCAATCATCATGGTCAATAGCAAGCAAAATTGTCTCATCGAAGCGGCCTTTTCAAATTTACAAAAAGCGAAATGATTTTCAGAGTCTCGAGAACTAGTTCGAGCTGTTTAAAAACGGAATTCCCGACAAGTTTAATGTTTCAATAAAACGATGGTGAATATCAAGAAATGCCTCAAGCAATTCCTGAGGTGTGATTTCCCGGTGACTGACCACACGGATTGATTGATCCGACAACCAAACAGACGTCAGCGAGTTTTGGACTTCAAGCTCGCACCAGGTTAGATCTTTGTCATAGTCGATTTTGACAGTTTCTACCTCGAGGTCCTCGATGTGATCGACGATTGCCTCAAGCTCAAGCGGTTCTTCGGTTAAAATTTCAAGAACGGAGAATTGCTTCCCAAAAATTTCTTCAAAGGGACCCGCGAAAACACGAGCAGGTTCGCTCATTTCCGTAATGGCCCGAGTCCAAATCACTTTTGATGGTTCGTCCTCATTCTGGCAGATTTGAATCTCATAATTGAAAAAGGGAGTTGTGATTACACCGCCTCCGTCTGCGGGACCGTCAACTGATATCTCTTTACGTTTTAATCCGTAGCTCTTTCTCAGCGCAGAAAACGTCGTCTGCAGGTCGGCATCGATTTGTGGTTCAGCGAGATCGCAAATGAACCGTTGGTCTCCTGCGCTGGCTGTGGTTGGAACACGATGGTGCTTTTGGAACCCGGCAAGCTGTTTGAGAGGTGAATTCTGCTCGGCCAAAAGCCGTACGGCTGTTGCGCTATCCATTAAATCTATTCCATTGGGTTATTATAAATTGGTGCTTACCCGAGTCTTTAAGAAAGTGATGTATGCGCGGGGTTTCCTAGTGCCTACTGGCGAATTATTGTTTCACGATTCAGTTTTCGCTCCAGCGTGCCGCGACAATAGTTTGCAACTAGTCGATTGGCAGGACAAGCCATGTGAGATTCCTTGCTTCAAGCTTGCTCGCGGAGTTAAACACTCGGCAAACCCTGGATTCGCCGCCAAGCACTTATCTGACCAAGATGTCCATTTTCGTGGTTAAACATTAGGTAGGGAAGCGCGGTTCCGGCAGTGGGCATAATGTTTTTCCATCGTTCCAATTTTGTTGGAAGTGAAAAAATGGAATCGTCGGAGTGGGAAAGTAGCTTAGCAATTTCCTCGTGACCATTGACGTAGGAATCGACCAAATCCTGTTTCGCGGCATAAATATCTCGGGAGGCTTCCGGCTTGGAGAGCATACCGAATTGATGGTTTTTTGGGTCCTCGAAAGATTCCCCTTTGATGATGGAACAAATGACCGGATGGTACACGTTCAGATGGCTTAAGACCCAAGCTGGATGATTTGATGGAGCTTCCGGGTTGGCTGCAGGTTGAGCTACCATCTGGTCTTCGCTTAGATCAGAGACCAGTTTCGCTCCGTAGTCTTGGTTTTTTTTCCAAGCAAACAAGTAGCCCTCGATGATTGGTGACCCCATGTTTCGATCCCCGATTTAGCGTTTTGAATAGGTCTGATGCAAAAGTACAGCACATTTTGTATCATGAGAAGCTTGGAGTTTGGAAGTGCCTAGGTGCGATCGCAGGAAAGATATGCGGCTTTTTGAAGGAACAGAACTTGACCGACCACCGCGTTGCGAACGTTGCGATCAACTAGAGGCTGATTGTGCGTGCCCTCCGCCGGAACCAAAAATGGTTGCAGCCGAAAAACAGACCGCTCGAATACAAGTTGAAAAAAGAAAAAGAGGCAAGGTCGTAACGGTGGTTCGAGGTCTTAACGAGGGGCATCCCGGTAAACACTTGGCGGATTTGTTAACAACGCTTAAAAACAAATGTGGCGCGGGAGGCACGATTCACGATATGGATATCGAAATTCAGGGCAATCATCTTGAACGCTTAAAGAGATATTTGTCCGAAATGGGATTCAAAGTCCGAGGGTAACATTTGTCACTGCATCACTTACAATGAACACCGTTGCTTCTCCAGACTGTTGTTTCGATTTGTTTGAGTGCCCGTTTAATTTCATCCGCCGAAATAAAATTTAATTCTATATAACCAGCGACGCCCATGACTGCCTCCGAAGAACAAACTGAATTGCCCCAGGCTTTCGATTTGGAAATTAAAGATGCACAAGTCATCTTCAAAAATGTTTGGGCGACACTGCAAGAAGAAGTCGGTCGTGAAAATCTGCGGTTCCCCAAAGAGCTGATTTTGCTTGGCGGAGCCCCAGGGTCAGGAAAGGGGACTCACGCTCGATTCATCATGGATGCCCGCGGCTTGACTTGTCCCCCGATCGTTGTCAGTCAATTGTTGACGACACCTGAGGCGAAGAAGATTAAAGACCAGGGGAAAATGGTGGGTGACACTGAAGTCATCGGAATCATTCTCCGCGAGTTAATGAAAGAAGAGTACCGAGACGGGGCGCTGCTCGATGGTTTTCCAAGAACCCAGGTTCAAGTCAACTGTTTGAAAATGCTGGTCGAGCAAATTGACCTATTGCACAACGAATTCGCTGCTTCGGAGCTTGCCATTCATTTTCGCAGGCCGACGATTCATGCCATGGTATTATTTACCAGTGAGCAGACCAGCGTCGAACGTCAATTACATCGCGGACGCGAAATTGCGGTGCACAATAAGAAAGTTGATGAGACAGGAGTTGGGAAAAAGCAGGAGCTTCGAGCAACTGATTTAAGTGCTGAAAAGGCGTTTCAGCGTTACCGTGTTTTCAAAGAGAAAACATGGGACGCGCTTCAATCGTTGAAAGAGATCTATCATTATCACTTTATCAACGCCGAAGGCCCGATGGGCGAAGTTGAAAGCAATATCCTCAAAGAGCTGCATTACCAAAGCTCGTTGGAGCTCGACCCCCGAACTTTCGATTTGTTGAAGCCAATTCCGTTGGCCGAGGAAATTACAATTCATGCTCGACAGGAGTTGGTCAAAAGATTGGATAGCTACGAGCTAAACCACAGAGATTTGTTTGTGCAAGTGCTGACCTTGATTCAGGAAAAGTTCATGCCGATCATTACGCCGCACGCCATTTCGGGTCGCGCGAATGTGAACTCAGAAGACGATATTTTCGAAAACTCAACCGCCCTGAAGATGTTGATCGATATTTTTTCAGAGCGTGGATTCCACGCAATGGTGGATAAACGAATCCAAGATGTTCCTGAACAGGTCGATTTGCAAACAGGCAACATTACCTGTCGAGAGAAGAACGTTTATCGAATCCAGATTCATTTTCAAGGTTCTACGATTAGACGCGGATAGAAATCGCGTGGCTCTCCTCAGCTGATTTTACTCTTCTGTTGTTGGACTACCTTGAAGGACGGCCTCGATTCCCTCGCCGCTGACTCGGGTGTTTTTAGCCTCGATGGATTTAAGTTTGGGTTGCTTCTTCAGGGGTGAAATTCCGGCATCGGTGAGCTTTGTTCCGCTAATCCCGATACCCTTTAACTTGATCAATACCGGCAATCGGTCCAGGTCTCCATCGTGCAAATTACAATTCGCCAGTTGGAGTTGTTCCACATTGGGCAAACCGGAAAGCAGGTCAAGGTGTTCAGGTTTAAAATATAAGTGGTTGTATTGGACGGCATAGATCATCCCCTCCATGTCACGCTTGAGTAGCGTTGCCCCGACAACTTCGAGAGAAAAAGCCTTTCGTGGGTTGTCGATTCCCACGCCATTGGGACCTGGCAGGTCTTCATTGAAGAACCGTTGCTCGGAAACTTCAAATATTTTCTGATTCCCTTTGTGAATGAAAAACTGACTCGAATCTCCGGTCCTCATCGCGAGAATATGGAGTTTATCGCCAGCCTCTCCGGTTATCCGAAAATAGTCTCGATAAGTTTTGTGAACATTGGGGAACGGTACACTTAACTCATTCCAGCAGTCGAAGTATTCAATGCCGCTGCGTTGCGAGACCATGCCCAAGGGGAGGTTGTTGGAATAGAGCGCATGGGAAAGGCTGTGGCGTACCCAGCCAAAATAAAACCCTGTCGGAAAAATGAGTATGAGTGCAACCAGGCACTTGCCCCACGAGCTCTGAGGCAATCTTATCGGCTGGGGGAAGTGCTTTGAGTTTTCGGCAGAACGTTGCACGTTGTCTGATTCTTTTAACTCTGGTGAGTTGGCAGTCCACAGCAGCCAACCGCCGACAATGGCGGTAGTCACGTTCCACGGCAAAACACTATAGTTCCAATTCACCAGTATCAAGAAACAGCTGATTCCTGCGTGAAGCGCGAGGCAACCCATCGCCCCAAGCTTGGGGCGTCGCCACGCGAGTAAACCAACTGCTAGTTCAGACAGAGCGATAAAGGCTGCAAACTTTTTATAATGGTGAGATGGATTGAAGTCAGTTTCTATTCCGACATTGGCTAGTCCTCCTCGAAGGTCGCTG
>JAQWLH010000079.1 GCA_029247405.1 Mariniblastus sp.
GCTTGTTTCGCTCAAAGAAATAGAAATTTCTTTAGACTCATTGGAACGTTCTGCTAGATCGCTCAAAACAAGCATGAACCTTCCCAAGAGCAAAAAGATTAAACTTCAATCGGGAATTGAAGAAACCCTCGAAAAGCTTGATTCAATGCTCAAAATAATAAATCAAGAAATCAACAACTCCCGCGATTTACTTGACAACTAGATCAACAAAACCGGTTCATCCAAACGTCGCCGAAAACAGATCCATTTTCTCGGAATACCAAACTGCCCAAGCCAGAAAATTTTTCGACACGCGTTTTTCAGTCCCACTTTCAGGGTTGAATAACACACTCGGTCCGAAGCACCTCGCGTGGGTCGCAAGTCAGGAATTGGAATTGGGCATTGGGGCCAATGCGAAATGAACCAATCAGGCAATTCAACGACGCCCCTCTTCCGGAGAACATTCCTGTTCCATCGCTAACGGTGAGAACCCGGCGATTGCTGGCAGTGTCTCTTGGACATTACTCATTTTCGCGTCGTTAGCCGCAACCAACCGTTAGGCGGTCAAGACTCTCAAGGTAGGTTTCGGCGTTTTTAAGATGGTTCCCGAGTTTCTCAGCGTCCATCTTTTTAGCCATGCTGCACATCATTGCCCAACGCGGATTCTTTTTTAACGCATCTGCGTGGTTCGAGATCCAACGCCAATACAACCCGTCCCAAATTTCGCACCAAGGACCAACTTTGTGATGACTCATTTTTCGAATGTAAGACGAGCCTGAGAAATAGGGCTTGGTGGTGATTAGACCACCGTCAGCATGCTGGCTCATTGCGTATGCGTTGGGCACCATCACCCAATCGTAACTGTCGACAAACATCTCCATAAACCAACGGTAAATATCATCTGGATCGAACTCACAAAGAAACATAAATCCACCGAGCACCATCAAGCGTTCGATGTGATGGCAGTAACCGGTTTCCAAAGTTCGACGAATGGTGTCGTCGATCGGCGGAATCCCCGTTGTACCGTCGTAGAAACTTGGGGGGATTTTTCGGTGATGTCCCCAGTGATTGGTCGTTCGCATTTGAACGCCGTGATCGCCATAAGTCGCCCGAATAAACTCTCGCCAACCAATGATTTGACGTAAAAAACCCTCGAGTGAATTAAGAGGAACATCGTTTTTCTTGGCGAACGCCAATGTTTCCTTGATGACTTGTTGCGGTGTTAATAATCCGACGTTCAGTGAAGGCGTCAACACGCTATGCCAGAGCCACGATTCGCCCTCCACAATCGCATCCTCATAGACCCCAAAATTATCAAAACGTTGCTTCAAAAAATGCTTGAGCCACTTCTTTGCATCGGCGTGCGAGCTCGGGTAGTAAAGTTGCGAGACCTCTCCCGGATTGTGGCCAAATGTTTTCTCGACGTACTCCTTGGCCTCCTGGTCGACTGAGTCTCTTTTCAATTCTAGTAATGTTGGAATACTGTCGAGCAACTTTTTGGGGACCTTTTTTCGATTGTCCGCATCAAAGCTCCATTTGCCACCCAACGGTTGATCGCCCTCCATAAGGATGTCGAGGCGTTTACGTTGGAACTTGTAAAAATCAGCCATGAACCAACGCTTCTTACCGGCTCGGTACTCGTAATTTTCGATCGGTTGGTTGATAAATCCGGGTGTTGGGACTTGGTGGCAAGCGACGCCGAGCTGTTCGCAAAAACGCTCGAGACGCTTCTCCAACATAAAATCCGTCGGATCGGCAACGATTAACTTCTTCGGCGAAGAAGTCATCGTCTCGACGACCGTTTTCAAATGCCGTTTTAATGACTCGGGTTCAGAGTCGTAATCGAGGTAGAGTGTGCGATGACCTTTTTCTTGCAACATGAACTCAAATCGCTTCATTGTTGCCCGATGAAGCCACAGTTTCTGCTGATGAAACTTCATCGGATAGTTGGGATCACCAAAGAATAAACTGTCCTCGATAAGCACGACACGGGACGGTTTGAGCTCAAGCCCTGGATGATCTAAAAAAAGTTGGTTTGGGAAAATGAGTAAATTCATTGGACCTTCGTTATTTTTTGAATGCCCTGCGGGGGCAATTATTGGCGGCGCGACACATCTTGGGCAACTAGGACTTTGGCGTGCTTACCCCAAGGCATTCCTAACTTATTCTGTTCTAATTCGCTGGGCTTCTAGATCCTCCGCTGGGAGTTTGTTTTGGCATCCCGAAACGCTACCTCCCACCGTTCGGAAGTCGAAGTCTCGCGTTTGTCAGCTTAACCACGAATCGTTGACATTCCTCCGTCGACCGCAATGACTTGCCCAGTAATCCAGCCGCTTTCGGGGTTGAGCAAGAAGGTTGCCATGTTCGCGAGATCCGCCGGCGTACCGGATCTACCGAGCGGGTACTTTGCATCCATCGCCGCTCGCTTTTCATCTGTTGAGAAAAAGTTGGCGGCTAATGGCGTGTCGGTGAGTGCTGGGGCCAAGCAATTGACTCTTGTCTTGGGCGCCCATTCGGCCGCCAGCGTTCGGGTCAATCCTTCAAGTGCTCCCTTGGATGCCGCGATAGACGAGTGCATTGGTAGACCGGTCGTCGCAGCGACCGTGCTAAACAAGACGGCACTGGTTGGATGAGATACGGCCCCCCTTTTGAGCCCACTCATACAGCCTTTCAGGAATTTGATCCCGCCAAGAACATTGACTTCAAAATCCTGCTGAAAATCTTCCAATTTTAAACTTCTAAAAGAACGGAGGTTTATCGTCCCCGGACAATAAACCACGCCATGAATCGCATCCGGCACATCGACGGACTCAAAATCGTCTCGAGAGAAATCACAAACCTGATGAATGAGTCGGTCCGATTGCACCAGACCGCCCGTCGTCCGCGAATAAACGTGTACGTTCGCATCGGCCGACAAAAGTTGACGGGTGATCTCGAGGCCGATTCCGCTGCTTCCTCCGGCGATGAGAAAGTTCTTGTTTACTAGGCTAATGTTCATACCAAGCTGTCGTGTTTATGTTTAAATTTGTGTTTAAATCGCGATTAAATGATGGCCTGAATTGTGAATTTAGTGACAAAACCGACCCCATTGCGGTAAGGGCTAACCGCAGCAAATTCCAGCGAGCAACCTAAACGGCCTGCAACTTCGCTGAAATCTCGGCGTTGTTCAAATCGTTTTTAAAAACTTTTACGCAGTTGGTGACTATCAATGCCTGAAGGACACACCATTCATCGAATCGCGCGAGACCATCAAAAGTGGTTTGCCGGTCAGAAACTAATTATTTCCTCGCCACAGGGTCGCTTTGACGAGGGTGCGAGTCGTGTTAGCGGAAAGAAGCTTCGGGATGTCTCCGCTCATGGCAAGCATCTTTTTTACCACTGGAATAGAAATTTAATCGGTCACATTCATCTTGGTTTGTACGGAAAGTTTCGACTGCACAAAAACCCTCCTCCCGAACCACGCGGGGCAGTGAGAGTCCGCATGATTGGCCAAGATCGGGCATTCGACCTCAACGGGCCCACCTGCTGCGAGATCATCGACAAAACCAAATTTGATCAAATCCGTTTGAGACTGGGCGAAGATCCGCTTCGAGACGACGCGTCATCTGACATTGTTTGGCAGAAGATGCAGAAAAGCCGATCAGCCATTGGCAGTCTTCTTCTCAACCAATCAGTGATTGCTGGTGTCGGCAATGTGTACCGCGCCGAGATTTTGTTCTTGCTCGGTATTCACCCGCAAGTTCCTGCCAACGAAATTGAGCGAGAGAAATTTGAGGAACTTTGGGATTTAACAGTCGATCTGCTGCAAATCGGCGTACAACACAATCGAATCATCACGGCTGGGTTTACCAAATCTGGCAAAGTCCCAAAACGACTGAAGGCTGCCCAACGGCTCAACATCTACAAACGCTCCTGCTGCCCGGACTGCGAATCGCCAGTGAAGACGTGGCAACTGGCAAATCGAAAAATGTACGCTTGCAGCAACTGCCAAAAATTTGATTAAGCCAACACCCTCAATATCCGCACCGAGTTGACTCAAATATGAATTGGTCGCTTACAATTTTACTTGCTAACGTTGCTTCAACGTTGTTCTTGGTTGGTTTAATTTGGATGGTTCAAATTGTGCACTATCCCCTTTTCGATGACGTTGGCGACACAAACTATACTCGTTATCAAAAAAGACACCAAAACAACATTACTTACATCGTCGGGCCGGTGATGTTAATCGAAATCGCAACAGCGATCTTGTTGGCCTTTTATCCAATCGATGGCCTCAGCCGATCTGTGATTTACCTTGGGATTGGACTCGTTGTGTTGATTTGGCTTTCAACAGCGTTTATCCAAGTCCCTTGCCACGAGAAACTCGTCAAGGGTTTTGACCCCGACGCGTACAAACGTCTCGTTCAATCTAATTGGATCCGCACCGTCGCATGGACCGCCCGAGGAGTTATCGTGACATGGATGCTAGTCCGCCTCCTGCCAAAATAGCGTCTGAGCAGGATTTCACTCGAACAGGTTACAGGTTTCTGTACAAAACAGGATTTTGGGAACACAAAGTCAACGCATTTGAAAATGAGGCAACCCGCGCCACAGTTTCCTAAATTAAAAAAACTCGCTGTTTGGTGCTGGAGGCTTTGTCGGGTTGCCTAGCCTTCCCGCGTTAAACAGCAAATGCTCCCACCATGCGAATTTCAGCCATAGCACCTGGCCAGAGGTTACTAACGGTGTCAAACAACCCGGCCAGTTGAAGCGGTGCATTCTCAAGCCTAGATATTACTTTTCGCGTAGGTTACTTCGTGTTAATTTTCACGGTAAATGCCATTGCGATCCCGTTCAATTTCGCGTGCTCCTCCAAAGGAGCATGTGCCCTTTCGAAATTTTACTCCAGATCACGAACAGCCTCAAAAAAACGGTGCGAATCCAAGCTGGTGAAATTATGAATGCTAAAACGATGACCTACTACTTAATTGCCGCAATTGCCTGCGGCCTGCTTTATACAGGGTGGAAATTGACTTCAAGAAATGCGTACGAATCAGCCGAGTACACAGTCCTGGAATCCATGGGCGAGATTGAGCTTCGTGAGTATCCGGATTTGATGATGGCTTCGACGCAGATGGGTTCGGGAACACGGGGTGGAGATGGTAGTTTCGGCCGCTTATTTCAATATATCAGCGGTGGCAACGAGGGTAAGCAGAAAGTGGCAATGACCACACCGGTTTTCATGGAACCCGAATCAGGCGAGTCCGACGGCCAGATGGGCTTTGTCATTCCCAAAGGCGTTGCAAAATCCAGCATTCCGGAACCAGCAAACAGTCGCGTCCACGTGACCAAACGTCTGGGAGGTAAATTTGCGGTCATTCGGTTCGCAGGTCGGGCGGACTTAGAGACTCGGAACGAGCAGCAAGAGATACTTAAATCGTGGATTGAAGCGGAGGGCCACATTATTATTGGCGAAGCCGAGGTCGCAAGTTACGACCCGCCATGGACACCCGGCCCCTTCCGTCGAAATGAGATCTTGATTCGGATTCAATCTTAGCTGCAGAAGCAAGACTGTTCGCCGGGACAAACATCGTGCCATTACTTAGATGAAAGTTCGTGCGGAGTGTTGCGCGAAACGGCTAGAAGGTAAGTTATTGTGAAAGACAGTCACCGTGCCGCAGTTAAAACAATCCACTTTCGGCAAGCGGTCGCCCAAGATCTAAGTGAGTAAGATTAAATCATGATTGTGCATCGGTTAGCTTGGGTCGCGTTAGTCTCCCTCATCATTCTTGTGGTTGCCGGGGCAACGGTGCGTGTGACTGGATCTGGACTAGGCTGTCCCGACTGGCCAACCTGTTGGGGATGTCTCATTCCGCCGACGAGTGCCGATCAGATCGACGTTGAGAAACTCGATCTTGAAAAATTTAAAACACACGCCGCCCGAAAAGGTATCGACCCAGAGACGATCACCCGAGACACGGTTCTCGAAAGCTTCGACGCGGTGCAGACGTGGATCGAGTTTACCAACCGACTGGCATCGTTGCCACTTGGTTTCGCCACCTTATTTCTGGCCCTATTTTCTTTCAAAGCCAAACAAAACAAGAAGTGGATTATTGGACTATCGTTTTTTTGTTTATTTGATGTTCTGGCCAATGCCATCATGGGAGCGATGGTCGTTCGAAGTGGTTTGCAACCGGGCATTATCACCCTGCACATGGCTTTAGCATTTTTGCTGATTGGCGTCTTGGTGACGATTATCTGGCTAACTCGTCCGGTAACGTCTAATAACCCAACCGCCCAACCGCGATACAAAAAATTAAAGATCGTGTCTTTGGTATTTTTTGCCTGTCTATTTGGCGAAGGCTTACTCGGTAGCCAACTCCGAGAACAGACAGATGAATTGGCAATCGCAGCGGAGACGGAAAACGGAATTGAGCGAGAAAAGTGGGGCGAGGAACTTGGGGCCACGATTATCTACAAAATACATCGCAGCTTTTCCTGGAGCTTATTGGTGACATCAGGTTTACTCTTTTTTTGGATGAGGAAAGAGAAGGACTGGCAAGCCGTCGAACCAAAGCTAATCTTCTCAATGGTCATCGCAATGATGCTGATGGGAGTTATCTTGGGACACATCGCAATCTTCGCTGTCATCCAAGTATTACACGTGGGAATGACGTCCGTGTTGCTGGCGGTGACTTGGCACTGGATCATGCGATTGTGGTCAACCCAATCCTCCGTCGTCAGCGGTTAGAAATTTGTTTTACGGCCGCACGCTGATTGCCTGTTCAAGCGAATGTCTGGCCGGAATAAAGATGATCGGCTTTGCTTCGGTTGCCAGCCTCTGTGGCCCAAGTAAAGTAAAAACTCTGGACATCGCGTCAACGATTCGAATTCCTTACCATCGTGAGAGTTTCTCAACGATCTGTAGGTGCGGCGATTGCGACAAGGCGTTCCGTGGTTCTGAAGTACATCACCCCTTCGGACAAAGCAGGAGTCGCGAAACAAGGTTGCCCCATTTGATTTCGAGACAGAACTTTGAATTCAGAACCAGCTTTTAGAACGTAGACGATGCCATTTTCAGCAGCACAAAAGATCTTGCCGTCGGCAGCAACCAAGGAAGAAATGATCCCTGCGCCCGCATCCAAGCGATTCTCAAAAACTTTTTCTCCGGTTTTGGCGTTGAAACAACGAACCACGCCGTTCGAGTTCCCCAAATACAAAAAATCTCGATAAACAACCGGCGTCGACATGTAACAGCCTCCTCGTGACGTACTCCAAACGATCGCATCGTTGGTCGGTTGATCTTCCGTGGGAGTCACGTCTCCACTGGCGTCCGGTCGCACGACGAAGATGGGTGAGGGCCCCCCATGCGCATTGGTGATGTAAATCCAACCGTTCGCCGCAAACGGTGTTGGCACCGGATTGTCCCCTCCTCCTTTGATTCGCCACAGTTCGTCCCCCGTTTCAATGTCATAGGAGAGGATCCAAGGCCAGCCATTGACAACCACTTGAGTTCGTTCCGAATCACTGTGAATAAACGGGGTGCTCCAGCTGCGTTCACAAATGTCTTTTCTCGACACTTGCCAAATTTTCTTTCCGTCTGAAAGACGTAAGGCAGCCACAAAAGGATCCTTCGGATCGTCGCAAACGACGACAATTCGATCTTTGTGTACCGCAGGAGAACTTGCATACCCCCAACCGATGCCGTATTTACTGATATCAATGACACCCATGTCGCGACTCCACTCCAATTTTCCATCGAGGTCATAGCAGTAGATACCCTCGGAACCGAAAAATGCGACGACACGCCTCCCCTGGACAACAACGCTAGTGTTCGCGTGCGTCGCTTTGGCATGCCGAGTGGCGCGAGGCCGGCCTCGGTGTGCCGTTTTTCTCCACAGTTCTTTACCCGTTTTTTTGTGGTAACAGAGAACCACCCACTCTTGCTCGCCGTTGTCATCAGCAGCCCCGGGACGCCCACCCGCTCCAACTTTTAGAGGTGCTTTTCCATCGCTCGCAACTGCGGTCGCTAAAAAAACTTTATCGCCAGAAACAACTGGGCTCGAATGGCCCAGGCCGGGCACTTCATTCTGCCAAAGGACCCCGTTGAGTTCCCCTTTCGCTTTATCAGCATTCCATTGACTCCGAGCAGCAAAACCGTCTCCAACTCCGCCGCCGCCAGGGCCACGAAATGGCCAATCAGTTGGATCTTGAATCCCTGATGCGGGAAGCGGAAACGCGTAACACAACACAACCAACAACAACGACCTGCGACAAAACTGCATTTTCAATCCTTAATTTTCGATAGTCTCTAGCCTCAGTTCACTTCCGTTGAACTTGGCAACGTTGATTTCAGTCCGAGGTGTCAATGGCGAATAAACTTTACGGGGACGGCCATTTCAGAAGTGTTTTGCCGGACGAGTCCAGTAATTGCAAATCTTTGATTTTGGCTTCCCCTGGACCATCTCCGACATCGAGTCTTAACTGCTTCAGCTTGCCCTCTGTGGCCAACTCGACCTGAATCGCTTCCCAATGGTCACTGCCATTAACCGGAAACAAGACACTGGTTCCCTTGGGCAATGATTTCTTCGGGTCGGTTGTGTACAACACCTCGCCTCGGACTTTTGTTTTGCTGAGCAGCTGAAAAGTTAGTCGGTAGGGTCCTTGGGCAAGTTGATGGGTGCGCAAATCCATTGCGAGTCCAGGGTCGTCTCCGGAAAATTTCAAGTGGAGCTCTGAGCCAACGATTTTCAAACTTGTATTCTTTCGGGCACGAATCGAATTTTTCGAGCGACGCTTGCCAGATTCCCTCGCGGCTCCGCCTTTGTTTGATCTGCTCTTCCTCCGCACATACTCAGCTGGAGAATCTGCCATGAAATTGCTCCACTCGTGATGCCGGTGCGGCAGCACTGAATCTTTCGCCGACGGCAAAACTTTGGCTGATGAATGCAAAACATTTTCAGTCATGTCGTTCCATATCGCGACCATCTTTTCGAGGCGTTCTGGCTCCGCGGTTGCGAGGTTATTCAGTTCCGCACGATCTTTGGCAACGTTGTAAAGTTCCCATGCTGCACTCTGAAAACTAACTAATTTCCAATCACCATCACGGAGACCTCGGTCTTTTGAAAACAACAAATGTATTGGCGGCCGCGTTCCAAGTTGCTGGCCCTCAAAAATTGGTTTAAGCGAGACTCCGGAAACCGGTCGAAGCTCGCGCCCATCCCATTGACTCGGAATCTGACTGCCCGTGATGTCGGCAAGTGTTGGAAGAACATCAATCAAATGAACCGGTTGGCGGACAACACAACCGGAAGGCTGTTTCAAACCGGCCGGCCAATGCACGATCGCAGGCGTAGAAATACCACCTTCAAATTGGTTCTGCTTGTAATATCGAAACGGGCTGTTGCGAGCCCATGCCCACCCCGTCGAATCCCCCAGTGACGTCGAGGCATCAGTCGGGGTCACCCCCAATAATGGCTTTCGACGATCGTAAGGGCAGGCTCCGTTGTCAGACACGAAAAGGATCATCGTGTTATCTAACTCATCATTTTTTTTCAAATCGGCAACCAACCGCCCGACCTCTTGGTCCACACGATCAATCATTGCTGCCAACGTCGTCATCCGGTTGGCCTCGTAGTCCTGCTTCCATTGGTCCATCTCGCTCCAAGCCGGAATATGTTCCGGACGAGGACTAGGTATCAACGAATCTTTAAGAACTCCCAATTGCTTTTGCTTTTCAATGCGAGCTTGGCGAATCTGATCCCACCCACCGCTGTAGCGTCCTTTGTACTTTTCATAATCATTTGGCAACGCATGTAATGGAGCGTGCGGGGCGTTAAAAGCAACATACAGATACCACGGCTTAGATGACTCCCGTGCCTCACTGAGAAAATCGAGTGCATAATCCACATTGGCTACGGTGGTATAAAACCCTGCATCGGGCACGCTCCATGGCTTGCCATTGAGCCGAAACGTTTTGTCTCCGGAAAAGTAGTTACAAGCACCACTCAAATGGCCAAAATATCGCTGAAATCCAAAGTCGGTCGGCTCCTTCATCAAATGCCACTTACCAGTCATCGCCGTAAAATACCCCGCCGCACTAAGCACCTCAGCTGAAGTAACGCAATTTGAAAGCGACGTGTTCCCCGCCGCAAGGCAATACTGTCCGCTTAACAAAGACACACGCGAAGAGTGACATTTAGCGGTGTTGTAGAATTGAGAAAATCGCACGCCCCCTGCAGCTAACGCATCGAGATTCGGCGTTTCAATTTCTCCGCCATAGCAACCAATGTCTGAGAATCCCAAATCGTCGACCATGATCACCACGATGTTCGGCCGGTCTTCAGCCAAGCAAACAACGCCACTGTTCGAGAAAGTGATCAAAGCGATCGCGATAGTTACCACAAATCTGGCGATAGAGTTCATTACGTATTTACCGTTCATTAAGATAAACTTTCTTTAGCGGTCGGTTCCTGGCCAGGCTGGTTGAGCAAACCGGTAGATTGCCATTTTTTTCAAACAGTCTACTGGATGATTCTAGCTGAAAATTTACGCTACGTAATAATACGATTTTGTTTTATGCATGAATCTTACTCGACAAAATCAGAAACACTCACTGAGCCCTTTCATCATTTGAAAGTGAGCGCCGAGCTAATATATAGATCATGATCCTTCGGAATTCTCAGTAAAATTTCTGTCGCATTGAGTCGGGAGAATTCGCTATGTACAGCACTGGCGAATAGTAAAATGAGTCAGTGATTTGACTCAACTTCCACTGCTCAAACAAGGACGGCGCGGTGAATGAACCGAACCCCCTTTCCGCTCGCAGTATCTCACCTACGCGACGAATTTCATTGATTCGAATTATTTGCCCACACCAGGATCAAACCGAGTTCTTGTTGACGCTCAATTCGCCCTCAGGGCACATTGAATTTCTCGCTCCCCGGAATGAAAGATTCCAGAGCCTTGAGATCGAATCGGACATTAATTCAGGAATCATCCCTACGCTAAATTGAATATCGACAGTGTTAATTAGCACCAACTTGTCCTGACGATGGTTTTTCCAACCAAAATCCGTCATTAAAACTTGCGTAACCGTCGAGGTTTTCAGATTAGCCCAAAAGGCATTTTTGTCTTTTCACCAATATTCGGGCTCAATCTTGCAGTCCAAGGCAAGACTTGTCGGTAGGTCTGTTAAACTTAGGTTGTTGAATTACCATTCATCAGAGATCAGAAAGCTTTTCAGGCTTGAGTTGCCCTCTCATCACTTGAGCCCGTTCAAATTCATTGCTTGTCCGTTAGTTTGTATTGGAATCCTCTTGGTAGACCCCGTAAATATCGTACCGGAACGCATGACCTGCATGGAAATCTGGGGTGGAAACCAAGCGATCGATAAATATTTCGAAGCACCAGGGATCGACATCTATGTTCACAGTTCTCCCTACAAAGACAGTCAAACCGGTGGCGGCGACATCTACTATTTGACGTCCTGTGCTTCCGGGAGAATTTCCCGATTCCTCTTGGCAGATGTGAGTGGACATGGGGAGTCTGCCTCGGAAATTGCATTGTCTCTGCGAGACCTCCTTCGCAAAAATGTAAACAAAATAAGCCAGCAACAATTCGTCAGTGAAATGAATGTTGAATTCGGCGAGTTGGGTGAAGAAAGCAAATTTGCGACGGCCGTCGTCGCGACTTTTTTCGAGCCAAAAAACCGTCTCGACATTAGTGTAGCCGGACATCCATATCCCATCTTCTACTCGGCATCAAAGCAAAAATGGGTGCACCTTGACCCAACTGAATCAGACCAAGGTTTGGAGAATCTTCCCCTGGGAATTCATGACGAATCGAACTATCCCGGGCGCATGATGACAACGGGGGAAAACGATATGTTTTTGCTTTATAGCGATGCATTTATTGAATCGGTCAACACTCATCACCAAATGCTGGGCATCAAAGGAGTGCTTGAAATCTTAAATGCAACCAACCAGCTCTCCCCGCATGAAGTGATACCCTTCTTAAGAAGCAAGATTGGCACGATGGCTGATGGAAATTTGACGGATGACGATGCCACCATGATTTTAGGGCACTTTACGTCAACCAAAGTCCGCATGAAGGACAACCTGATGGCCCCGTTTCGGTTGCTTGGCGACGTTTGTGACAACACGCAACTTGGCCAATAAAAGCAGCAAGCCACTCGCCCGAGACAATGACTTTTCTTTGCAGGGGCAACACGATTCAGATCGCTCCAGAGCAGAATATATTTCTCGCCCTTGGACCAACTGATTTTTCAGTCGTAATTTTCATTCCCACCGAGTGACTTGCTCATCAGCAGGTCGCGCCCGCCGCCCCCAAACTTTACTTGATCCATGAATGCCTGAATGAGGACCAAACCTCGTCCAGCGCCCGCTTGAGTAAAATCCGGATTGGGGGAACGCAGGATGCCTGCAGCGTCAAAACCGGGCCCCTCATTGCGGATCAAAAACTCAATTTTATTACGAGTAACGAGACAGCGAACATAGACGCGTCGACCACGACAAGCTGAGTTCGCCGCGCGATCCTCGACAAGATTTCGATTCAATACCGGCATATCTTCACGCGACAACTCAAGATTGCCACGAATCATTGCGTTTAATAACGCATGCTCCAGTGCAACGCCCATTTGGACACGGCTATTCTTTGTCATCATCCGCTGAGTCAAAGAGAGTTGTTGGATCATTTCAACGATTGGAGCGATAATCGACAGATCATTTTCCAGCTCAAATTCAAACTCGGTCTTCATCATGCATCGAACGATTTTTTTGAAACGTGAATCGTTGTCAGCCAAAAGCAGAATTTGCGCGACCGTTTCGATCAGGTTTTCGCCCAACCTAGACTTGGGAACGAAACTTGCCGCTCCGCCGGCAAGTGCCTTCGCAGCAATTACCTCACTCCCATGGGCCGTCATTAAAACCACAGGAATCTCAGGATAATTTTTGCTGATCGACGTCACCAACTCTAAACCGTCCAGCTTGGGCATCTGCAAATCAGTAACCACCAGATCGGGGAATTCAGTGCCAATTTTCAACAAGGCCTGTGAACCATCTTCGGCGTAACAAACTTGAATGTTCGGCGCTGATTCAAGCAAATTTCCGGCGAGTTTTCGATCGACGGCGGAATCGTCAACGACAAGTACCGTGTGCATCCCTGTTCCTTTTCAGCATGTTTGAATCAACTAGTTCTAAGACATCATACTGTGCAATTCCAACGAATTCCCACGTTTCAAACTTATTGAGAAGAAAACCTAGGGTTTGGATGTCGCATCTGGGTCCCCCAACGACCGATTAGGATCTTTTAATAGCGACTTATAAAATCCTTCATTTCACTTATGAGTGGATCAAGATCCGCTTTAAGAGCCTGAAAAACTGAAATCGCATCATTCAGTTGAATTTCAAGCGATTTTGCAACACCAAATTTTTCGAGTTTCTCGGCAATCATGGCTGTCTTTCGAGCTCCCAAATGGGTTAGTGCCCCCTTAATTGAATGAGCCATGAGACGAATCTCATTGGAATCTTTGTCAAGAATCGCTTTCTCGATATTTCCGACCATGACTTCCCGATTCTTAACAAAGGACCGCATCAAGTCGGCTAATAATTGACGATCACCACCAACGGTCTCAAATGCACTAGCCCAGTCAATCATTCGGACATCCAGATTTTCCTTTTCAGACTTTTTAATAATCTCTGAGGAACGGTGCCCCGTTTGTGTTTCGATGTACTCGAATAGCTGAGCGGCGCGAATGGGTTTTGAAATATACTCATCCATTCCGGCAGAGAGACAGTGCTTTCGATCCGCCGCACTCGCGTGTGCAGTCAATGCGACGATGGGGACTCGCTCCGCCTTCACCTCCGCCTGATATTTGCGTATCTCATAGGTCGCCTCAAAGCCGTCCATTTCTGGCATCTGGATATCCATGAAAACCAAATCGAATCGTTGCTGCTTAAAGGCATCAACCGCCTCGCGACCGTTATTGGCCACCACGATTTTATGGCCAGCTTTACTCAACAGGGCGACGGCCAATTTTTGATTAACAATGTTGTCCTCTGCCAAAAGAATGTTTAGGGCACAAGAGGCCCCAGCTTCGAGCGCAAGATCCAAGTCTGCCTGCTTGGGATCCAACAAACCAAGTAAAATTCCGATTGAGTTATAGAGCTCACTTTCTTTGACTGGCTTCAAAAGCTGATCACCAATTCCCAACTCAGCTCGATTGATTCCAAAATCAGCTGAATTAGTTTTCTGAAGCAAGATAATCGGCAACTTCGACATGACTTTTTCTGAGCGAATATGGCTTGCCAAAGTCGCTCCCTCGGAATCATTCGAATCAAAGTCAGACAACACTAACGAAATCGGTTTCTGCGTCGCAAAACTCTGCTGTAAGACTGCAAGTGCTGATGACTCATCGGTGGCTGTTTGTGTTTTGACTCCCCATTGATGCAAGGTGGCTTGGAGATTGGCAAGGACCATCTCATTCGCAGCAACAATTAGTATCTCCTGTCCTGCTAATTGATCCTTGGGCTCCACACGGATGGTGGTATCAAGCAAAAATTCAATGGTAAAGAAAAACTTGCTGCCGCGTCCCAGCTCGCTGACTAATTCGAGATTTCCGTCCATTAACTCAACGAGGCGTTTGGCAATGGTAAGGCCCAAGCCTGTGCCCCCAAATTGACGTGTTGTCGAGGTGTCCGCCTGTTGAAATTCGGAAAAAATCAATTCCTGCTTTTCGTGAGCAATGCCAACTCCGGAATCAGTGACGGTAAACTGCAACTGCACATGGCTTTTCCCACCATCTTGAGACTGAGCCTGGCCCACTTCCTCAATTTGAAGTTTCACAAACCCTGATTGAGTGAATTTAATTGCATTACTAACCAGATTTACCACCACCTGACGCAAACGCATCACATCGCCGACGATTTCATCGGGAACCTCAGGGGCAAACTCCACCAACAATTCCAAATCTTTTTTGTGAGCACGGAATGCGAGCGAACGCAACGTATCCCCCAAGTCGTCACGCAGATTGAAGCGTCGCGCTTCAAGCTGGACCCTGCCGGCCTCAATTTTTGAAAAGTCGAGAATATCATTGATTAATGAAAGCAATGATTCGGCAGAGGTTTGAATTAACTCCAAAGACTCACGGTCATCGCGCGACGCAACATTACTGAGCAACAAGTCAGTCATACCAATGATTCCATTCATGGGCGTGCGAATTTCGTGACTGACGTTCGCAAGGAATTCACTTTTGGCTCGACTTGCGGACTCCGCCAGTTCCTTGGCACGCTTTAAAGCTTCCTCGGCTTTTTTGCGATCCGTAACATCCCAAAACATTCCCTGGATGCCAATTCGTCGGCCGTTCATTTCTTTAACCGGAGCCTTGAGGACTTCGACGTAAATGGTCTCATTCCCTTGGGGGTGACTTTCGATATCGTGAAATGGCAATCCCGTTCGCCGCACCCAGGCATCGTCCGCCATATACTTGGCAGCCAATTCAGGACCGAATAAATCGCTATCTGTTTTGCCGAGCAAATCTTCGAGCGGCATCCCCAATTGTTCACAATATTTGAGATTCGCAAAAACAAGTTTGCCATCACGGTCTTTGCGGAAGACATTGATCGGTAAACTTTCAACCAACGAATGGTAAATCGCCTGGGACTCGTTAAGCTTCTTTTCGGTACGCACTCGCCTGCTGACGTCGGTCGCTGTCGCACCGATATAATCTGGTTTTCCATCGACACCGAAAAATAATTGGAAGTAACCGTCGAGCCAAATGTACTTACCGTCTTCCTGAATGACTCGGTATCGCAGATTGAAACTTCCGACTTGCTCGATGTCGCTCAAACATTCTTTGAGCTTTAGCAAGTCATCTCGATGAATCGCGTCGACCCACCGTTCCGGATCTTCCAACAAACCTTTGATCGGCCAACCGAAAACTCGGACAGCAGCAGGGTTCATGTACAACAAACGCCGGCCATCAACTGAGAAAGAACAGACAAGGTCACTGACTATGTTCATCAGACCCGCAAAATGATCTTGCGAATGGCCCGGCAGTTCTTTTGATTTACTTTCCATCGTTAGCACCGCTTAAACCGAGGGTACCCCCAACACAGCTTAAGATTTTGGAGAATTCCAGCCATCAGGTTCGGTAGTCTCTTTATAGAGTTTATCGTCGTCACCGTAAACAATTGGAGCGTTAGCATTTAGCTAAAAACGAAGCAAAGGTTATAAAATAAGCGGTCATCTAGGGTTCTTTTCGCAAATGGCTAACAATCGGCGGTCCCCAACCACTGGCTGAACTGTCGTGAATGGTCTTACCTACAAACTTTTAAACCAAAACTATCGTCGTCGACAAAGTCTTGAAAAAAGCGAGCCTGCCCCTTTCCCACAGCGCACGGCGTCCCCCTGCGGGCAAAAAAAAACCGCTCGATTAACTCGAGCGGTTCATGCACCGAAAGCAGATACTATCTATGCAGCCTAGTTTACAGCAGCCAAAGCGGCATCGTAATCTGGCTCTTGAGCAATTTCTGGAACTAACTCCGTGTAGGTCACTTTGCCTTCAGCATCAAGCACAACGACGGCACGTCCTAAAAGCCCTTGAAGCGGTCCGTCCAAAATCGTAATTCCATAATCTTCACCAAACTTGTCACAACGAAACGCAGACAAATTAGTCACGTGCTCAACGTTGTTGGCCTCACAAAAACGTTTTTGTGCGAAGGGAAGATCCTTTGAAACGTTCACAATCACCGTGTCGCCAAGATTAGCAACAGATTCGTTAAATTTTTGCACTGACAATGCGCAAATTCCGGTGTCAAAGCTGGGAACGATATTGACGACCACGTTTTTACCAGCAAAATCCGCCAAAGTTTGTTCGCTCAAGTCTCCGCCGACGAGTGTAAAGTCTGGAGTTGTTGAACCAACTGTTGGAAGTTCGCCACTGGTCTTGCAAGCATTTCCTTTGAGTGTGATCTCCGCCATATTATCCTTATCCTGATATTTCTTGTTCGATTATAAAAATGATTTGAGACTTCAATTTGCTCAAACCTAAAAATTAACCACCGTCATTGACTTCGAAGTTAAACAACGCGTCGGGATCCAAGTCAATTTTGTCTCCATCGACCTTAAGATAGATCCCTGTGCGGACGGGAGTTACCCCCTCCATCTTTCCCTCGAGGACGTAAGTCCCCTCACCTTTGGGACCTTTGACGCTGGACTCAAAAATTATTTTCGGAGGACTAGAGTTGTCAACCTCTGGTGGTCCAATTGTGACAGGCGAACCAAGAATCTCCTCGACTTCAGGGGAGGTTTCTACGATTGCATTATTCTCATTAATAAATTCTATGGTCGGTCGCGCCGCAAAGTACAACATCGCTGAACAACCGATGCAGACCAAACCAATCAATCCTAAACATCCAAGCCCGCCAAAGATCCAAAGCTTTTTGTTTGACTTTGGAGGCGCGGACGGATCCTGCATTCCAAAGTCGGAGCCTCCGTTATCCATACTCATAATCAACGTTCCTTAAAAATTAAAGTTCAACCACTTCGCCTTGCTGGGCAATCGCCATTCCCGCGCGCTCGATGTCTTGCGCCGCCTGACTGTTGGGCTGAAAGACAGGATTGGTGTGATTGAAGTGTATAAATCTTACCTTTTTTCGCTCGGTCTCGTCGAGTGGCGCAAACCGATTTATCGACTCAGAGACAAAGGGATGCGGGATCATCGACATATCTCGCCCAGGAATCTCCCCATTTTCGAAAAATGTTCCGTCTAGATAAGCCAAATCCGCTGTTTCAATCATGGATTCGATGGATTGATCCCATTGAGACCATTTATCGATATCAGGCAAAAATATGACAGTCTTAGTCGGGCCTTTAATTTTAAATCCAACGGTTTCAGAAAACTCATCTCGATGAGGTACGAGAAATGGCTCGATAGATAACAATGGTGACAGCTGCACAGTCTGGAGACGAATTCCCCCCGTTTTTAATTGGTCTGATGTTTTTTTGCGAGCTTTAGAAGCTCCTGGGTGAGCGTCAGGTCGCTCGGTTGAAAGTGGTCGAAGCGAAATGTTTTCCAGTTTCACCAATTGGCTCCACGGGCCATTGCTCTGCAGAAACTCGGACATTCGAGGCATCACGTAGGTCGGAACAGCTTGAGCCCCAATAACCTCCCGTCCAAGGTGAATTAAGCCGGAGTAATGCCCGATATGCGCGTGCGTCAGGAAGATCCCATCAATCGCTGAATTGTTTGAGGGCTTGGGCGATAGCCGCTGATCCAACATTCGGAGCTGGTCGGGAAAATCCGGCGTACAATCAAGCAGATACCTTTTGCCCGTTGAATAATCAATCAAGCCAAGACTTGCCACGTTTCGCCGTAGCCGTGGATTCTTCCAGGCTGCTTGGCAGCAATTCTTTCGGCATGACGCCTGTGGATATCCCGCATCTTGCGCGATCCCCAAAACCATCAATTCAACCCCTGCACGTTCTTGGGCGACTGAGGGCGATAAACCAACCAAGCAGTATGCAAAAATCAACGACAGCGCCAGTAATCCATAAATGCGGGCGGTACCTTTTCGGTGATTTAAAGACATGATCGGTGGCTCACTGTTGTTCAAAAACGGCCTGACACAAACGGAGCTAAATCCCAGCTCCACTGTCCAAAACTGTATTGTATCAGAGGTTATTGCCCCCACATGAGTAAGTGCCAAGCTATTGAGATTTTAACCTGGTAAAAATCTTGAAGCGTTGTGGCCAACGAATCCAGCTTTTCAAATTACCCGGCAACTGATCCACCGAAAAAAACGCAAGCTCTGGCGACCTTGACAGCATCAATTGACTCCGCATAATGTTGCCTTGCTTGAAAAAGCAAGTCCGAAGGTCTTCCCAAGGCTTTCAGTTAACAAGGGCCCGTAGCTCAGCTGGGAGAGCGCTTGAATGGCATTCAAGAGGTCGTCGGTTCGATCCCGATCGGGTCCACTGTTATTTCCTTCTGCTCTGCATTGGCAGCCGATTGATAAAGATTGGCACTTTTGGGCAAAATCGTGGCGAGTAACGGGTCAACCTACCTTAGCCTGAGCTGAACACTGCCGCCCATCACTTGATTCTTGTGCCGCGTCTCCCAAGGCCTAGCCACCCAACTGGGATCCAACGGCCAGAACTTGGTTTGAAACAGTGATCAATCGCTCGACAGATGAACTTTGTGACGCGAGCGCTGCAAAAGCTGAACGCCGCTTGAACCAGCCCTGGCTCTTCTACCTAAAACAAGGCCAACGGCGAGACAAAAATACGTATTGGATGAGGCGATGCCAACGAGGAAATGGCTCACCGCATCTTAATACTTCAACTAAGTTCCCAGCAATCTAACGGCATCCGAGCGCAGCGTCTTATTCTCGATTGATTCTAAGCCTCGGTTTCTGCCGTGGAATATTTTGCTATTCATCGGACCGAAGTATTTTCTCCAACTTCCGTCCTCTGGCTAACTCATCAACCAACTTGTCTAAATATCTGGTCTTTTGAATTAGTGGGTTGTCCAACTCTTCCACACGGTAGCCGCAAATCATGCCTTTAATCAGATGCGCATTCGGATTCAGCTTGCACTTCTTAAAAAACGTCTCAAACGTAACTTCTTCGTCAATCAGAGATTTCAATGCTTTTTTGTCGTAGCCAGTCAGCCATTTAATGACTTCGAATAACTCTTTCTTGGTTCTGCCTTTCTTTTCAATCTTTGCAACATAGAGAGGAAAGATTGACGCGAAAGTCATTTTCGCAATGCGTTCTTCGGTACCTGGAGGTGGCTTCTTCATAGCAATTAAAAGTTGAGTTAGTGACTAAAACAAAGAATCGTTCAAACACAACCCGCCGACGACTAACATCCCCGTCGACAAAAATCAATCAGGCTGGTTGTTGATATTAAAAGCGTGTCGCAGATGATCGTTTATTCAATTGACACAAAATCCCACACGCGGTTCTCGCGAGCAGCGCTGTCGCCAAACTCGATTTTATGACGCCAATCTAGAGCGCGAAGGATGCGAGGATATTTTTTTATTAAGTTTCCATAACAACTGGCAACTTATTTATCCCCATGAACTGTTCTCACTTTACGGCTTGGGTGCACTGAGGTACAGATTGTGGCACGCTCGATGAATCGGGGGAGGGGATGGATAATCTAAAGTTGCCAAACCACTTGGCGTTGTTCATAATAAACGTCAGGCACTTTACTCTTATGAAGCAAATTTTTGAAAGCTAAAAATGGACATGTACATCTATGGGATGCTAGGGCTTGCCGTCGGAATGGGAATCAATGCTACTTTCCAAATTGCTGCAATTCGGAGGACACTTTCCGAAATCAGCAGACGATTGGAGCAATCAGAACAAAAGTAGAACGTACTGAATTGAGCCCCGAATCTTGCGACTGGGCCCCGAATTCGAACCCATTTGAATGACGGGGACAGCAAATGCCGGCTCGAATATAAAGATCAAATCAAAGAGATCGAATTTGGTTTTCAGCCCAGCGATTTCACCCTACGTGAAAAGGGATGTTTGGCAGGGTTGGATTGCTTTTTGCTCAACCTCCAGACCCGTCAAAATTCGACCGACGCCCGACATTCCGCTGAGGAAAGCCCCCTCAACCCGCGAGCCATTTGCCCAATCGCCACAGACAACAACTGTCTTTGAATCGTCAATCAGGGATTGTTTTTCCGACGGGTTGATCGGAATGGCGTACTTCCAACGATGGGCTTGGAGATGGAACCACGGTTGTGCCGTGATGCCAGACACCTCCCAAAATTCACGCAGCATTTCTTCAGCGACTTGATCTGGGTCAGCCTCCCAGTGATCCGACGTCCAATCAGGATCAGCATGCAGGACCAGGTTTTCACTTTGGCTGCCTCTCCCCGGCTTTGTAGAGTTTCGGGCAGCCCATGACAGAAGACTGCTGTTCAAAAAAGCCCCCACCCATTGCTCGGTGACTGGCGACTCAAAAGAAACCATTGTTGCCCAACAGGGGTTGAACTTAACGTCCGAAATCCGCGTGGCCAACTCGGGAATTCCAGACAGCAGTTCGCTGCTTTGTGCTGCCGGTGCCGTCACTAACAAACGATCAAAAGTACCCAGCCGTCGACATGCATCGCCCAACAGCTCAACTCCCTCGTCCTGCAAGACAACCTTGGCTACCTGTGTATCAAAATGAATATCAAGTTCTTTTGCCAAATGTTTGCAGACGGCATTCATTTTGGGCAAACCGATGAAGCGATTTTGTGGGCGAGACTCACTTTTTTGCTCTCCCCCCTCCAAGACAACAATCCTCTGTTCCGAGCCGAGGTTTTGATCGGGCCACTTGGCGACCACGCCTTGCTGCAACCAAGAGTCGACGTATCGTATGAAACGAGGATCCCTAGCCGTAAAATACTGCGCCCCATGATCGAAGGTCGTCCCATCATCAACACGTCGAGTCGACATCCGTCCCCCTCCCCCGCGACTCTTTTCAAACACGGTCACTCTTAATCCGTGATCTTTGAGTGCCCGAGCCGCGAATAAACCAGAAATCCCTGCACCAATGATTGCAACATGTGGAACAGGCTTGCATCGCGGAAGGGCGACCCTGCAAGTGTACTTGTCGACATCGAGTCTTTTTGCGTGCCCCTCAACCGGACGCCCCCGCACGCAACCCGATATCTCTTGCTCAGGCTCAAACGGGCGATCGAACTGTCCAAGACACCACAAAATCCCCCCAAAAGATGCGGGGTCTCGACCATCAAGAGCATAGCGGTGGTTCAGATCAAGCATGGTCGCCAGAGCTTCTTGCGGTGATTTCTTCCAGTTTAAAATCGCCTTCCCCCAGGTCATTCGCACATTGTTGTGCAACTCTCCATGGAGTAGCAGAGACTTCTGCGCCGCGTTCCACAGCTGATGCGACGTTTCACCACGAGCTAGTTGTTCCCAACTGTAAATCTCTGGCCGGTTGTCAGCCGCATGGCGAGTGAGTGTTTCCTGTGCCCAATCTGGTATCGCTGACCACTGATCGTGATCGTCACGATAAAAACAGAATGTGTAAGCCAACTCCCTCCAGATGAGTAACTCATCGAGATACTTCTCGGCTCCCTCGTTATCATACTCCGCTGCTTCACGTGCAATTCGAAGGGGCGACACCATTCCATAATGCAGGTAGGCCGATAGGCGACTCACCCCGTCAACCAAAGGATTGTTACGCTGCTGCGCATAACGACGGAGTTTTTTTTCTTTGAAGCGATTCCAGCGGTCGTAACCAGCGACACTTCCGCCCACGGTATCAACCACCGGGCCAACACTATGATCAATGTCGCAGGCTGCAACCAGGCTGGTTAAATTGTTTGCCTGAAGGTCGAGTGGTTGAAATGGCAAACCATTCAAATCATACGGCTTGGGTGTTCTGTCCAGTGCCGGCCAGGCTCGCGTCAGCCTCTCAGCGTGTAACTTTTTTGATGCCGAGCGATACTTGAAAGCTCGCGTGAATGGCTTCTTCATTAGTTGCATCGGAGCAACGCAAGCGGTGTCGACGGTGATTACGGGGGTCTCAGTTGCCTGCAAAAGTTCGCATAGCCAGAGACGATGAGGATCCACAGGCATCTCCTCAGTGACAACGACGCTGGCGCTTTTGGCGAGCGTCGCGAGATGCGACTGTCTATCATCCCGGGTCATCAAATGAAACGCGTAGCTGATTTGTTTTGCCTTTAGCTGTTGCTGCAAATCACGAGCCCCCTGCAAGACGAACAGGTGATGGCGATCTGAAGCAAACTCATCACACTCACAAATCTCGTGGAAAACGAGAAGTGGCAAACCGTGATCACAAGCGATTTCACATGCGACATCGAGCGCCGGATTCTCCTCTGAGCGCAACGCCGTATTAACCGCATAGAGGACGAAGGGCTGCAAATTTAGAACACTCTTCACCTCTGTCGAGCAACGCGTCTCGCGCAATCGGCAGCGTTCACGAAGATACTCTGGTAATGAGTCAAGTTGGAACATAGATCATTCTGATAAATTGGTTTAGAAAAATTGAGTCACAAGGAGAGCCTCGTAAATCGGAAAACAAAATCCGTTCAAACAAATGAAAGTCGATGGGGGAATTGGCCGAAGCTCTTTGTGAAAGCCAACAAACCCCACGTCACCAGTTGTAAAAACCCGAACTATTGGGCCGCGTCCTTCAAGACACATCGGTGGATCACTTCAAGGACGGAACTAAGGCAAACTGTTACGGGATTACGGTTCAGCCAACGCGTCTCCTTCAACCACGTTGGCTTGGGCACCGAAATCTCCCCACCTTAAACCCCCGCTTTGCGAGATGCTTCGTGTCGCGACCGACCGTCCTCTTCCGCCAAAGTTTGAACGAACCGGCTTTAAGATTGGCTCGCATTAACTTGATCACCTCCCCCGGCAGAATTCCAAACTGTTCACGGATCGCATCGAAGGTAGTTCGGTCTTCCCATGCCATTTGTATGATTCGATCGGTCTGAGCCGGCGTAAATTTCGGTCGATTTCCCATCAATGCACTTTCTGATATCGCAACACAATTTGTTCGGTTCCTGCAACGACTCACACCTATATCTGTCTTCATGCGTGACTCCCTCATTCGTTTAACGCCGAGAGGAATACACCCACTTTACAAACGTTTTGCTGTCAACGATTCCTCTGATGGGCTGGCCTCTTGCGGCTCCCATGCTTTTTGTAAACCTCGGCGGAGATAGCCCGTGTCTCGGGCAACCCCTTGTGGGCGTGCATCCGGTCCCTCGCCAATCTGTATCGTGACTTGTGATCAACAATTGGGGCTGGATAATCGGTGCCTATTTGGCACCCGTAAAATGATTGCTCCATGCCAGTCATCTTGTGAGGTTCGGCCAAGTGCTTGTCCGGAACGTCCAACAACTCTGGGACATAACGTCTTATAAAAAGTCCTTGGGGATCTTGGTCTGCTACCTGCTTGATCGGCGAATAAATCCTAATCGCGTTAATTCCCGTGACACCTGATTGCATTTGAATCTGGCTGTAGTGAATGCCAGGCTCGTAATCGAGGAACAATCTCGCCAGATATAATGCCGGTTGTCGCCAATGCAACCACAGGTGATAAGAAGCGAAGGAAACTAGCATTGCCCGCATCCGGAAATTAATCCAGCCCGTTTGATGCAGTGCACGCATGCACGCATCGACCATTGGGTATCCGGTTCGTCCATCACACCACGCTTGATAATACTCTCCGTTAAATTTGCTCTCTCTCAAGCCATCGTAAGCCCGGTTGAAATTCTCAAACTCTATTGTTGGTTCGTCTTCCATTTTTTGCATGAAATGGCAATGCCAACTAAGTCTTGAGCGAAAAGAGGACAAGGATTTGAGCCAGGTTGGCTCAACCTTAACCCCCGATTTTTTCGCCTCCTTGAGCTCTGCAACTCTAGCATTTAAGTGATGATTGATTGTGCGCATTGAGATATTGCCGTAAGCGATGCACGGACTGAGTCGACTGCACCCCTGCTCTCCGGTCACCGGACTCGACATATCAGCGCGATAGTTGACTCCGCGAGAGTGGAGAAAAGACCCCAAGCAATCCAGGGCGTTCTGCTCCCCACCCGTTTGAACTTCCCCCCTCCGAAAACTGCGGACTTTGAATTGGCTGGACCGGTGAATTTCCCCCTGAGGCAGACTCTTTAAACGGGGTGGCAGGGTGATCTTCTTGGGCGGTAAGACCACATCTTGTTTCATCCGACCAGCACATTGACGGGACCAGCCATCCCGATCTTCTAACCGGCGAACCACACCGAACTGCGGGATCTCTTCTACTGGGATACCAGACTTTTTGGCCCACCGACGAACACGGCGGTCCCTCTGGTAGCTGATGTGATTAAATGTTTCTTCATGAGCCCAAATCTTCGAAATCACAAGTTGCTCATGGATCTGCTCAAACACGTCAGGCAGGCGTCCACTTCTTAGAATCAACTCACCACCAAGACGCCGTAAATTCGATCTAAGCTCGGCCAGTGACTCATTTACAAACCGAAGATGAGCAGCGTCGCAATCCTCCGCTTCGATTAACTCATGCTCGTAAACGTACAGTCCGATGCAGGGTCCTGTCCTTGCTGCTAATGCCAAAGGGGCGTGATCGTTGATTCGCAGGTCTCTTTTGAACCAAACAAGTTGTATCGCCATCGTCAATCATTTTGTTAAATCAAGCCTACCGGGTGTTAACTGTAATACTTCGGCTAAATTAACGAGTTAGAAATGTGGCTGCATTCCTCTCCGCAGCAAGATTTCAACTCTTTCGTCTCATATTTTAAGCCTAAAACAATCCACCCAAAACCAAATCCAAAAATACACTTTTGAGAGGCCGATGCCGGATTCTGTTGCGGAACAGCGGTTCTGTCTTGCGAAAAACTGACAGAGACTTATCCATTTTGGGACACGCGGACGACGAAAGGTTGTCCCTTTTCCACCGGCGGTCAATTCACATCTATCACACAGCAATGGGTGAGCCAGCGGCGGTGTGGCGAGCGATGAATGAGTGCTCCCAACAAGAAGCAGCGGCTCGAAACAAAAGAACCAAGAGGCTTGATTTTGCTCGATTGCCTTACCGAGACGCCGAAATTTAAGCAATTACTACCGGGTAACGGCGGTCTTACATTCACTCTGGCACGTCTTCTGTTGCTTAAGCATCACCGATCGCTCGAACTTCTTTACGCCTTAAAACTCGAAGGCATCCTTCGTTTCTGTTAGCTTAAAAGCAATGGTCCCTCAACAACTTTCCAAATGAATCATCAATGAATAATCGGACAATGTTTTTGGCATTCCTAATTTCTGCCATTACGCACTTCAACTGCCCGATCACCACTCACGCAGAAAAGCCAAATGTGATCGTGATATTAGCGGACGATCTAGGCTATGCCGATGTGGGCTTTCACGATGTTGTCGCTGACGGCGTCTGCACTCCTCACCTCAACGAACTCGCGAAATCAGGCGTGGTTTTTAATAATGCCTATTCATCGTCACCCATTTGCAGCAATTCTCGCCTGTCTTTGTCGACCGGTCGTTATGCCCAACGTTGGGGGGCCTACTACTACGGTCAAGGAGGCATGCCAACGACCGAAAATACGATTGCCGAGATGATGCGAGACGCCGGTTACCGCACCATGAAGGTGGGCAAGACACATATGAATAACGGCCCCAAAGCCAATCCCACCCAACATGGATTTGATCACTCTTTGAGTTTCCGCCACCACTCATGGAGTTACTTTTTGCTTAGTGAGAAAGACGTCTCAGCTTACGAGAACAAGAAGAAAGGAAGCTTGGCCAAAGCGAGACATTCACCTTGGGGGCCGTTGATGCGAGATGACCAAATACCGGAGTCTTACGAGAACACAACGACGACAGAGGTTTTTGAGCACGAGTCCATTCAATTTATCACTCAACAAAGTGACAAACCTTTTTATTTGCAACTCGAATTCAACGCAGTTCATACACCGCTGATCCGTGCCCCACAACAGCTTTTGAAAAAATACGGCATTCCAGAACGACCTTTTGACAGAAACGCCGATGTCTGGGAATACCCGATCTGGGACCCTATCGCACAACCAAACTATAAGGAATGGTACGACCAAACCTGCCACCTAAAGAAGGCAGACCCTTATGGCCGAAAAATCTATCTCGCCCATTTGGAACTGATGGACTTGGCGATTGGAAACATCATCGCTGCGCTCGAAGCTCAGGGAGTCATTGAGAACACCCTGATTTTCTTTTCATCAGACAACGGTGGATCAAATCAATCCTATGCCAACAACGGTGACCTCAATGCTTACAAATATTGCTTAATGGACGGCGGCATTAAAGTTCCAATGATTCTATCGTGGCCAAAGAGGTTTCAAAAAAATAAAACGGTTGATGCTCTAGTCACGCATCGCGATCTATTCCCCAGCCTTGGAGAGATCACAGGTATTGCACCGAAAAAACCATTGGATGGCACTAGTCTGTTGCCGTTGGTCAGTGGATCCGTCAGTCAGATTCACAAGGACACTCTATTTTGGGACTGCGGAATCAAGAACGCCAATTGGATTGCCCTTCAGAAAAATTGGAAGCTTGTTTTTCGAGGAGAAGCAAGGATTTACAAGTCTTACGAACTGGACGATCAGGGCTTGGTAAAACCCGAATTTCGCGACATTCCGATACCTGGTGGGCTGCAATTGTATGACCTTGCCAACGATCCTGGCGAAACGTTGAATCTTGCAGGGCAGTTCCCAGAACGGGTTTCAATGATGCGGAGACAACGCGATCAATGGCGTGCAAAAATGGCTGATCCCCTTAGTGGCAAGAAAGCCAAATGAACCATCAGGAAGGGCAACACTTGTTAAATTCCTGATCAATCCGTTAAAACCATCAAGCATACAACCATCAAACAAACGCTCTACGAAAACGTTCAATCCAGAAAGCATCTCGATGAAGAAACGGTGGCGGATCGTCGGAATCAATTTTTCTCACATGCACATGGAAGACTTGTTACGCCAAGTCGATGAACACTCGCACGCAGACTTGGTTGGTGTTTGCGATGAACAACCTGAGGCAATGCGAAGCGCGATTGACAACTTGAAAATTGCGGAGTCGGCAGTCTTCACCGACTACAAGACTTGCCTGGAAACAGTCAAGCCTGACCTGGTTGTCCTTTGCCCACCCACGGGCGAACACGCTGTTTGGGTCGAGCGAATCGCTCCTTACGATTTTGACCTTCTGGTTGAAAAACCGTTTGCCTCTTCGCTTGCCGATGCCGATCGAATGATTGCGGCAGTACAAAAGACAGGCAAACAACTTGTCATCAACTGGCCGATTCGCTGGGAGCCTTGTTATTACACGACTTGGCAACTTATTACCGACGGCGTGATCGGTGATATCATTGAGGTTCATCATTACGGTGGCAACCGAGGTCCACTGTATCACGGCGCGGACAAAATTGAATTTGAGCCGACAGCGGACGATAAGAATCGCAGCTGGTGGTATCGCAAGGAAGCAGGCGGAGGCTCACTTCGCGATTACCTCGGATATGGAGTAACTTTAGGCAGTTGGTTTAATGGCGGCCAACTCCCCATCGAAGTCACCTCGGTGGCGACAAGCTCACCGGGTGTGGAAGTCGACGAACACACGATTACCGTTGCCCGATATGAAAATGGACTTTCAAAATTCGAAACGCGTTGGGGAACTTTTACCGATCCGTGGGTTCATCAACCACAACCGAAATGTGGATTTATCGTTCGCGGAACCAAGGGCACCATCTCCAGTTACGATTACGAGACGACTGTGCGAGTTCAAACGAACGATTGTCCGGAAGGTTACGATCAGCAAGTTTCACAGCTTCCCGAAGGCGAACGCAATGGAATTGAATACACGTTAATGCGACTGGATAACAACTTACCGATCGAGGGCCCTTTGTCCCCTGCCGTCTCGCGGATTGGGCAACAGATCATTGAGACGGCCATCTTGAGCATCGAGAAGAAGAAGACCGTTCCACTTGTGGATCGTGGGATCAATTGAGTTGGTTCGCAGGAGGTGTTCCAGTGACGAAACTTAATCCGACTCAAGCAAGTTTCTGCAATTCGCAATATTGGCTAGTCTATTTCATTTTTTTTCTCTCTGGCGCTTCAGCCTTAATCTGCGAAATTTCATGGTCTCGCCAGATTGGACTGATGTTTGGCCATACCGTTCATGCCGCTTCAATCGTACTAGCCAGCTACTTTTTTGGCATGGCAATTGGCTATTGGTTCGGGGCAAAATGGTCTTTGAGATATCGCCCATTGATGGGGTATGCTGTTGCCGAAGTTATTGTCGGTCTATGGACTTTTGCTGTACCACAAATCATTCAAATCTCAGAGTCAGCCACCTTCGCGCCATGGCTTAGCAATTCATCCTTGACTTTGCAAACATGCGGCAGAGCAGGTTTTGCCTTTTTCCTTCTTTTGCCGGCAACCATCGCTTTGGGAGTTACCCTCCCCATGATGGCACAATACTTTTCGACGTCTCCCTGTGCATCCCGCTCTGGACCTGACACGTCTGCTCGCGTTTCACTCGCCTACGCAGTCAATACGGCAGGGGCATTAAGCGGAGTCCTTGCGGCAACTTTTTTTCTCTTGGTAACGATTGGAGTTCGTAAAAGCAGTTACTGCGCGGCCGCAATTTCATTGCTTTGCGCAATCATCGCCCTCTTAATCTTACGCCGAGACTTAAGAACCACACCAATTCTTCGCGACCTCGATACCGACAAGGACTTACCCCTTGAGTCAGAAACATTCATCGAAAACTCAGCCTCGCGGGAAGCGAACCCCAAAAGCTCGAGGGCGACGTGTCCGCCTTCCACTCCAATGCTCCTGAGCCTCACGATACTCAGTGGTGGGGGAGCATTGGCCCTGCAAGTGCTCTACACCCGAATGTTCTCTCTAGTTTTTCATAACAGCACCTACACGTTTGGAGTGGTTGTGGCCACATGGTTGGCTTCGTTATCGATTGGGGCAATGCTGGCAGGATGGTTACAAAAGAAAATGAGTTGTCGATCACTTATTGGGCTCGCGTCCGCAACTGGAGCAACCGCGATTGTGAGTTCAAGCCTCATTTTTGCTGGACTCACCCAATTGAAATACTTTAACTTCGGTGATTCATTCGCGACCTATCTCGCCGGCGCTCTCCTTGTTGTCTTGGCCGTCATTGGACCAGCAGTCACTTGTTTGGGAATGGTGCTTCCCTTGGTTTGGAGCCTGGCAGGAACACAAAAAAAAGCCGGTCTCATTGTTGGACGCCTGACCGCAATAAACACCTTGGCGGCCGCCACTGGTTGCTTGGTCGCCAGCTTTTTCCTCCTGCCGGCAATTGGACTATGGTACTCAATTGTGATGATTGCCGGTCTTTTTTTTATTGCCGGGTTCTGGATTCTGTTGAGTGAGCGACACCTTAAAACGGCATCACTTTTAGCAATCGCATTTGGCACAATCTCTTCACTTGCTCTCCACCCCCTTGACCTTGAGCACCCTAAAGACGGCGAAAAACTGATTCAACGCTGGAACTCAGCCTTCGGTTGGATTGATGTGATGCAAGTCACCCAAACGGGTGCATTTAGAATTCGACAAAACCTCCACTATGGATTTGGGACCACCGGAAAATACGCGCGAGAATATCGACAAGCCCACATTCCCTTGTTGCTCCATCAGAAACCAGAAGACGTCCTGTTTATGGGGTTGGGGACTGGTCTGACTGTGGGTGGAGCTATCCCCCATCAACCCGTCAAACGAATTGTTGCGGTCGAGTTAATCAAGGAGGTCGTCGAGGCGGCTCGAACCTTATCCGATGACAACTATGGCGCAGTCGATCACCCAAAAGTCAAAATCAAAGTTGACGATGCGCGACACTTTCTGCTGGCCAACACAAAAAAATACGATGTCATTGTTTCAGATTTATTTGTTCCCTGGGAAAGCAAGTCAGGTTATCTATACACAGTCGAAAATTACCGAGTCGCGGCGAGTCGATTGAAGCCTAACGGCGTATTCTGCCAGTGGTTACCGCTTTACCAACTCGGTGAGCGAGAATTCGAGCTCATCGCCGACAGTTTTTCAAGCGTTTTTCAACACACAACGGTCTGGTGGGGCCAATTGAATTCAAACTACCCGGTCATTGCCCTGATTGGCTCAGAATCAACACTTGAATTTGATTCAACTCAAATCACCCAAAAACTGAACAATTTAAAACAAAAGGGAGGGATGAGTGATCCAAAGATTGAAACAGCCGAACGCCTGTCAGATTTATACGTCGGTGATTGGAACGTCGACGCAAATGCGATATTCAACACTGACGAATACCCACGAGTTGAATTCCTGACACCCATTTCAAACCGAAACCGACAAATGATTCAGGGGGAGACATTAAAACGATACTTCGATGTTTTTTACAAATTACCAACTCGATCCGTTGAATTCTCAAAGCCTGGAAACTCAATTCACCGACGCACGCGACAACATCTGATTTTATTTGGCAAGTGACGGTCCTCTTCTATCATCTAACTGGCTGCAACGCCAAAACATCTTTCAACCCGATTGGTTTGAATCAAATCCAACGCGAGTAGCCACAACAAAATCCTAGACAAGGCCGACTAAGTTCACCGCTAAAGATAAAGCTCAACGCCCCCGCCGACATCCCATTTCCGATTTGAGGGTTCTTTTGATTCAATTGACCGCAACTCAAGCCAGACGTCTGGTCATTACTTGTCAGGGATTAAACAAAAGCCATGCTTTTGGGCGAGGAGCATCGGCACCACTCCAGTGCATCGAGCGGTTGGGCTACGTTCAAATTGATACGATCTCAGTAATCAATCGGGCTCATCTTCATACTATTTGGACGCGAGTTCCAGCGTTTCAATCGGAGCATCTTGATGCACTCCAACGAGACCGAAAAATCTTCGAGTATTGGTCGCATGCTGCGGCTTATTTGCCGATCAAGGATTTCCGGTACTGCTTGCCCTACATGAACGCAATCGCATCGGGTCAGAAGCATTGGCGAATACCTGACAAAAAATCCATGAAGCTGGTTTTAGATTGCATTCGGTCGCGGGGAGCAATGAGAGCAAGAGACTTTGCTTCATCAAAGACTAAGCAGCCTGATTTCTGGGGACACACAACATCGGCAAAAATTGCCTTGGAACAATTATTCATCGAAGGTCAATTGTTGGTCAGTCATCGAGAGGGATTTCAAAAAGTCTATGACTTACCCGAGCGGGTGCTACCTGCGGAGCTCGATACCAGCCCACCATCTGCAGAAGAGTTTCAACGCTATTTAATTGACCGAACGATTCAGTCCCAGGGTTTTGCCACCGTCGCCGAAATTGGATATTTACGAAAGGGTCTCAAATCCGACCTTAGAAAACGAATCCAACAAATGCACGCCGAGCGTGAAATCACCCAAGTCAAAATCGCTGGAAACCCCAACGAGTACTACTCACGAACTTCGATCATCGAAACGGCGACATCTACGCGTGTTGCCAAAGAAGTACATTTGCTTTCGCCATTTGACAATCTCGTGATCCAGCGAAAACGAATGGCTCAGTTGTTTGATTTTGAATATCAAATCGAATGTTACGTACCAGCAGCGAAACGAAAACATGGATACTTCTGTCTGCCAATCCTGTTCGGCGATGAATTAGTCGGGCGACTTGATCCAAAAGCCGACCGAAAAAATCGCAAGTTGATCATCCGCCGACTTTTCATTGAAAAAAGGATTCAACACATGGACAAGTTCATCCACGGGCTGGCAAAAAAGATAGCCAGCCTAGCAGCTTTTAACGCATGCGATCGCATCTCAATTGAAAGCTGCAATCGAAAAGAGGTCGGGTCGGTTCTGTCTCGCCTCGTTGGGTCACGTCTCTGAAATTATCAGGACTGATTTTGAGCAACCTAACACCCCCTTGGGGCCCGTTGTCTCGTAAGTTCAGAAAACTAAGCTCCGGGCCGCCTGACGGTGGATCTATTGAACCTGCTTCGCATTGCCCACTTTCCTAACCGGTTGTTGCACCCTGCAGAACGCTCGACTTGATATTCATTAACTGAAACGAATTTCGCATGATTAGTTCGCCATTGACCTTGATAAACGCAGAAAAATCAAAAACGTTACTCACCTGATCCTTCAGGGTCACGTGGACCGTCAGTGTCTCGCCGGGTCTTGCAAAGCCTTTATAGCGAGCTTGTTTCACCTTGACCAAGACTCCTAATGCGTACTCGTTAAAGAACGGGTCTCGGGTGTTAAATTCTTTCATTGGGTTGTGTTGCGCTGCTATCAAGATACCCGCCGATTGCGTCGTCAGTTCCTGCATCATTGCCCCAGGAAAAATCGGTGCACCGGGGAAGTGTCCTTTGATGAACGACTCATTCCCAGAAACTGATTTTTCGGTGACTATTTCAGTCGACGATATTGCACAAATCTTTTCGACCAACAGGTACGGGGGACGGTGGTGAATGTAATCTTCCACGTTTTCAAATTCGTGCTGATAGCTATTCATTGTTCAAATGCCTGACAAATATACGCAAACTTGATTGATAAAATCACAACAAAAAACACACTTCACTATTGCCGTCAAACAATCTTAGCTTAGTTAAACTAAGACAGCTGAAATCCTAATATTTCCCCAACAGTAGAGGTGATCCCAATGACCGACGCTGAAGAGGGCAATGCAATTGGTCGACGTTACTGACGAACACAATAGAGCTTTTT
>JAQWLH010000090.1 GCA_029247405.1 Mariniblastus sp.
GATCAAAAATGATCAACATCGATAAGACTTGCGACAGTATCCAAAGTGCAATAGACTCGGAAAAAACCGAGTGAAACGTGTCGTTGAACGTCATCTAATTTTGATTTTGACATCGTGGAGGTCGTTGGTTCAAGTCCAATAACAATCCGATGCTGTGGAATGACCACACCTTTTAAAGCGACTCAACTCATCAGTTGACTGCCTAAAGGTAGTTTTGCAAAATGGCGATAATTTACTGTTAAAAAACGGGTTGACCTTCTGCGTCATCGCTTGCTTTAGGGACTAACTTTGACAATTTTATGGACTAACCATGCTTGATCTCACAACACCCGACGGCACCGGAAAACTCAGAATCACTTCGGTCTCGATTGACAGTCTTTTCTCAACTTACCACTTTGAAGGGCCCGTCGAGGGCTACGGCCTTGCCACAGGCAGCGCAACACTGACTCCCTATGACGCTGATGAATCACGCGGTGCGATCCAGGGAGAAGCTCGAGTGCTGGGGAACGACGGGACCCTTGTCAAACCCCCGATCCGTGGCACATTCCGGCGCGAAGGTACTGTCATACAAGCCTATTTTACGGACTCCTGCAGCAACGGCGACATGAACTTTGTCAACTGGACAATTGATTTGATCGCGCGTACAGCGGATATAAGATACTGGTCATTGATTTGATTGACGCACGTTGGTTTACCCAATGATGTGCCTGCGAAGGCAATCTCGTTATTAGTTTCGATGGCATGGACCTGTTCACAAGTTATCGTGCCGGAAGCGGAAATGACATTTCGTTTTTTTTACTGCCGTTCTTGAAACTGGTACCTTAGTTCTTTCGGGGTGGCTGTTATTGGGACTTGCCATGTCTCGTCGAAGACCCACCAAAACTGCGAATTAATCGGATTTAGAATGACACCGCAGTGGGGGCACGTTGTGAGGGCTCCTTGAGTACTCTCAACCCCATTTATCACGTAAAGCCTTGTTAACATGCTTAATGCGAATTGCGGGAACTTTGTCTGCGCGCGAACTATGTCGATTAATCGCTAATAGGTTATTATAAAAATGTCCAAACTTTGGCGCTGCAACCTCAAAACGTCTTCAAGTAAAAACATCGATCCTGCTAAGTTCTGCATTGAAAACGGAATTGTAGGAATTGGTTGGAAGCTTGATCAAGCTCCAACATCTAAGGAAGACTATTGGGAGCAAGCAAGAATCGCATATAAAGCATTTGGAAGAAGTTGGTCAGCTGCCGCGAACGTACTTTTATATCGAATGCAAGTTGATGACCTTGTTTGGAGTCGCAATTCCAAAGCGCAGTACTTCCTTGGAAGGATCGTCAGTGACTGGGAATATTCGGACTCTCAAAAGCACTTAGATGCTGATGTTATCAATTTTCGAAAATGCCACTGGGTTAAAGTCGGCACCGTCGACAATGTACCTGGCTCTGTTGTCAATTCGTTTATTCCCAGTGCCACGGTCCAGGCAGTGAATGATGCAACGGCGAAAAACTACTCTAAAATACTGTTCAATGAACATTCGCCACAGGAAATTTTCGAAATTGAACCATTCCAAAATCCCGATATTTTGAGTTTACTGTCTGACGAAGATCTTGAGGATGCTGTGGGTATATTTCTTCAAATCTACAAGAACTACGTCTTATTTCCGAGCACATGCAAATCTGATACTCAGTTCGTAGAGTTCATTTTAAGGTCGAGATCCGGCGACCAAACCGCAGGGGTTCAAGTAAAGAGTGGAAAGGTGCCTTTGAACCCCGAAGACTACCTTGGATTTGAGGAAACTGTTTACCTGTTCGCTGCATCTGGTAAGTACGGGCCCAGTGTTGAAAACACCGTCTGCTTAAATCCGGATACTATTCGCGATTTCATCCTATCGAATGTTCAGCTATTACCAAAGAGGATCCAGCGATGGGTAAGAGCCTTTAATAACTGTGCATCTTGAAACGGTTGAGCGACGCTGATCACCAAAGTACTGAGTTGTTTAAGAATGAAGGTACAACTAATGAATGATGAGTTCCCCTGCCTTTTTTTGTGTTATTCGATTATTGTTTCGAAAGCAGATGAATACGTCATCAAGCGAATAGACACCGATAACTTTGAATCCGATTAAATCGCGACAACTGGTCAACGAAAAGGAACTGAGACATGCTCCCTGGTCCAACCATAATTCGCCAATGCTCGTCATGCAGCAAGTATATTTCAGAGCGCACCATTGGATCCGGGAACACTTATGGAGCTCGTTTTTGGACCGATGGCAAGCGAGATGCTCCGATGCTGCCCAACCGATCTTTGCTCTTAAAATGCAACCACTGCGACAACCTTGTCTGGATCAATGAACAGGTTGAATCGGGGGAAATTGGTCCTTGGGAACCAGAGGCTGATGTAACGCTACGATTCCCAGACGCTCGTCCGGCATCGACTCCCACACGGCAAGAGTACGCACGCTTCCTTGAGGCTGGGATGAGCAACAAGAAGAAAGAATTTTACGTGCGGCTCCGTCTTTGGTGGGCGGGAAATGATGCCCGGCGTGAATCCGAACAATCAACGCCGCTTGATGCTTTTGAAATTGAAAACCTTCGAGCTTTTCTAGCGTTGTTGGATGAAACTGAAGAAGACGACCGCCTTATGAAAGCCGAGGCCCTTAGAGAGCTTGGTGAATTTGCACAGGCGGAAGAGCTCCTGGACTTTAAATTTGATGAAGAAATGACACACGCCGTTGACGTCATACGTGAACTTATTAAGAACCGCGTCGCGACGGTCACTGAGATCAAAGGGCAATGACCGATCGCAAGATGAGCTCATTACAGAGCGAGAGATTTGACGGGCAACTGGAGTCGACGGGGAATCGCATAAGAAAAATCACCGCGTCGGATTTGGCAAAACGCTGCCGCGATGGGAATTTGATTCTCAATGATTTTGTCCATCTCAAGGTGGGATCCTGAATTTATTTTGATTTTCTTGAGACATTTTCACCCTTGCGTACGCATTACAAAGGGAGGCTGTTGATTTCTCACAAAACTCGATTGAGAGGATAAAAAATGAGCGAAATTCCACATCATTTGACTGGGAGGAAGGTCAGTTTCCAATGTCCAATATGCAAAGCAGGTTTAAAAAACCCATTGTCAAAAGCCGGTGAGCAAGATAGTTGCCCACAATGTGGTGCGAATTTCACTTCCCCTGGAGTTGCCCTGCTCGAGCAAGCAAAAAAACGAAAACAAGAAGAAGCTACGCTGAGAAAAAAATCAAAGCTGGAAAAAGCCGAAAAAAAACACAGCACCAAGTCATCAGCGCCTATTTCTTTCAGCAACCAAACAGCTAGTAACGTCGTTCCGCCTTGGGCAGCAAAAGCGCCACAAAATAAACCCCGACAAAACAGAGCCTCCAATAATAAGCAAACAGCAAATCGCGTATTAACATTTATTGTTGATATCGCCGCAGTTATCGTATCGGGAACTATGTTGTTAGCGTGCGTTATCGCAGTCTGTGGACTCTTTTGGGCAATTGGTTCACCGATTAATGACTACATCAAACAGCTTGGTATTATTAAAGAGAATATTCGGCAGGCCGAAACAGTTTTAGAATCGGCGAACAAGAGTCTGGCAGATACAGAGAAAAAAGCGGATACCGACAAGTGGGAACTTGAATGGGCAACAGAACGCGTGGAAGACGCGCAGTCAGAGCTCACAAGAGCAAAGAATGTGAAGGCAAAATTCAACTATGCAGCGATGCCCAAAAACCTTGCTTTTATTGTCGGATATTTTTTAGCCACAGCGCTCTCACTATCATTGATCTCTGCAATTTTACTAATCGAACGACATACAAGAACTCCATAAGATACATTTGGGTTTCTAGTAAATTGCATTTTCAAAGTACATCTCGGAACGCTCTGGCTAATGAGCTCAGAATCTTTGCCATTCTCTCCAAAAGCTCAAATCACCGCATCGGATTTGGCAAAACGCTGCCGCAGTGGGGGCATGTTTCCCGGGGTTTTTGACCACCTCCAAGTCCAATACCGCCCACCTGCGATGCATTGTTTTCCACTAAAAGGAAAGGCAATGCGTCTTTTTGTGAGCCTCTTTAAAACCTTCGACGACCAACCCGATTACTTGACGATGGGCAGTCGAATTTCCGATGGAAATTCT
>JAQWLH010000094.1 GCA_029247405.1 Mariniblastus sp.
GACCAACATCTCAACAATCTGCATTGCCTCTTCACCGCTACTCGGCTGTGAGACCAAAAGCGTATCCAACGAAACACCAAGCTTCTTAGCCCAAGTCGGATCAAATGCGTGCTCCGCATCGACGATTGCACAAATCCCACCCGTTTTCTGGGCTTCGGCAATCACATGCAGAGCGAGGGTCGTCTTACCACTTGATTCAGGACCATAAACCTCGACGATTCGCCCACACGGAAGCCCGCTTCCCCCCAAGGCCATATCGAGAGAAAGACTGCCGGTCGATATCCCGCGAATCTTTTGATTCGAATCATTTCCGAGCGCCATAATCGAGCCGGAGCCAAATTGGGCCTCAATTTGCTGGACGGCGGTTTTCAATGTTTCATTTTCATCCAACATTTTGTCGACGGGAGCCGCGACTCCCTTTTTCTTTGCCGACGCACTCGGACGCTTCGCAGGTGATTTGGCTGATTTGGCTGATTTGGTTTTGGCCATGGCGGTGCCTTCTTTACTATTGGGTGGAGAAGTCGTTTTAACGGTCCGTGCTACAGCCGTGACTTTCGATTTTGGCTGTTCGATTTCATTTTTTGTTGAAGCGGCAAGAACTTTTGCCGGCTCATTTTTCACAGGTGCTTTTGTCGTCATCCTATTCTCCACGTTGAGGTAAAAGCGAAGGCCTCAGTCGCAGATCTTGTGCTGTCGCGCCCAATCCAAACAATGATTGGACCAACAACACTAGCAGTACGATACGACTCGTAAAACAGCTTTACAAGTGCCTTCAACCCTTATGATTGGCCACGCACCTGACACGTCTGGTCCAGTCAATAAATATTCTTTCAAAATTCTTGGTGACCCAAGATGTATTTACCAATGAAAATGCACAATCGGTGGGCTTAGATGGAGTTATGCCTTTTTTTGGCGAGATTTTAGATTTAAAATAAATTTGTAGCTTCTTTCAAAATAAGTGCATTTTTGTCTACTACTGCCCCCCTAGCTTCTCATCGAATGAATCGCACCCTCCAAAATAAGTCTCAAGCCTTTACGCTAATCGAACTGTTGGTTGTAATCGCCATCATTGGCATTCTGGTTTCAATGCTTCTTCCTGCAGTGCAAATGATTCGTGAAGCTGCTCGACGGACGTCTTGTTTAAACAACCTACGACAAGTCGTGTTGGCTGCTCATGGCTTTGAAGCGACCAACAAAAGATTCCCGCCCAGTTTTGAAATCACACGAGGAACTATTCTCTCTGGCAACAATGGATCCTGGTCGATCCATGCCAGGCTGCTTCCTTTTGTCGAGCAAGCCAACGCCTACAAAAAGGTTGACCTGAGTATGGCCTGGGACGCACAAACTGAGTCCGGCGTTCCCACCCTGCGAATCCCGCTCTACCTCTGCCCCAGCGAGCCAAACGATATTGTCCGCGTCGATACCACGACGCGACTGCCCAAAGTCCATCCACAAAACTATGGCTTTAACTTTGGGACCTGGCTGGCCTACGACCCGGTCAATGCCCGCCCCGGCGATGGCCCTTTTTATGTTAATAGTAAAGTTGGCTTTAATTCCATTCGAGATGGAGCCAGCAATTCACTTTGCATCGCTGAAGTCAAAGCATTCACCTCCTACATAAGAAACACTCAGGACCCTGGCCCCGTTCCGCCAACCGATCCTAACGCTTTTTCGAGCTTCCTCGGCCAGTTAAAACTTGGCTCCGATCTTCACAAGAATACTGGACATACCGAATGGTGCGATGGCCGAGTTCATCACTCTGGTGTCACCACTGTCTTCACCCCCAATACGTTTGTGCCATACGTGCACAATGGCGACACCTATGACATTGACTTTAACTCTGTCCAAGAAGGCAAAAAGAGCGATCAATCGACCTACGCTGCCATCACTTCCCGAAGCTACCATCAGGGTGACATTGTGAATGTCGCATTTCTGGACGCTTCCACGAATTCAATTTCGGCCTCTATCGACTTAAGTGTTTGGCGAGCCATTGGCACGATTGACGGTGGCGAAATAGTTAACGACCCAGACTTTCGATAAACGATTTCTAGCCAGCGATGATGAGTGCCAAAGCTTTCTTAAGGGTTACGAATCCGCAACCGGAAAGCCATCCCAGTTTTCAAACCTTGCCTCGGCTTTCAGGTTATCGCTGACGCGGTTCGAGGAAAGGCGACCCACCCGAGTTTCGCTATCTAGGGGGAGAGTCCTTGTACAATTCAGACTCACGTAAACCAGCGCGGTCGGCAGCATCCTCAAGGAAGTAATTAAGGTCGGCCTGATCGTCTGCATGCAAAACATCGTATGCATGGGCGGCACTGCGAGCATGATAGAGCTGCTCGGCAAGGTTAGCATCCTTGGTAATTGCCGTCGCAAATGCAGCGATTACCTGAATGTGTCGATTACGCTCCAACTCCGGGGTCGCCAGCAGTAAGACGGCATGAATCACGTGATCGTCCGGAGTTTCAAACTTCAGACCTTCGCTGCTGATCCCCAATACGCCTTTAATTTCCGTGCCCTCATCGAGGATCGCGTGCGGAATCATCAACCCTTTTCCAAGACAGGTCGTATCTTCAGCATCGCGTTGCAACACCTGCTGCACAAACTCTTCTTCCGGCATCTTCATTCTCGAGGTCTTGTAAAGTTGAGTCGCGAGCAATCGAATCGTAGCCTCTTTATCGTCTCCGGTTAGCCCCACGGCAATCTGCTGCTCCTGCAGGAAATCCAGGAGCCGAGGTCGATCTTTGAATGCCTCACCTGCCCGTTGAATTGCGAATCGAGTCGCACTGGGCCCCAGCAATTGATTGATCGCTAACGCGGCCAGTCCAACCGTGTTTACCGTTGCCTGAATTTCCGGTGAGAACCCGGAGGCTTCACTGGAAACTAGCAAAATCAAGCCCACAGCGACGCCTCCATGAGGCATCAAACCAATACCAAGGTTATGGCGAACACTTCGTGGAACGCCTGCCAAATGCATTGAGACCCCCGCGCTGACAATTTTCCCAATCAATCGAGCGAGAAAATAGAGCACTACTAAACCCAATGCCAAAGGAACTAATTTGAAGTCCAATCGCATTCCGGCGAAGGTAAAGAACAAGGCAAACAACAAACCGCCAATGGACTGCAAATAGGCTTCGCCAGAGCGCACCAAATCATGCCGTAAATTCGTGACCGCGATTCCGGCAAAGGTACATGCCAAAATACCGCCCGACGTCCCAAACCCTGACGCGAATCCCCATGCCCCAAGCACGACCGCCACCATCACTGGTCCGAGAAAGGCTGGGCTGACAATTGTCCTCGTCAAGAAAATAGCAATCCCTGCGCAAGACAAACCAATCACCATGGTCGCACCAAATTGAATCGTTACGCTCTGCAGGGCAATCAGCCACTCAAACCCATTATCCGTCGCTGTCCCTAAAAATGTTGCCACAAAAACAAACGCAGCGACAGCCACTAAATCGATCAAACCAATTGCCGTCAAAAGCGTCTTTGTCAGGATTCCAAGGGCACGTGTCTCCTGAACGACTAAAACCGTGGTACCAGGAGCACCCGCAATCGCAATCGCCGCTAACAGAATGGCCACCTCATTCGACATGACACTTCCGCTCTCGGCTGCGACTAAATAGGGGCCGATAAAATACAAGGCCAGCCCGACAATCACGGGCGTAATGGTCGCTTCACCAAGCAACAACAACCCAACTCGCTTACCGGTGTTTTTCAAACTATGAAAGTAAAGCGTCGCCCCAACGGTGAAGGCAATAAAGCCCAACACGAACTGCATATACGGAAGGAACTTGTCCAGACATGCGGGGTCTTTGATCGTATTCATTCCCGGCAACATCATCTGTCGCAACAATATCCCAGTTGCGATCCACCCGGTTACCTTAGGCAGCTTGAGGCGAGCAAATATTTCGCCACCAATGATGCCAGCCACCAACACCGTCGCAAAATTAAGTAGCGGGTCATCGAATTGAAGATCTTTAAATACGTCCATCTCTCAAATTATCCCAAGGGTAAAGAGACCGAAGTAATCCGCCAAAACCAAGGACTCAGGAGCAATCAAGGCGTTAATTACGACTGCATGATTGTATCTGATTGCCGACAATCACCAAACAGCAGTGGTTCACTGCGTATTAACTGCTCAGTTTAGTTGATGATGGATCTATTTCATGTTTTTTTCAAATCCCAATAAATGACAAGGGGCGATAACGCCTTCTTGACTCAAAACGGGAAGCTTTTCCCGCCCCCTGCGATTCAATTCAGGATCCAAAGCGAGTTCATTGCAATCCAAAGCGTCGGTTGAAAAATTCGAATTGGCAGTGAAACCGGCCAAATGCAATCCTGCAGCGAAGAGTAATCAGTTGAAGTTGTTTCTTCAAAGTCTCAGAGTTGCCATCGGCGTATAAGTCGGCCCACGCTTTTCCATAAAGCTTGAGTAAACGACGACCTCTTTAACTTGGCAAAATCCACCATCATGATGACGGAGCTTGTGGACCAAAGCTAAAAGGTCATCATTCCAACGGCCGCTCCGACCGAGTCTCCCCAAAGTCATGTGTGGCAGGAACTCATTGCGTTCTTTGTTGACCCCCCAATGATGAAGGACTTCGGCCAGAGAATTGAAAAGCTCAGTTAGTTCGTCGTGGCCCTGATCAACCCCCATCCAAAGCACGCGAGGTTCGCTTGCACTTGCAAAACCACTTACCCCGTGAAGAGACATTTCAAATGGATGAAAGGGCTCGATCGCCTGCTTAATAATTTTGCAAAGCTCCGGCACCTCGATATCAACAACATCACCAACATAGTTGAGTGTCACGTGAAGATTTTCCGGCTCAACCCAGCGATAGCCTTCACATGTCGCAGACAGCCGTCGTACAACACTCGCAGCATTCCGGGTTACCCGATCAGAGGCTCGAACGCCAATAAAAGTTCTTATATTTGCCATCCAATCAGTTTAGTCGAGCAGCCTCAAATCGTCGACGCCGTCTTTCACGATTGTCAGGTAAGTTCAACCCAGGCAGACCAAAGGGGCAGCACTCTATCTGGGGCCTTGATGCTCAGGCTTAAACACCTCTCTGCCACACAACTTGCGAGCCTTCTACTCAATAGATGACGCCGCCGATCCGCGATGCTCAGGCCTATCTTCATTTTGTGTGCCAAGGGAACTATCTTCAATATCGCCTATGACTGAAGACACTTCTGAATTATCCTTAGGTCGTCAAAAATTTCGCAATTCGATAGACCTAAGTTACTCCCCACATATTATGACAGATAAAAAATACGATGTATTCGGTGTTGGCAATGCAATTGTGGACACTCTGGCGCAAGTTGAGGACCAATTCATCGACGATTTACAACTCGGTAAGGGGGGTATGGCGTTGATGGACACTCAGCATCAAGCCAAAGTTTTGAGCGGACTCGAACATCACAATTTGCAACTTGCCTCCGGTGGCTCGGCCGCCAACACAATGGTTGCAATTGCCCAAAGTGGTGGAACCGGCGTCTACTGCGGCAAGGTTGCACATGATACCAACGGTGAATTCTACAAAAGCGATATGGAAGAATCCGGCATCTCTTTTCCGGTAGCAATGGCCCCCGAAACCGGATTGCCAACTGGAACGTGTGTTGTCCTCACCACGCCCGATGCCGAAAGGACGATGTGCACCCACCTGGGAGTTTCGACAACACTCACGAAATCTGAAATTAACCCCGAGTTGCTGGCCCAAAGCAAATGTAGTTATATCGAAGGTTATCTTTGGGATGCCGAAGGCCCTCGAGCCGCTTGCGTTGAAGCTTTCGAACAATCCAAAAGACTAGGCGTGCGAGCTGCATTTACTTTTTCGGATGCATTCTTAATTGGACGTTTCGCCGAGGATTTCCACAACGTCGTTTCGCAATATTGCGACATCGTTTTTTGTAATGCTGACGAAGCCCGACAATTCTTTGAATCCGAAAATCTGGACGAGTGCACGTCTAAAATGGCCGAGATTTGTGACCTGGCCTTTATTACCGACAGTTCAGCAGGTTGCTACGTCGTCGAAAAAGGTAACGTAATCCAAGTCCCAGGCTTCCCAGTTAAAGCCGTCGACACCGTTGGGGCCGGTGATGCTTTTGCGGGTGGCGCACTCTTTGGAATTACGAACGGTATGTCCGCCGCCCATGCCGCTAAATGGGGTAACTACTTTGCATCTCGTGTCGTTGAAAACATCGGCCCCCGAATTGAAGGCTCGATGAAGGAACATCTTGCTTCGATCTTGGACTGACCCTGAACGTGAATGTCAAATATTAAACAAACAATTGACGGGTCTGTACGTTCGATTGCTTTACGGGTGCCGGCGGATTAAGTGAGACGCTTTTCAAGCTCAATAGCCTCCTGGAATCACCCAAATCGCTCAGCGCAGTTTTGCTGCTATCAACCTGAAAAACGCGAATTATCCGTGTTTTCTCGAAGCATTTAAACATTACACAACTATTACATTGCAGCAACGCGTTGGTGACTTAGTTTTTTCCAACTTTCTCTATACTTGGACAGGCGCTTGCTCCCAACTAATTGTGATGGTTGTTGAGGGTGCCACTCTGAAAGCGAGCATCTCAAACGTTGGTTTTGCTGACGTTTCAAAGGAATATCTAATATGGCTTCCGTTACCGAACCGAAATCATCCGCTGCATTGACAGACGGAATTATCCTTGAAAAACCTGGGCCGCAAGGAACAGCCGACACCCTTGCTCCTGAAACCAATGGCAACGTTGTTGGGAAACCTCGGCACGACGACGATCCTCAAAATGATGAAGATTTAATATTTGACGATCACAATTCGACCGCCCGAAAAATGGTTATTTTGGGAACCGTGGTATTTCCGCTTATTGGAATGGTTGCCGCAATCGTGCTGGCTTGGCAATTCGGAATGATGAGCTGGCTCAATCTAGGAATGCTCATTGGTGGCTGGTATCTGACGGGATTGGGGATCACCATTGGTTACCACCGCATGCTGACTCACCGGTCTTTTGATGCAGTGACTCCAGTGCGCTGGTTCTGGACTTCGATGGGAGCTCTCGCTGTTGAAGGATCTCCCACAGATTGGTGCATGGTTCACCGCAAACATCACCAGTTTTCGGATCATCATGGAGACCCGCATTCGCCCCATCTTCACGATGGCGGACTATGGAATTCACTCAAAGGCTTTTGGCACTCGCACACCGGTTGGATGTTCAACTCAAACTGGTCCAAGAGAGAACGCCAAAAGTACGTTCCTGATCTGATGAATGATCCATTTTTGATTTCAATTGACAAACACTATGTGTGGTGGGTTGTAGCAACACTTTTGATTCCTGCATTTATTGGTGGGATCGCCGCACTTTTTGCAGAATCGGTAACCGTCATGAGCGTTGCTCAAGCCGCCGGTCTTGGATTCATCTGGGGAGGTTTGGCCCGCGTCTGCCTTTCTCACCATATGACTTGGTCCATTAACTCAATCTGCCACATCTTCGGAAGTCGTGATTTCAAGTCATCCGATGATTCAAGAAACAACATCGTTTTTGGCGTCTTGAGCCACGGAGAAGGTTGGCATAATAATCACCACGCGTTTCCAACTTCGGCCCGCCACGGTTTGAAATGGTGGCAGTTTGATTTGAGCTGGATCATCATCCGCAGCCTTGAAATTTGTGGATTGGCTTGGGATGTTAAACTTCCAACTGCAAAACAAATGGAATACCGATCAAGGAAGTAGCCAGCCACGAATCGGGAATTTATATAATAAAACAACACGAAAAGCCCTTGGTCAGACTTACCAAGGGCTTTTGTTGTGGAGTTTGCTATTCAAAGTAATCGCAACCAGTTCAAAACAATCAGCAGGCAACTCGTCGATGCGTCAATAAGCATTCGGATGTCTGGTTTTTGAACACGTCACCCGAGGTGTTTCTGCAAGGGTTTTCGCGCCATCAACGGGCTCAACTTGTGGCAAAGTGCCGCTCTCCCTTGGAACAAATCAGGATTTTGGCAACCAGAGATGAACGCAGGTTGAATACCAAATCACCAACGCTGAAATAATTTTTTAACCAGCAAACAAGCGAGTTTGTTGGGAAGTTCAGATCTTCATTCCGACACAACAATCCGATGCCCTCCGACTAGAGCCCCCTCAGCAATCCCAGTCTCCGACAACCGTCGACAGGCTTGTTCTCAAACCTACTCCTTATCCTTCTCCTCTGGATTTCGCACGAAACGGTATCCTGCATCACGAATGGTCAAGAAATGAAGTGGCTTAGAAGGGCTCGGCTCAAAAGTCTTGCGCAATTGTCGCAGGATTTGATCCGGAGCACGGGTGTTCATGTGACCCGGCATTTCCCAGACATCCTCCAACAGTTTTGCCCGCGGAATCACCACTCCTTCATGCTCAATAAAATATTTGAGAACCTTAATTTGAAGCTGCGTTAAACGGACCGGCTTATCTTTGACTGTAATTTCGTACGTCTGAAAGTTGATTTTGGCTTCTCCAAATTCATACTGAACGAGCTTGGTTAATTTCTCCACCGGTGGCTTGGACTGCCCATTGCTGAATTGCGACAACAAATTCTTGATCCGGCTTATTAGCTCGACCAACTCAAATGGTTTCACCAGATATTGACTTGCGCCAACATCAAACCCACGCGTCCTATCTTCAGAGAGAGTTCGTGCGCTCAACATTAAGATTGGCATGTGACGCCCGTTGTCACGAACCTGCTCACAAACTTCGTAACCACTCATCCCCGGCAACATTAAATCCAACACGATCAAATCGACAGGCTCCGATTCATCCTCGATAATCTTAAGAGCGGAGAGCCCATTTCCAGCGGTCGTCACTTTGAAGCCTTCGGCTTCCAGATTGAATTTAATACCGACTGCCAGATGCTCTTCATCTTCAACGACCAGAATATGCTTGGGTTTAGATTTCATAAATCATTTGGGGGAGAAACTGAAAAGTTAAGTACCGAAAACCTAAACTTCGATGGCTGGATCCGATTTTTAGTTATTGTTCTCGGTTGAATCATTGAGCTCAGCAGGTTTAGGATCCACCGTTTGCGTTTGCAATTCTTCAGATGTTGAGGTGGCCAACGGAATCCGCACTTCAAAAACGGTCCCACGGCGACGATCCCGATCAAGTACCCGAACATTTCCACCCAGCCGTTTCACCAGTGTCCGGACGATGTACAAGCCAAGACCAGTTCCGGGCTTTTTACGTTGCAACTCTTCACCGAGGCGAACGAACCGGCCAAATACTTTCTGCCTCAGTCCCTTGGGGATACCTTCTCCATTGTCAGAAATTTCGACGACTGCATTCTCGCCTGCCATCCGCAACATGACGTTTACCTGCGGGGGTGATCCCGCGTACTTGACGGCATTGTCAATTAAATTTCGGAAAATCATGACGGCATCGACCCGCTGTGCAAGAATTTGGCAAGGCTTGAGATCGTATTTGATCGTTTCGGGAATGACTCGGTACCGCGCACAAACAGAATCGCCACATCCACGAATCAATTCACCAAGCTCAATCGAATCGAACTCCCTGTTCCGCCGGCGGCTCTCAATATTTCCAGCATCCAGCAGATGGCTAATGAGACCATCAAGACGTTCCACGTCCTCCATCATAAATTTTTGAAACTGCTTCCGCTCCTCCTCACTGAGCTGACGCAAATTCATTGTCTGAAGGTACAACTTTAGCGAAGCAATGGGCGATTTTAGTTCGTGGGTGACGCTGTCAATAAAATTTGACTGTCGACGTGTCAGATTGATTGCCTTGATGGTCAGCGTCAAATACATGACCACCCCCACCAGCATCAAGATGAACAACAACGTCCCTACGGTAAGCAATGCCCAATAACGGGAATTGACCGAAAGCAGCACCCAGCCAATGATCAGAGCAAGAATGACAATGATCATCGCCACGCCGAGTGTGATCGGAAGCTTAAGGGATCGACGTTCAAACATGATATTAAAAATTCAACCAATCTTAAAAACTGGACTTTGACACCGCATCACAATCTTAACCATCCTCACCGTTCAGTATAGTTGTCACGCCGTTATCTCGTCTAGCAATCAATATCAGGACGGTGCGACTTCAATAGGGATGATTGATCATCCACTTCCCCCTAGCGTTTCAGGGGAAATAAAAATCGAGATCTGGTCTTGAGATCAACTGAATTAAGTTGCTGGGGGCACAGGCGTCCATTACATTTTTTAGATCGAAATGGTCACAACTTAAAAGTAAATCGACATGGCAAATACGAGAATCTGGCTGGCAATCTTGAAAGCCTGGGGGGGCAATTCCGTCGCGATCGCAGCCTGCATTGCTTTCTTTTTCAGCGGCGTCAATCTGACTGCTGATGAGCGGCCCAACTTCTTAATCATCATGGCGGACGATTGCACATTCAGCGATCTTTCGATTTACGGAGGTCAAAATGCAGCCACCCCTAACATCGAAAATCTAGCCAAAGAAAGCCTGATTTTTAATCGATCCTACCTGAGTGAAGCAATGTGCCAGCCTTGTCGAGCGGAGCTGTACTCTGGTCTTTATCCAATGAGTAATGGATGTGCCTGGAACCACTCGGCGAGTCGCCCGACCGTCAAGAGCATGCCGCAACACCTCGGCGGGTTAGGCTATCGAGTCGGTCTTGCAGGCAAAGTTCACGTGAAACCCCAAGTCGCTTTTCCTTTCGAAAAAGTAACTGGATTTGACCAAAACTGTGTTCGCAACCCGACCCAAGATCATTCTTTAGATGCCGTCGAAGAGTTCATCTCGCGTGCCCCAGATCCATTTTGCTTGGTGGTAGCGTTGGTTGAACCGCACGTCCCTTGGGTGATGGGAGACGCATCAAAGTATCCCCCCCAGGACATCGTACTGCCCCGCAACCTTGCCGACACACCACGCACCCGTGAAGATTTTGCCAAGTACCTTGCCGAAATTACGTTTATGGATGGACAAGTCGGAGAAATCCTCAAAACACTGGAGGATTCCGGCAAAGCAAAGAACACACTCGTCATCTTCACCTCCGAGCAAGGTGCCCAGTTTCCTGGTTGCAAATGGACCAATTGGGATACAGGGATCCACACGGCTTTGATCACGCGATGGCCCGAAAAAATAAAAACCGGCCGAACGGATGCAATCGTCCAATACGCCGATATCCTCCCCACGCTGCTCGAAGCTGCTGGCCCCCCAAAGCTCAAACAACAAGCGCCCCGTAACTTTGATGGGTCAAGTTTTTTACCTGTCCTCTTGGGCCAAACGAACGCTCACCGGAAATTTGCCTTTGGCTGCCACAATAATATCCCGGAAGGACCGTCCTATCCGATTCGCACAGTAACCAATGGAGAGTTTAGATATATCCGGAATTTAAAGTCAGAAGAAATATACATTGAAAAACATTTGATGGGATCCAAGGGAGATGGTTCACTCAACAATCCCTATTGGAGCACTTGGATCTTCGAGGCATGGAATGACCCAAGAGCGTATGAACTGGTCAAACGCTATACGCGACGTCCTCCAGAAGAGCTTTATCACACAGCTATTGATCCCTTCGAGATAAACAATCTCGCAAGTGATCCTAATTTTGCAGAAATCAAAAAAAGACTCAGTCATGAGTTGGATGCGTGGATGAAAGCTCAAGGCGACCCGGGAATCGAGCAGGATACACGTGCCGCAATTCAGGCTGCAAAAAAGGGCAAGCATCTATACGGCCCGAAAAGGTAGCACTGCGTTTTCTTTGAAGTTCCTTCTTTACCAGCGGTCATCAGTTGCGCGGGTACCAATGCCGGACCGATTGTCTCAGAGTTGAGCCCCTATTTAACTCGAGAGCTCATAATTTGCTGCCGTGTACTGGTGAGGCGAAGGGACGTGAATTCTAACCTGCATGCAAATTGGTGTACACGAATTAAGTTTGCAACCGCCAGTCAGGCAGATCTTTCCCAACACCTCAGCCGCTTATTTCAAGCGTGAACTGAGATGGTATCTAAAAAATGCCCGGAATCGAATTAGCAACCGACCATTTCCGCTGATGGCTAAAGCATCAACTCATGGGTCGCTAAGGGGACAACCGCGTATTAAGCCGTCACTAACTCCTGACACAATCTTTTGGCATCAACCCGCCGCATGCGTCCAGAACTCCTCCAGCCGCATCATTTCTTTTGCTTTTTTGCCCATGCATCTTTCAAAGTTACAGTCCGATTGAAAACTGGCTCTCCTGGTTGCGAGTCTTTTGAATCGACGCAGAAATACCCCATGCGTACGAATTGAAACCGATCTCCGCGACATGCGTCTTTAAGCATCGGTTCTAACTTGGCGTTTATTAGCGTTGTCTTCGCGTTTGGGTTAATAAAATCTTTCCAATCTTTGCCCTCTGGAACATCTGCAGTATCTTCATTGCTAAACAGCGGGTCAAAAAGTCGAACTTCGGCATTGCAGGCATGCTCAGCAGAAACCCAGTGAATCGTCCCTTTGACCTTTCTCCCATCCGGGGCTTTACCACCGGAAGTCTCAGGATCATAAGTACAGCGAAGCTCAATCACTTCACCATCTTCGTCTTTGAGTACTTCGTTGCATTTGAGAAAGTAGGCATTTCGGAGCCGAACTTCACCACCGACGGTTAAACGGAAAAATTTCTTGGGGGCATCCTCCATGAAGTCACTTCGCTCGATGTAGATTTCTCGACCAAACGGAACTTCACGCGAACCGGCTGACGCATCCTCTGGATTGTTCGGAGTCGTCCGCATTTCGCACTCACCCTGAGGATAGTTTTCAATCACGACTTTGACAGGATCGAGCACCGCGTTGACGCGGATCGCTGTCTTATTCAGGTGATCACGGATACACAAATTAAACAGGGCGAGGTCGGTCATGCTGTTGTGCTTGGTAATTCCGATCCGATCACAAAAATCTCGAATCGCTTCTGGCGGGATTCCTCGCCGACGCAAGCCCGAGATGGTCGGCATCAGTGGGTCATCCCAACCTGAAACAAAGTCACCGGCAACTAGTTCAGTCAATTTTCGTTTGCTCAACATGGTGTGTGACAAAACTAGTTTGGCAAATTCAATTTGTTGCGGGCGGTGAATTCCAAGCTGCTCAAGATACCAATCGTATAAGGGTCGATGGTGCTCAAACTCAAGCGTGCAGAGCGAATGCGTCACGCCCTCGATCGAATCACTCTGACCATGCGCCCAATCGTAAGTCGGATAAATACACCACTGATCTCCGGTACGATGATGAGCGGTATGACGTATCCGATACATTGCCGGATCACGCAGATTCATATTTTCTGCGTTCATGTCTATTTTCGCACGGAGAGTTTTTTCACCATCTTTGAACTCGCCATTCTTCATTCTCTCGAACAGATCAAGATTCTCTTCGACGGAACGATCTCGAAATGGACTATTTTTACCGGCCTTATTCCAACCGCCTCGATACTCACGGCCCTCTTCTAC
>JAQWLH010000105.1 GCA_029247405.1 Mariniblastus sp.
AAGCGAGCATTACGTTAACGCAATAAAGTCTCGGCAACTCAACCCCGCTGCGGTTTAATCTTTCTTGCAGAATTCCAGTCCAAGTCTTGGGCGGCACCAAATTGCCCGATTTAGGTAACGCTCACAATGACTGAATCACCGAATTCTCGCTTCCCTTATTTGCCAACAACCAGCCACTTGAAACGAATATCAACCACCATAGGTGGTGATGATCGGCGCGAAACGTCCGTAAAATTCTTCGAGCAATCTGGCGATCAATTGACAGCCGGAAATAGCGAGTTCGCTCTCAAGCTTTATCGGTCGATTGATGCTGAGTACAAGAACTTGTTCTTTTCTCCTACAGCCTATTTGCTACTCTGCAATGGTCCATGTCGGGGCGAAAGGCGAAGCGGAAACTCCAATGCGGGACCCGCTGCAATTCCGGATTCTCCAAGTTGAACTTCAACCGATCGTTAAGCGAATTAACCTCGACCTTACATCGTTGACGGACGATGGCGCGACAGAGGGTTTTGAACTGCGAGTCGCTAATTCAATGTGGGCCCAAGAGGGCTACCCATGCTGGCCTACCTTTCTAACGACCTTGGCCGAGAACTATGGCCAGGACATTTTTCGGGTGGATTACCAGACGCCTCAATCGTGCGAACCAGCCGGACAATAAATCAACCCATGGACGCACAAAAAAACTCTGGGCTTATTTCGGAGTTTCAAAAAAAAGGTCTACTTAACGAGGCTGCCCGTGTGACGTTGGTCAACGCCGTCTAATTCAAAGATGGATGGCAAAGCCCGTATGCTAAATCCAAACTTCCTCACAAATTTCAATTGCCAGACAATAAGTCCATCTCCTTTCCGATGATGGAGCAGCGGTTCAAGGTTAGGGACACTGAAAATCCGTATTATCGTGCAGTGGAAATCCCCTGTCTCAGAGATCACACGCGAATGTTAGTTGTGGCTCCCACCCAGGGTACGTTTCAACAGTTCGAAAATTTGCTTAACCCAGAGCTTCTCAATCAAATTCGAAATGGACTCCAATTACGGGTTACTAATTTGTATCTTCCGAAATTCAAATTTGAAGCTGAGTTAAATCTTGCACCGGTCCTTTCTGATATGGAGATGCCGCTGGCATTTAATCCCGGCCAAACAGAATTTTCAATCATGGACAGGTCTCAACGGTTGCATTTGACGCACACAATCCATCAAGCTTAACGACGTGGGAACCGAGGCGGCGGCCGACGTCTCGCGATAGGCGGTCTACCTGCATTTTGAGTCGCGGCTGAACCTGATGGTGGAAACGGTCCGGTACGTAGACGAGGTTGCCCAAGCGGCCGCCCAAGTCCAGCCCCGACAAGAGGCCAGTGGCACCGACAAGCTGGATGCCTGGATCGAGTTCTGGGGAAACTATATTCCCCAAATCTACGGAGTCGCCAAAGCCCCGATGCTTGCGTGCGAAACCGATGAGGCGGCGGATGCGGCCTGGAACGACCGCATGTTGGATGTCCGGCGAAGTTGCAAAAAGACCATTGATTCGTTGGCCGAATGCGGTCATTTGACATCCAAGTGGAAAAACAGAACGGCCACCGATTTGCTTTGGAACCTGCTCTCTTTCCCAGCCTGGGAACAGTACACCCAATCGTGTGACTGGTCGAAGGCCCGGTACATCCGGAACAGGCAGGTGATGGCTCGGCGGGTGCTGGTCGAGTCCTGACAGGCAAAGAGAAAAAAGGGGGCTGCCGCTGGCCGCGCCGCTCACCCGGAAAATCAGCCACCGTCCCGTATCAGTTTAAAGAAATTCATGTTCACCGCAGGCTAACGAGACCTACCTGCGGTTGTACTTTTTGCTTCCGATGATACGCGTGCCGCACGATACGTCTTTTGGGTCCAAATTGCATATCCTGCTGCCCCGTGGTCCACCATGCACTAATGCGCTCAACAACGGCTTGAATGACGCCGCTCGCCGCTGACCCTTGTTGCCCTCGTCTCTGGCCGTTATTAGCTTGGCGCGTCCTGCTGCCGTGATTAATTTTGGCCGTGGATTGGTCTTTGGCCGTGGATACCTCGCAAAAGGATTGCGGTTCAAAAGCTTCTCCACCAGGCCCCAGTTAAGGCACAATTTGACCGCCGTGATGATTCGGTGTTCTTGGCTGGATGTAAACTCATGGGCCGCGAGATAGTCTGTCGAATGGTGACGCCGCAAATCTCCCATTTTCGTCGTGCCCACGACCTTGGAGAAGTTGCCCAAGTGGTATTTGAAAGTCGAAGCATATTCGGCCGAAAATCTTAGCGTTCCAACCGCCGATCGCGGTGGGCCAAGAATGAGGCGATGGGCTCAGAAAGCGCCCGATTGGCGTCAAACGGGGCATCGGAAAGGGTCAGCCAGATATTATCGGCTTCCGCCTCGCACTTACTGAGCTTGACTGGCGGCCGTTGTGCCAACAGCACCAAGTATTCCGGCTTTTAACGTTGAACGGTGTACGCATTTCTTCTCTTCGGTACCAAATGCCCAACCAGCTGTTGTGAAGCTGCATCTTGGTGACAGTTCCAGCCAAAATGTCATTTTTACAGTCGGGCGGCAGGATTCAAAATTTCTGTCTTTTTTTTGAGACTCACCGTTCTTCGCAAACGCATATCTTAAAAGAGCTGAGTTTCTTCAGCTTTCTTTACGATTTCCGTGAGGGCGAAAAAAAATGAACGCAGTTATAAATTCAACGCCTGCGACAACAGACACCAACGCTGGATTCATCAAAAAAACTCTTGTAAGGGTATTTTGTCCTTCGTGATCGCCGACTCAGTTGAATCATCCACAGCGGAGGGAATGGCCCCAAAACCTGCTATGGCATTTTATCTGGGCCTGCTAATGCTTGGGCTCTATGGGATGGCGTTTATCGCAATTGTTTTGGGAATCGCCGCAGTGTTTCAAAGGAATGCTTGGCCGGTTTTCGAATTTACTGGCATCGCCCTCTCGGGGCTTTGTCTATCAATCATGGCAGTGCTTAATTATTCGGTTCGCGATAGATGGATAACGTGATAAATACAACTTGAAACCAAAACCACTGCTCTCGCTATCTCCGCACACCCTGATTACAGCATGCTTTTTTCCGAATCGTATTCCTCCAGTCACATTAGGTTTTGATATGCCGTCGTTAACTTCAATTTTCTTAATTGCATCGTCCATAATCGGGCCGTTGTTCTTCGGAATATCGCATCCCGACTCGCCGCGGTGGGACAACAAAACAATACAAGCCTCCATTCAAAACACACAGCTTTACGAAACTTCAGATTTGAAAATCGCTCGACACGCACTCCCCTCCAGCTCATTAGTTATGGTGACAAAAGGCGTCGTCAATCGAAATAATGAAGTCGTGTGTCTCGTACAAAATGGGCCCTTTAAGGGTTGGGCCCGAAAGAATCATTTTCGTGACGCTGAATTGGTATACGCAAGTAAAAAAGCGAACGCAAAAGACTTAGCAGAACCCAAAGTTGCGAGTTCCGATACACCAATCCTTCTTCAATTATCCCAATCTGCCACCCTAAATGAAGCTTGGTTGGAAATTGACAACGCGGTCAAAGAAAATGAAAAACTTTCTGTGACTGATCGTTTACCCGGTCCTCTTTTTTCAAGATCTGACCTTTGGTTCATTTTGGGGCATTACCCCGAAGCTCTGCACGATCTAGTCGAAGGCATGAAATATGCGCGATCACAAGGCGTCAATCCTGACACCTACCATGGGTATATTCAAAAGTTAAATGATCTTGCCGGAAAGGTTGAAACGAAACCGCAAGCTGTATTTGGCAATTCTGCTGATTTGCACAAGCTTGCCCGCCTAAACTTCGGCAAGGGAATTCATCAGTTTAATGATGGCAGTATCGAGGATGCGTTGGTGCATTTTACGCACGCGGTACAGTTAGTGCCGAGCAACTCGATTTATTGGTACTATCGCGCAATTGCCAACAAGAAACTGGGACACCACCCACGCGCTCAACACGACGTTGTTATGGGGGTTTATTTCGAACGCGACTATGGCCCCTTACCGCATCAAGTAGCGTCATCTTTAACCCATATTCAAGGGGAGAGTAGAGCGTGGCTCGAACGGTTCCGAGACGGCACCCGCGCTCGCCTTATTGTCGGTAAATAAATATCTTCAAACATTGTCGTACTGGAAAAGCAGATGCAGCCTAGATATTACGTTATAAAGTCCGTGACCTTGTTCACTTTTGCCTTGCTGATTGCCCCTGAAACGGAGGCCCTTGGTCAAGAAAAGCGTGCCTCTGACCTATCTGTTATCGTCAACTCTCTGCGCGAAGCCGAAAAAGACCCCACCGAACAAACCGTTTTGCTGAACAAAATTGAGCGGTTGTCGTGGCAGGTTTTATTGGGAGAGTATTCAGCCACAAGAAACGAGCTTGCGCTACCCACAACTTCAATAAATGCCTTGCTCAGTGGCACTGGATTGATGCAGGAAGTCGAACAAGAAATTGAAGAAAACCCTGAATTGGAAAACGAGATATCCAGCGATCCGGATCTTGCGTTGCGGCTTGACGCAGCACGTGCGAGGTTGGGCGTTTTTGAAAAGAAATTAGATGAAGCCCGTCAAAGCGAACTTGTCCGCCTGACTGTATTGAGGAATCTAAATCGAAATTACAAAAAGCTAAACGAAGATTTAACGGGATGGATGATCAGCCAAACCATCGGTGACGACAATCGCTCCTTGGAATTTGCCGAACTCTGTCTGGGAAATCTCCAAACCATGTTTTCCGAAGTTGAAGACACCAAAGACTTTTATCTATTTGATGACGAATCGATGATCGATGGGGACGATGCCTTCGTTATTCGAGAGCAAATGCCGATACCTTTCACGCAAAATCCCATGTCGCTTTTCAAATCGTTGCAGGGATTGGTGTTTGCCAATTTGGCAACACGTGATAAGGAGGTCGACACCAAATTATTGGCCGCCGCGACACGTTGGGCACAGGCTAGCCTCGACGATGAAAAAAATCTCACCGATATTCCGGCGGGTTCCGATCCGGACAATCTGCTTGGACACTTCATATTGGCCTTAGCCAACGAAATCAATGGGGCTCGCTTAGCGCTTTCTGAAGCTCCCGAAGATCGCCAGGAATCGAAGCAGCTACTGCAAAGGTCATTGACCGGTTATCAAATCGTGCGGCGATTGTTACAGCGAAACGAATCAACCCAAGGGACCGATTTAGCAAACCGGATCGCTGAAAAACTGAATCAAATGGAAAGCTACAAGAGCTTCATTACGCTGGCAGAAGCATCCACAAAAGCGGGGACTCCTCGTTTGGCGCGGTCTCAGTTAAAAGATGGAATCCGGCGGCACGACGCTCCCAATTTAGCGATTCGCTACCTGATCACAGGGCAACGTGCCGGTTTTGAGACAAGTCAATTACGGGAAGATTTTCAAGAGCTGGTTGGTGCCGAAAAACTTGATCCATCGTCGCCTGAGTCACTCCTGTTTTTAACAAACCTTTCGATTGCAGATGCCGGCAAGCAAGTCGCTGGCAATGCAACCGTACCGGAAAATGTGGTCAACACTTTGATTCAATGCCGAGAGAATCTGGAGCCACTATTAGAATCTTCAGAAATCGATCAATCGCTCAAGGCACAAATCCGAGCGAGCTATGGATTGGCCTTCATTTACGCATGGGCCTTGGGACAACCTTACACTGATCAAAAAGAAATCGTGCCGCAGGACGTCACCAAAAGCTATCGTTTGCTGAGAGATGCCGAATCCATGCTCATATCTGAATTAGCGAAAGCGAACAATGATTATGAAAAAAACAGTCTGCGTGAATCACTAGTGCTGGGCCGATTGGCACTTGGTCACCTTGCGGCTTTAACGCTGGAAGATTGGCGAAACGAAAGCCAGATATTTTTCACAGCTGCAGCCGAACAAGCCGGCAATCTCGAAGAATCGGGTTTAATCCATCAGTTAATCAGCGCCCCCTTACTTAAGCATGTGCTGAATAAAAAAGAGGGTAGCAGCATTCGGCTTGCGACCGATGAACGACAAAAAAGACGCGCCATGACCATGGCTCAGGAAGCGATGTACGCATCGCTTTTTGGCGAAAAGAAGCAATCTGCCGATCAAATGGCCAAGGCCGTGGCTGCAGGAAAGTCCGCCACAGAATCAAACGGTCTTGAGATTGATCTTGATGAATTATCAACTTCGGCAGACGGTTTTGACTCCAAAGTCAATTTAATAGAGACCTTGAAATCTTTTCAGATCCTCGCCGAAATTGAAGCGAAATCTTTCGACGAGGCATTTCAGCACGCGGTTGAGTTAACCCTCGGTGAATCCGCTCAAGCTGGCGTTGATTCCCAACTGCTCGCTTCGTGTGTTGAAAAAATTGAATCACCTTTGGTCGGTTACGCGTTTGGAAAATCTTTGGAAATGCTGGCCGTTTCGATTCCACTGGAGGAACGTTTGGAGGATCGAAAAACCCTTCTTTCATTTGCCAAAAAATCCCTATCCCGAAAAGCCCAGCTTTTCGATCAATACAAATCCTTGGAGCTAAAATACCCACAATTTGTCGCTCAGACGGAAACGGACTTCGATAATCTACGGGAGTCTTCGGGATACTTATCCGAGGCGACTGACTTACAAAACCGAGGATACTTGAATGAGTCACTTGCCAAGATTCAATCGGGGCTCTCTCGACACCCCCAGGACAAGCCCTTATGGGACCAGTATTTCCAAGTTCGTTTTGAATTGCTGGGTGATCAAGATTTGCAGCAATCGTTGAAGCCAGCCACGCTACTTAAGGAATTAGAGCTGGTTCGTTCGCTATCCCTGATACCTGAATTCGAATTTCTCTTTTACAAGGCAGCGGGCTTAGAGGCCGCTGGCCAGTTGGCTGAAGCCGAAGTCGCGTTCGCCGCAGCGGTCGAGGCGGCACGAACGCCTCGTGATCAGATTCGGGTAATTGCAGAAAAGAACCGGGTTCGACTGAAGCTATTTCAGGGTTTCAGTCCATCAGATAACACTGCCGATTCATCCACGGTTAGTGCCCCCCCAACGAATTAAATACTCCGCCGATTGTGTCGCGTAAGACCATTCGAAAACCTCTCTCCCCATTAATTAAATTTACCATGAACCGAACCTTCAAAAAAACATTGCCTGTTTTCATTGTTCTCTTTTTTGCTTTTACATTCCAAAACCTCATCTCCGCTCAAGACAAATTCGTCCGGGTTAAAGATGCCGACGGGAATGAGACAACGCTGAAACAAAAA
>JAQWLH010000117.1 GCA_029247405.1 Mariniblastus sp.
CCCAGCGCGGCCATCCGACCAATGTTGTACCCTTGTTCGTGCTCAGGGTAAGCGCAACCAACAACTAAATCATCAGGACGGAGCCCCCAAAGTGACGGATGCTTTTTTTGTTGTGCCTCCAGAATTTCGATCAATAGATCGTCAGCACGTACGTCTTTATAAGCGCCCTTGGCTGCACGACCAAAAGGAGTGCGAAGCCCTGCAGTAAAAACTGGATTGTTCATGGCGTGATTTGTTGTTCTGTAAGAAACCGGTGTTGAAATTGGTAGTGGCTGTTGTCACCCACGTTTGCCGACCCCGCCGCAACTCTCTCTAAAGGCAATCCCTGAGTAGCTCGAGAAATCGTTATTCTTTTCTGCTTGGTCATTCAATTCTGCTTGGTCATTCAATTCTGCTTGGAATGATCGTGATTATTTCGGACGAGCGTCTCAAGGCCCAAATTCACCAAGAGCATGTTCCTCCCCTGTCGTTGCCAATTCAACCTCAATCGACACCGAGGAGGCTAACACCACTTGCTTACAAGATCCATTCTTCCGCCAGCCCAAGTTGCCCCCGTGTCACCCCGTCCGCCAGTTTGTCGATTCGAAACTTGTCTCCCATGGGAGTAAAAACTCCTAAGTCAGTTACGATTTTGTGAACCACTTTTTTGCCCGTCAGTGGAAGCGTGCAACGATGCAACAGTTTGACATCACCTTTTTTTGAAAAATGCGTCAGCATCACAATGATCATCTTGGCTCCGTGCACTAAATCCATTGCCCCCCCCATGCCCGTCACTTTTTTTCCGGGAATCATCCAGTTGGCCAGACTCCCTTCTGCATCGACTTGCATGCCGCCAAGAACGCAAACGTCAATATGCCCCCCGCGAATCATGCCAAAGCTGGTTGAGCTATCAAAGTAACTGGCTCCAGGTTTTACCGAAATGGTTTCTTTGCCAGCGTTGATTAGAGTGGGGGAAACGGACTCTTCTGTTGGCCGCCCACTGACTCCCAATACACCATTTTCTGAATGGATCCAGATGTTTTTTCTGCTCGGAATACGCTCGGCAACCAAGGTGGGAATTCCGATTCCAAGATTTAAGCTGGAATCGTCATCGAGCATGGCGATGACTTCATCGACCATCTCGATTTTTGTCCATGTTTTAGGTGTCTCGCTCACAAAATTTCCGTCAACTGAAGGGGTTAAAGAAGTCGTATCCCGCGCCGCTCTTATCTGACCGCGTTACTTTTCGGCAAACTTTGGAATCTCAATCGCATTTTCATAATCTTTTCCCTGATAAATTCTCTGGACAAACACACCCGCGACATGCACATTTTCTGGTTGAATGTCACCCAATTCAACAAGCTCTTCAACTTCCACGACAGTGACTTTTCCTGCCATCGCCATCAGCGGCGAAAAGTTTCGGGCCGTTTCTTTGAACCACAGGTTCCCAAAAGAATCGCCCTTCTCTGCTTTGATGATTGCGAAGTCAGCGGATAACGGCAATTCAAAAATGCAGGGCACGTCAAAGTGCCGTTCTTCTTTCCCCTCAGCAACCAACGTCCCGTACCCAGCTGGTGTATAGAACCCACGCACCCCCACTCCCGCGGCTCGAATGCGTTCGCTGAAAGTTCCTTGGGGCACCAGTGTTACATCGATTTCCCCGGCAAGCATCTGCTCCTCAAGATCCGGATTGCCGCCAACGTAGCTACAAGTCGCCGCGCTAATCTGTCGCTCCTTCAGCAGCCAAGCTAATCCGCGACCCGAGTTTCCAATATTATTGGAAATTGCGTGAATGCCCTTAATCCCTTGCCGGCGGATTTCTTTAATACTGTTCTCAGGAACACCACACAGCCCAAATCCACCGCTCATCAAGGAAATATCATCCTGGAGATCAAACAGAGCTGCGGCGGCATTTTCGTAAACTTTTGATTTCACAGCTTGCCGTTTCGCTCAGTAGATAAGTGGAATAACGATTTGGAAGTTGAGGGATTTATGTCCAACATACCAAAGACAATCTGGCAAAGGCAAACCATCGCTGTTTTACAATTAAATGAATCGCTACCAATGGAGTTGTCCCAGAATGACATGACGAATTCGACGGCTCTTTTCAGATCAACTGCGTTTTAGCCTTTCGCTTTCGGAATCTCGATTCAATGAATTCTGACCCGGTATTGGCGTCGCTGCCGTTCGCTTGCTGTCAAACTCGACGCTGGTCGGGAAGGACACAAAACTTGAAACCTCAGCCGTGTTGAACGGCAGTGAACGGAAAACCACAATTCTGGGACGGCCGAATTCACCGGCAGCAGCCCAACTGATTCAAACCACTTTGCTCAAACACAACAAAATCGAACGAAACTGGACTCGTGGAGTCTTGACGAGACACTCTCAGCTTGCCGAGGTGGGGATATTGAGCGAGATAGGGCTCAAAAGAGAGAGGTATCGAGAACTAGAAAATTAGCGAATTAGAGAATTCAAGAGGATCGTACATCGCACCTGTTTGCTCTGCCAGTGTGTAGTTCACACTGGCAGAGCTCTAGGTTTTTTCACTGAGGTGGGCCAGACGTTGCCGAACCCCATCTCGCAAGCCGACGTTTTAACTAGAAATCAAGGTTATACTTCTTTGAAAGATCACGTCGGATCTTCGCCGTCGCTGCTTCGACTTCGCCGAAAATCTCTTTCGCTTGATTTTCGCCAGCCATCCTGCCCATATTCGAGGCAATCGTTCGATTCCGACGGCTGTAGTTTGTGGTGTACGAGCCATATCGACCCGAACGATCATAGGCGTAGTAATCATCTTTTTGTGATGTAGTGTTCTTGGCACGTTCCAAGTTGTTACTGCGGAGTCCGACAGCAATATCTCGAAAGCTGTCAGCGGTGTACTGCCCGTAGTCAAGCAATGAATCGTCTACACCACGAACTGGCAAGCTATCGATTTCTCTGGCATATCGGTCAAACCACTTGGCGTAAGTCGATAGCTGCTTGATTTCTTTTCTCCGAAGCTCTTCGAAAACGTGTTGGATGTCTCCAAAGTACTGCTTGGATCGAGTAGCAACATCCACCTGTGAAGAATCACTTTCGGAAGAAAAGTCTGCCAGAATCGGCTGACGGATCAATGTTCCGATCTGCCGAAATCCATACTCTGACAATTCTCCGGAAATAATAATTTGATTCTTGCTGTTGTTACTGGTGACTCGCCATTTGCGAATATCATCAATCATCAGGCCGTTCTTCTTTAACACTTCAATCAGAATTGGCTTTCCGGCAGTCAGCATGCCGAGCGGATCGGCGTTGAAGTCAAGCTTGATGGAGCCAGAAATCTTTTCACCAATCGAGACGCCAAGGGTGATTCCTTTCAGAGACGCGATTGATTTGGAGTACTGAGCAAGTTTAGATTGATCAATGATGGTCATGGCAGAAAGCCGTTTTTCAATCTCATCTTTTCCAACGACACCATCCAAATCAAAAGCAACGATCATATCTGCATTAGCATCTGCAAATTGAACCGCTTCGCTGAGATATTCAGAAAGGTTGGCCGTACCACCCGATTTACTTTTAATCCACCGCGACGTCATCTGGCGATTCCCAGGTGCATGCGAAACGATCGTCTTGTCATTAACTTTGACAAGAATCGCATCGCTTGGCAAAACAAGAGCGTCCATCCCACCAATCGAATCCAGACTTCCTTTGATCCGTTTTGAGACTTCAACGATGTCGATCGAACCTTTGTTGATTTCGAAAACTCCAACGTTCCAAATCGGCTCCATGAATTGAAAATCCATTTGAGACGCAAGAAGCATTCGCTCAGTGTTGGGTGGAAAAAATGCTGCTCCTGAACGAAACGCATTAGACCGTTCGGTCTTCCACTTTTTAGCTTTGCCAAGTTCGCTTTCAAGGATCTCTCTGGAATTCACGATGGCGATGGAATTCGCCGACGACGGCACCCATACTGCAGAGTTTGAGTGTTGGGCATCAACCTTTGCAGTCGTTAATAAAATGCACGCGAAGGCAACGGCTGCCAAGGTCAGGGTTCTCATAGGTTCTCCAAAGTGGTAGGGCATTGTTTCAATTTTGATGTGTGTTCGCGGGGAAATTTCACCTTGATAATAACTCAAGATTTAAAAGTGTTCCAGTATTTCTGCCGCAATGAACCAGCTAGTTTTGCCAAGGCGTGGTTCTGAGCATGACTATGCCAGTTACATGAGATGTGCCCGCGTTTTCCCCATCATTCAGGGTTGATTGAAGTGCACGGCCAATTAATCGGATGAGGTTAACTACGGCGTTTCCGTTGAGTTTAAGCACGACACTGGCAGGCAATTCGATCGCTCGCTTGGCTTTTATGTTGCACCGTGCGGGATGGTTAGGGGCACCGAACTTGGGGGCATGGGATCAGAGGCCAACGACGCCTCGGGCGATCGGCCCAATCCCCTTCCCTGTTCGAAGTGCTTGAGCAATCGAGAACCTGCTGGCTGAAGACCCAACGACTGCTTTGACCAATCTCCATAAAAATTGGCCGCGGAAACGGTCCGTTCGTTACGGGTGAAAGAAAAACCCAGCGGACCTACCTCACCAGAAGAAGGTGCAAGCCAACAGGAGCAACAGCCCATTCAAGGCAAGGCGAACGCACCGCAATGTGCATCTAGCAAAAGACCATCTCGCAAATTCAATCAACTTACGTCACTGAAGACTACTCAACGGTTGCTGATTGAATTCAACGCATTGAAACTTCATTTGAATTATACGCTGGAGTGCAACAGTCGCCTCCTGCCGCAGGTCCACAACGCCAACTCAATCCAAAAGCAAACCAATAGCTTTTTACATCTACAAGCGTACTTCCAAAGGCCTGGTCACCCTGAAACATACCGCCAACACTCAAGTCCAAATCGACGTTCGGCATGATATCTCGAATGCCAAGTCCTCCAGTGAGACGATGCTGAGAGATCGAAGCAAATTGGCCCTGGATAAAATTGACCGCTGGAATGCCGCCAACAGGAATGATGCCACCAATCTCATTTGGCACCTGATCCAGCATTGGGTTTGTGTTGTAGGCATAACCCATTCTTGCTCGTATCCGTTGATTGACAATGTACTGGCTTCCAAACATGAACACCCATTGGTCATCGTAGATCGCGTCAAACCCATCGGCTTTACTGTAACTCTTGAACAACAAATCGGTTGCCAACAGCAATCGACCGTTCATTAAGTTTTGATTAGCGATTCCAAAACCAATATTGGAAGGAAGGTCGAGATTCATGTCTTGAAACGGACCCGCACCAAATCGAACAAGGTCGTCAAACGTATGGCTTTTCTTGCTCTGGTAATATCCACCCAGAGTAATTCCCGGTGCAAGAATGAAATTTAATCCCAATGAACCACGACCCGCATAATCAGTTTGCGATGAACTGCTCGCCACGAAGGGACCATCCATCACTCCAGTTCCCAGATGAAATGCACCACCAACCGACATTCGATCGGACACCTGCATTCCAAATGAAGTGACTACGTCGAGGGCAAGTAATGAAGCGTGCGTTCCATTGGATTCAGGGTTGGGACGGTAATCCACACCCAGCCCTGCGTTACTCATGAAGCCGAGCCCCATTTTCACTGGCATTCCCATCAGATTCGTCCCGTGAATGATACCAATATTCCCCAAAGCAGATCCCGGAGCATTGGATTTTGCTTTGAATGGAGTAATGCCGATCAACGGCAAAGCTTTTGTTTGGTCGACGTTGATCGTGGCTTCCGCCCAACCGCCTCCAAACGAGAATTGCGTTCCTTCGAACTGAGTCATCGTCGCAGGATTTCCGTAGATCGCCGACTGCACATCCTGCGGCTGGGAAAAGCTTGCACCACCCATTCCACTAGAAGCTGGCATCAGCGTATTGTGCAGCTCGACACCAAACGTCTGGCCGTAGGCATCGCCACCGGAAATCGCAAGAACAACAAATAGTAGAAAGGCAATAATTGCGCGCATGACTTGCTCCCAAGACCTAAAGGCGTAGTACCCGATATATCGTCAAAACCCGCACAGGAGTTAAATCTTTCCAATCTAACGGGCCAAATAATTCAGAAAACAAAACGGACGCATTGAGTCACCCAGGGCTCCACTCCTGTTAATTCGACCAACACCCAATCTATGGATTTTCCAGTGCAATTTGCAAATCGCTCGGGCGCTCAGAATGAATTGCAGACCGAATCAAATGGAACAATTCCAAGGCAGAACTCACCGTAACGCCTGCGGAGTGCCAGATACGATCAAACCCTTTCGGGACCTTCAAGCTTTGAGTTCAACGGGTCAAACAATCAAATCTGACCCCACGTACGGGAAGGACTTGCATCGCTGCTTCAATCTCTCGTGCACCGATTCAAAATCCCCGGTCAGGGCGCTGAAATCAGGATTGAAACGTTGGTTGATCACCCTTTTCACTAGGACGGAGTTTGTCGAGTTGTTATCCTAGAGGTCATAAATTGGCAACACCTACTTGTTGGGCCAAAAAATCGTGGAGCCAAACCATTGGCACCAGCTCACCTGCAACTCCAGTGTCGGAAAATGATGATCCCCGTTTTTATCATAGGTATTTCTGGAATTACAATCACGGTTGCCCTCCATGCAATGGCGACATCTTTTATTGTTTATCTGTTGCAAAAATACGCCATGGTCTCACATAAGCGACATGGTCGTCGCGTCAGGCCCGTTATTCTCGGTTTCACAGCAAGCGCCCTCGCGGTCAAACACTTTGCCGATATTATGCTTTGGGCTGTGGCTTATCGACATTTTGCGGGAGTGGATCAATTTGAAGATTTCGAATCGGCCGTCTACTTTTCATCCGTAACCTATACTTCACTAGGCTATGGAGATATTGTTCTTAATCCAGGCTGGCGAATCATCTGCGGAATTGAAGCCATGAACGGCATCATGCTCTTTGGTTGGAGCGCTGCACTTTTGTTTGTCTTGGTACAACGGATGTGGTTCACCCAAGAATCATCTGCAGCAACAAAATCAAAAAACCCACACGGGCCCGAATAGGGTCAATCTCAATACGGATAGAACACCATGCACAAAACCCAAACGGTTTGCCTCGTTGTTTTATCAACCATTGCCGTTGGATTTAGTTTATTCTTTCTGAAGACGGTATTACTGCCGTTTGTGATCGCTTTATTTGTTGCGATTGGTGTCCGACCAATCCTCGATTTCTTCGAAAAGAAACTAAAACTCAATCGCTATGTTTCATTTGCAGTCGGATTTGCAATCGGGACGATCATGCTAGTTGGCTTTGGGTTACTCACGTGGCTATCAATCAATGATTTGACGCGGCATTCAGGAGCTTACGAGGCGAGGTTGAACGCGATTGCTCAATGGGTGGGGGACCGCTTACTTGAACATGAAGACCACGAATTACGCCCCCCAGAGACTGACCTAGCAACGGGCTCATCCGAATCAGATTCGGGCACCAGCAATGATCTTGAAATGGCGGCGGAGGACGCCAAAAGAGCCATCGCGGAATTTTTCAATTCCGCCTCGAAATTCATGCAAAGCCAACTCCTTCGCTTCGCGGGTTCGTTATCAAGCTTGTTGTCCTACGGTGTGCTGATTTTGATTTTTGTTTTTTTCCTGTTGCTAACTCCGGACCACGGTCAACAACGGACACCCGCAATCATCCGAGAGGTCGAGGTACAGGTACGGCGATACTTGGTAATGAAAACGGTTATTTCAGCATTCACGGGTTTAGCCTTTGGCCTTGTGCTGTGGTTCTTTGGCGTCCCACTGGCAATTCTGTTCGGTTTTCTAGCGTTTCTGTTGAACTTCATTCCCAACTTCGGTCCGCTGATCGGAACGCTCATGCCGGTCCCTTTTCTACTTCTCAATGCAGAAATATCACCTTACTCTGCGATCATCTGCTTTCTGATGGTGGCGGCTATCCAGTTTATTAGCGGTAACGTGATCGAGACGAGGATCATGGGGAAATCATTCGATGTTAGCCCAGTCGTCCTGCTTTTGGCCCTGATGCTTTTTGGCTTGGTTTGGGGAGTCATCGGGATGTTTTTGGCGACACCAATTGCATCGATTGCGAAAATCATTTTTCAACAATACCGTTCGACCCAACCCCTCGCCGAATTGATGGCAGGACGCTGGGTCAGTTCAGAGATGTAGATCTGCGCATCTGTCTTGAGAGTCGTCATTTCATCCGCGTAATAATCGAGTGGTTGACGGAAGCCTACGGCGAATGAATACCGATTAGAGAACAAAATCAAAAAGCAAACTGAATTTGCGTCCGAATCAGCCAACCCGCATACCCCGGATCAATCCCGAGTGCTTGAGAAGAAATGGGCGCGCCGTCGAGGTAGGTCGTATCGACCGTGAACTTTGCATGTTGGTCACGAATATACCAAGCAAACCCGGCTGATATCTCCTCGGCACTTTGATTGCCAGCGCCCAGCGTGCCAGAATCTCCGCTGACCCGTGACCAACGTGTCAGCACCTCAAGTTCATTGGGAACGATAAATTTCCCCACTTGTAACCAGTGACCATGGTCAAACAGGTTGAGCGCAGGAACCGCTGCTGGCTGGAAATCGCCAATTTGGCGAAAGTAATATTCGCAGGTCATTGACCAACCCGCGTACTTCATCGATGCATCAATGCTGTACAGACTGACCGTGTATTCGCTCGAAAAATTTGGGGCCGCTAATTGATTTGCCAATTTTCCACCCGAATCCACGACCCGAACAGATCCGAATTCTGTTTCACCAAGTTCATCAACGGTTGAATTTGCAAATCCGACACCAACGCGAGTGGCAAGACGACAGTGACCCTCGAAATCAGCGAGTTCTCCTGTGCCCCAGTCTCCAGTGGGAAACCAAAACAGCCTCGTCGAATAGGCAAAATTATTATCGAGTTGGCCACTACTTCCGGTTTCAGCACCGCCTGTAACCAGGCCATTAAAGATCGCCGCCTCCCAATGAACCGGTACACGAGTACGATCAATACGTCCGTACAAGCCCCACGCTAAACTTCGGTTAACGTCAAAGAAGGTGCTTGCCATTGAACGGTCAGTGAACTCAATCTCCCGGGTGGATAGCTGACGAGCCATATGAAAAGGCATCTTATATTTGCCTGTCTTGAATCCAATCTTCCCCGTCTCCAAGCCCAACCGGTGATGCCCCAGATCGTACGTCAACAGATAATCCAACAGTCGCATGTTGTCACCGCTACTACTACGACCATCCAACTGGAAAAGATAGGAGAAATCTTCGGTGAACGCGCTGCCCGAGAAAATAACACGAGCGCGTTTCAGTTGAAATTGCTTTTGATCATTTATTGCTGAGTTGGAAGACTCAAAATTGGTTAGCCGCAACTGTCCCCAACCGTTGACCTTCATTTGAAAAGGCAAATTATCAGTCTCCAAATTCATGGCTTGACTGGTGCCAATCAAAAAACCTTCGTCGTACCCGACTTTGGCTCCCGCAAACAGTTCAGAGGTGACTTCGTTAAGGGAAACACCCTGACTCGCGAGCACGCCGTTGTTCAGCCGAGAATGATCCTTCGAACTAAAAAGGGAATTTTCCACAGCGGGTTCGATTTCACCAACCGGCCCTTCCTCAATCTTTGAACCGACCAGCCAATCATGGTTGCCCAATTCATCCGCCGGCGGACTTTGCCCCACCACCCATGAGCTGCAAACAATCATCGCGAGGCAAATAATCGCGCCGCGGCAAAAGGCATTTTTAACAGCAATTTCCAAAGAAACATGAGTCACGAGACGTTCACCATCGAATTCAAAACTGAGATTGCTGCTGTCAAATATGAGGCGATTCGAACATTAATCACAAGACACCAATCTGAAAATCCAAATTCTCAGCATTCGGCCCAAGCACTCGCTTGGACCCAACGAATTTGAATCCGTTGACACACTTGAAACGCAAGTATTCCCAATGCGACAAACCGATCGACGTGCCTTTCAAGCACGGCTCATCTTGTGTTCGTTGGTGAACTTTTCCGGTATCGTAAGGGGTGACAAAGACTCCCGTTATGACGGTTAATCGGGATATGTCAGATCGTTTATCCACGGCCATTCAATGACAATCTGGATTTGCCTTGACCGCAAACGGGGGGGACTGCGGGTCAGGAAAGATAGGCAAGATTCTGGTTAGGCGATTCCCTCTGGACATCACGTCCACAAATGATGCCCAGTGTTTACCAAGATTCGAAAGGCTCATCTCATCAAAATCTCCAGATTGCCTTTACCGATCGGGGTTAAGTCAAGCAGCGGATGCATCAAAACCCTTGGTTGGCACTCAAAATGTGTCGGGCTAACTCCAATCAAGTGATGCGGATGCGTACAGTTCCGATCATTGCCGACGAGGAATTCAAATTGACGGTTGGGACACCAAAGTTCAAGCTTCAACGCAACGTCTAAATTCTGACTTTCAAAAGGGTGGCTGAACACTCGGCATCTTTCAGGCAAACTTAAATGACAGGTTTTGGATAGCCACTCCGCAGCGGGCTAGTTACCATGTGAATTCGGGTTGTACCCCATCTGTGTCAGGTGACTTTACTACCGTTCTTTGTGCGTTTTCTGAGAAACCTTTTTGACTGATCACGCCGAGACATCCAACGACCGTCGGAACGCAATCTTGATGATTGCTGTCTCGATCACCTGTGCCGTTATTGGATTTGCATTTTCGATTTTTCTGGGTCGCCTCCTTGGCCCTGAGGGCTTCCAAAAATACGCCGTTGCGATCGCTTCGTTGACCTTAATGGGAACCGTCTGCGAAATGGGCACTGGAAAATACGCCATGCGTGTTATCCCGGATTTCATCGGCCGTGAGGCTTGGGGATTGGCAGCAGGTTACTGGCGGTTTGGCCTGCTCCTCGTGCTGCTATGCAGTCTATTGGTCGGGGCGGTCGTGATCAGTCTCGAATATGGGATTGACGGAAAACTTGGAAATCATGAAATTGGTTTCGCGGTACTTTTTTTACCGACCACTGCACTAGGCGCTGTTGCGGCCGAGTGGGTGATGGCTAATCGAGCCGCAATCATCGGATCGTTGATTATGCGTGGCATTTGCCCTGCAGCTTCTTTTGTACTTGTGTTATTCATCTACTGGAATCAGGGTTCTGTTAGTCCATCCGCCGCAATTATCTGTTTCGGCCTCGGAGGAATAGTTGGATTGATTTCCGCAGTCTTTCTGTTTTTTAAGACAGCTTCCGCCGAGGCCTTAGCCCACCGTACTGAATTCCAAACACAAAAGTGGTTTCGAAATTGTCTGTGGTACGCATTAATCGCATTTTTAATGTCATGGGTTTTTAAGATCAGCGTCATCGTTTTGGACGCCGCGAAAATTGATGATCTTGAAGTTGCCCGATTTGCCGCTGCATTTGAAGTTGCCAGCTTAGTCTTGCTAATTGGCAAATCCACGAACAAATTTTATCAACCTGAATTAGCGCTGATCATGGGGCAGAACAATTGGAGTCGCGCACTTCGATTAAAGCAAAACAGAACGTTGTTAATCGGCTCAGCTTGCTTGGCCTATCTAGGTGTCATGTTTCTGTTTGGTCAACAAATCTTGGCTTGGTTTGGGCCCGAATTTGTTGACGGCTACGCCGCACTTTGTTTTATGTCGATCGGCACTTGCACAACCACTTTTTTTTCAATGGCCCCTGAATACCTAAAGTTTGCTGACAAATTAAAAACCGTATTGGGAATCAACTGTCTTGCAGGAATCGCGCTGATCGCCTTTACTTGGTTGCTTTCTAGGAACTACGGTGCTACCGGTGCTGGGCTGGCGTTTGGGCTAGTCATTCCGGCAATGTCGATCGCCTTTTACTTGATCGCCAACCGACATTTAAAACGGGAAATCGCCAATCACCCACGCTCATTCGATTGACTTGGTTTTTGAGTATTCAATGGACAGACCTTTTAAATAAAGCAAATAACTACAATACATCACGATGTGGGAACTCCGGCGACATGCGCCTCTTGATGATCTGCAGCTAGGATCGTGGTCCAGCATTACGACCAGCTATCGGCAAATTTGGCTGTCAATCGAATAACCGTTGATCGCAACCTCATCGAATCCTCTGAACTCACTTTGTCAGGAACCTCAACCTTCTCCAAGGTGTCCCCATCCGAATAATCTTTCCCACTGAGTTAAGGAATTATCAGCGTTGTTCTTTTGCTTGAGCATATTTCCAATTAAACTATTGTCGGAACCAATCCGTGATCCAACGTAAGGGCGTGCATCATGTTCGCCAAACCGGTTCCACGCTCGTCCATTCAATCTAAAACAAGTGCGATTCCCGCACACACTGTCCCCTTTTGAGTGAGAGGTTCGACTTTAACCTCTGCGTCGTATTCAGGCGATTCAGTCGTGTTCATCTGTTCTTAAGGAAGCCTAATGAAAAGACACACTTTTGCATCTGCGATAGCTTTGCTACTGATTTTAGCAGTCAGCAGTTTCGCGCAAGAAAAACCCAACATTGTGATAATCTGGGGTGATGATGTCGGTTGGAACAACGCCAGTTGTTACAACAGCGGTATGATGGGTTATCAAACTCCCAACATCGATCGGATTGCAAAGGCTGGCGTTCGATTCACCGACTGGTACGGCCAAAACAGTTGCACAGCTGGTCGCTCTACGTTTATCACGGGCCAGAGTGGTTTTCGGACTGGACTCTTAAAAGTCGGCCTGCCGGGAGCCAAAGAGGGGATGTCGATTCTCGATCCAACCATCGCGGGACTCCTCAAGAAACAGGGGTACATGACCGCTCAGTATGGAAAGAACCATCTAGGTGACGGTGATGTCCACTTGCCAACGAATCACGGATTTGATGAGTTTTATGGAAACCTCTACCACCTCAATGCCGAGCAAGAGCCTGAGCACCCTGACTACCCCAAGGACCCTGAATTTAAAAAGAAGTATGGGCCACGCGGCGTAATCAAGTCATCAGCGGATGGTAAAATCGCTGACACCGGACCGCTGACAATCAAACGGATGGAAACGATTGACGAAGAAGTCAACGCGGGTGCTCTCGACTTTATGGAACGTGCCGCCAAAGCCAAGAAACCATTTTTCTTGTGGTGGAATTCGACTCGAATGCACGTCATTACGCATCTAAAAGACGAATCAAAAGGTAAGACCGGATTGGGCGTTTACCCCGACGGCATGGTGGAGCACGACGGCCACGTCGGGCTAGTCCTCGACAAACTGGACGAACTCGGCTTGAGTGACAACACGCTTGTCATGTATTCGACTGACAATGGCGCTGAGTGTTTCAGCTGGCCTGACGGCGGATCGACTCCGTTTCGAAATGAAAAGAACTCAAACTGGGAAGGCGCCTACCGTGTCCCCTGCGTGATGCGATGGCCCGGCAAAATCAAACCTGGCACCATCAACAACCAAATCTGTTCGCACGAAGACATGCTTCCTACTATCTTGGCCGCCGCTGGCGAACCCAACATCAAGGAAAAACTGTTGAAGGGCTACTCGGCCATTGGTCGCGACTACAAAGTCCACTTGGATGGATACAATTTAGTTCCGGGACTTACCGGAGAGGTTGAAGAATGGCCAAGGAAAGAATTCTTTTACTGGACCGATGACGGCAGTTTGTGCGGTTTACGATACGATCGCTGGAAGCTTGTTTTTCAGGAACAGCGAGCTCATGGATTCGACGTCTGGCAGGAGCCGATGGTAACGTTACGGGTCCCCAAACTATTCTGCCTGCGTACCGATCCTTTTGAACGGGCCGACCATGAAGCTGGCGATTACGACTCTTGGCGGTTCGAGCGAATTTTCGCCTTAGTTCCCGCACAGGCTTACGTTGCCAAGCATTTGGAAACCTATAAAGAGTTCCCACCGCGACAAAAACCGGGAAGCTTCGCTCTTGACCAAGTCTTGAGTAAATTGCAAGAAGGTGGAAACAGATAGGTCCTCTTATCTGTTTTACTGGATCGAAATCACCAAACGCCTCGCAATTTCGCGAGGCGTTTTTCTGTTCATGACCAAGCCGATCAACCACGTCTCGATTGAAATACTTCCACCAGTTCTGATGGAGATCATCCAGCCGCTCACTTCCGTGACTCGCTCATGTCACCGTCCGAACCAACCTGAAGAACAAAAACAATTCGTCTCAAACTGCTGGACCTTAAGGCGGCTTTTGCCCGCTTGAGTTCTTGCTTCGACGGCTTACGTTGTACCCAGACGTTAATCGATTACTTTTCGTTTCTGCCATCTGTCGCGATGGGCAAGCATGCAATCTCCATTGCAACGGTGCCCAATGAACAACCCATTGGGTTTTGCACTAACCCGACCAACAGACAATAATAAAACAACCACTTCTCGCTAGGAACAAAATCAAATGTCGGCTTTGGAACAGATCAAAGAACTTCAACGGCGAATGAATGCTTCGATCATTGGCCAACAAAAAGTTGTCGACCGAATGTTGTTGACGCTGCTATGCAATGGCAATGCCCTGCTTGAAGGATTACCGGGACTCGCCAAAACACGTGCAATCAAGACGATGGCTAAAAATCTGGAATCAGATTTCAGCCGAATCCAATTCACTCCAGACTTGCTGCCTTCGGACGTTTCCGGTGCTGAAATCTACCTCGGCGAAGAAGCGGAAGAGCGGTTTGTATTTCAGCCAGGTCCAATTTTTGGGAATTTGATTTTGGCCGATGAAATCAACCGTTCACCTGCCAAAGTCCAAGCTGCTCTACTGGAAGCAATGGAAGAACGACAGGTCACCGTTGCCGGGAAAACTCACAAAATGCCAGAGCTGTTCATGGTGCTGGCCACACAAAACCCGGTCGAACAGGAGGGCACCTACCCATTGCCGGAGGCCCAAATGGATCGTTTTTTGATGCACATCACCATGGACCACCCAGACGATGCCTCGGAGCTTGAAATCATTCGTTTGGTCCGAGGCGAATCCTCCACCAAAGGTTCTGAAAAACCGCCAATCATTCCGCAGCAAGCCGTCTTTGAAGCGCGGCAAGAAATACTTCAAGTCGGCATTTCTGAAGCCATGGAAAAATACGTGGTTGCCATCATCGCCGCCACGCGTCGACCGGCCGAACTTGACGCCGACCTCGGACGTTGGATTCAAGTTGGTGCCAGCCCTCGGGGTTCACTTGCACTCGATAAAACGGCTCGCGCCAATGCTTGGTGGAGTGGTCGGGATCATGTCACTCCCGACGACATTCGCGCAATGGCTCATGATTGCTTACGACACCGGTTGATGCTTAGCTACGAAGCCAGCGCCGACGGCGTTTCGGCTGACCAGGTTTTGACAAAAATCCTTCAACTGGTCGCTGTCGCATGAAATCGACACTTAATATTCAGCGCGACGCCGCTCAGGCAAAAAAAATTCGCCAACAAAAAAAACTTGATGATGAACGTATCCATGTCAACCTGCACCAGCTGGTTCGGCTTCAACATTTTGCTCGCGATTTTTCTTTCTTGCCGCGACAGCCCATGCACAGCTTACTTTCCGGGCGTCATGCGTCTCGCATTCGCGGACGCGGATTGAACTTTGAAGAAATCAGACAGTATCGCGCCGGCGATGACATCCGA
>JAQWLH010000121.1 GCA_029247405.1 Mariniblastus sp.
GCAAGAGCGCAAGAGCGCAAATCATAAAAAAGGTAGAAACATCTCGGCTGATTGGACCTACAGATTCCTCCTGAATCAGGTTGATATAGGCCAACACCACCGTCAGAGAAAACAACAAAAGCAGTAGCCACAACGTTATGGGCCTACGCGAAATTTCAAGATCACTTGATGACGCAATTAGCTTCGTCGCCTGTGCGTCAGAGGACCTGTAGGGGTTTCTCATAAGTTTACTTACAATTTCTATGCGGCGTTTGAAGCTGGCCGCCGTCAAAAAAGCATAACGAATACAGGCGCATCATTCTCTTCCTCGCAAAGCAAAGGCTCTCTTCGGGATTGTCAATTTTGGCTTCCCCATAGATTGCTGGAGATGTTCGGACCATTGAATCGCGACCAACTCGTGTCACCCAAAACTCAACTGCTTGATTCGTTTGTGCCTACTCAAGGCTTCACTGAAATGGATAGGGTTCAAAAGCTTTGCCGAGAATTGTTCGCTTACGGCTTGAGAACAAAATCAAAGACATGGAAATAACGAACAACAATGCCCTACAAAAGGCAACTCAAAGACGAAACATGCTGTGCTCCCCTCTCTGAATTAAGAAAAGCCAAAGAAACCACTTGTTCACCATTCCAATCTAGTTTACTCTGCATTACAAAGCCAACGCAAGTTGGAAACCTTGTCTTATCGAGGCTTGAGCCGATACACGCAAAATGCGTTATCTGAACCAGTTAATGCCTGAGAAAATGGATCGTTCCGCGGGCCCTACCCCCGCCTCATCACAATTAATCCCTGACTAACATGAACTTAAACAAAAACAACAAACCTTACACACTCACCGCTTTAGCAATCGTTACTGCCGCAGTTTTATTCTCAACATCGGTTGTTCGCGCTCAATCACCTTCACCATCCAAGGCGAAGCCAAGCCCCTGGCAGGACCTTGGATACAACCAGGTACCCGAAGGTGTATCGACTGATGTAATCCCCTTGTTTGAAGGGCTCAATAAATCCCGTGGAACTTGGTCGTTTAAGGGCGAAACGTCTGATGGACAATCGACCACTCCCTTTGAGGGCAACCTATCGGTTCAAGGTAATCCTCAGGCCGGTATGATATCCATGTGGCAAATATCCTTGGGCTGGCCGGCTAAAGATCCAGACTTAACCCTTTCTTGGGTCGTAATGGCCTCACCCAACTGGAATAAAAAGACCTTTGACTTGAGGTTATTTCGAATTGGCCCCGCCAACCCGAGGGAGAAAATAGAAAAGAATAACCCTGCGATTAAGCCAATTATGTTTGCGGGGAAATGGGATTTATCATCCCGAAGAATTACTTGGACCGAAGAAGACGGGCTCGGTGCGATGGCACCGAATCAGCCAAAAAAAGATGAGTCAAAACCAAAACAATCTTTTGAAATGGTGGTAGCTGCCGACGGATCGATCTCGGTCAAGAACATTAAACACTTGGCTCAGGGGCAGTTAGTGCGCGGCAACGCATTGGTTCGAACCGCCAAAGCCCCAGCGAGTGTGGTAAACTTGACCGGTAAACACACCTTCAAAACCACAGCTGAAATATCTGACCCTCGATTCCAACCCTGGTTGCCACCACAAGCGACCGAGATCTCTGTTCTCGGTGAACGTGGCGGGCATTATGCGCGATACAAAGTGTCAGAAGCCGATTTCATGAAGTTTTTGGACAGCCTTTGGAAAGCCAAGAAAGAAGAATCGGCGCATGACCGCCAATCAATGCATGGTGAAGGCGAGCCAGCCAATCCGGAAAAAATGGCGATGCGGTTTAAGCGTGCCGGATGGAAACCACTTAACAATGCAATGACGTACTACAGCCCATCAAAAGGAAGCGGAGCCATGACTACGTATTACTTCGATCGCGATGCTGGAATCGTCTACCACGACAGAGGCTACTGGTAATTCCCCAAGTGTATTCACTTGCTGAACTTGCCTTTGAATGCAGTGGCTCGAGATGCCAACGCCCAACGCTGAGAATGGAGATTGGGAAATCCTCAGTCTCCTCTACCGCGTGCTGACGTGGGTGATGTCAAACACCACCTTTAGGTAACAAATTTTTCAATTGCACCTTCGGTAATACGAAAAAGCCTTACGCGTTTCGGCTATAAACAACCATCTCTGAACCTCGTTTTTCCGACAAAAAAAGACCTAGACAGCAGCTGACTCAATCACTCCCGACATAAACAAATGGGCGAAAGTCCAAGATTTCACCGGCTTTTAATTCCAAACGTTGTAGAAAACGCCAAGATTGATAAATATTTCTCGCTTTAAAGCGAAAGGAAGTCAGTGATACGATTGGTCCTAAATCCGACGGCCCATCGAAAATATACAGCTATCGTCAACTTTCATAACGAATTTACGGTTTCAAAAAGGTTTACAGAGGAATTGATGAACGACCAAGCTAGGACCTGCCTACGATGCAAGGAGCCTCTGCCCGATGGAACGGGTTACTGCAGTGCTTGTGGATTAGATCTTGATCATGCCAAATCGCGTCAGGTAATTTTAGAGCATGAGGTAGACACTCGGATTGAAATATTCCGCCGATTTAGAGGGCCCCTACGCATTAATCCTTATTTTCTTTACACCACGTTTTCTTGGCTTCGCAACCGGCTCTTTAAAAAATAAGAATTGAAAAGCCCGACAGAAAGAAATTTCATTCTTACTTTTGCGAGAGCAACCCCTAAGCACTTCGAAAAGATCACTTAGGCAAACGTTCCGAAACCGGATGAACGCATGAAAGTCGTGGACAAGAGGCAACCGTTGCTTAAAGCCGAGCCGAAATCTCACTCGCGGCGTCTCCCTCAAAATGACCAACTTCTTTATCAATCGGAATTGTCGACCGCATGCGTCGGGTGATAAAGATCGCTCACCAAAACCACATGAGTTCTCATCAATTCACGTAACCCGTCATCGGACCGCTCCTCTCTGAGCGGTCACTTAGAGTTAAATCGCTGGGTCCACCTCACTCCGTTACCCACGCGTTGCAACGGCAGCAATGGTGCGTAAATTTTGGTGTAGCGTTTAGGCTGGAAATCACAAACGAGGCGGCCGGTGGCATCCTTGATAAACAGATGTACTCCATTGGGATGCTGCCAAACCACGCCTCCGGCGCCAGCGATCGCCATGGCCTGAATGTGTCCACCGCTGGCCATAAAGCTGTAATCACCAATCGCGTAGATCCCGTTTCGGTATCTGGCCAACTCATCTTTTTTTGCCTCGGCAACAAGCATCCCGGTATGGTCATCGACCGCGGCCTTTACAACTCCGGTCAAAATCGCTGGCACCGCGACAATCGCACCAACGAAAGCCCCCACAACACCCGTAGAATAAATAAAAGCATCTCCAGCATCTGGCCCCGATCCCGTGGCAACCCAGACCGCGGGCTGAATAACCAGCCCGGCCACTCCCCCTTTAATGCCAGGCATCGCCTTTTGCACGACTAATGCTCGACTAATGCCGCCACTTCGACCGCTGCATTTTTCGCTGTGTTAGATCCCGTCATTTTGCAACACCTTATTTAGACAACCAAAAGAAAAGGGGGAATAGAAAAGACTTTATAACGCATAGTTACACGTAAGCAATTTGGTTTGCAACATCATCTTTTGCCAACACGTTATCAGTCAGGCATCAATTAATGGTTTGCCCCGGCTAATTGTCAGTAAATTCAATCCTTCATTAAAACCTCAAGGGCTTCAAGGGCTTCTTATTACATTCTCCAATAACAATGGCCTGATCGTGTTATTGGGAGTCAGTCGCAGAAGTGCCCAAAGGGACCAAGACTAACGAGCAGAAGAGAAAGGCGCACCGAAATCCAGGCAATCAATCCTGTTGTCGGGGCGCTGCTTCCGGAAGATTTCCAGCCCGACTCTATGAGGCTCAGAACAACGACATGTCGAAGTGGATCAATCTCTGTCCTTCAACGAAGTATGTCAACTTGGCATCAACCAGTCAGATGGAAGCGCGCAAGGTCAGTTGACACATGAACGCTTCGACCTGCTGCGACATCGATGTACCTTACATCGTGTCTGTGTGATTTGATCAAGTATTTGTCGAAACTACTTTTTCACTCGATCGTCGCCTTTAAGCTCTCCACAGTCGACAACGGTGACCGGCTTTAGTGTTCGTCCAGAACGACTACCGACAGTTTCTACTGCTCTAACCGCGTCCATGCCGTCAATGACTTTGCCAAAAACAACGTGCTTTCCATCGAGCCATGCCGTTTTAGCCGTTGTAATAAAAAACTGAGAGCCATTTGTGTTCGGACCTGAATTTGCCATGCTGAGTAATCCAGGCGAGGTGTGTTTCAATTTGAAATTTTCGTCTGCGAACTTCTCCCCGTAGATACTTTCACCACCGGTTCCATTACCTCTGGTAAAGTCGCCACCTTGTAGCATGAATTGCGGAATGACGCGATGGAACACACTCCCCTTAAAGTGAAGTGGCTTACCTGATTTACCGTTCCCTTTCTCGCCGGTGCAAAGAGCACGAAAGTTTTCTGCCGTCTTCGGAACCGCGTCGCCAAATAGCCCCATGACAATTCGCTTAGGTTTCTCGTCGCCAATTTTCACATCAAAGAATACTTGATGAGTTACTTTCGCATCATCAGGATTTTGTGCTACGGTTGGTTGATTACAACCAATGATTGAAACTGCAACTAGCACGCCCGGCAACATCCACTTAATTGTATTTAGCATCATTAATTCTCTCGTTGTTTTCAAATCTATATTTACGTTTGTTGCTTCCTAGCTCTGCCCATCAATTTGGGAATCGCAAAAATGATTAACGCAGAGACAAGCAAAGCACGCTTAAGTTTCAATCGGCGGCAAAAATGAGCCTAGATATTCAACTAACAATCAAAACATGGTAGGTCATCGCCAAATTAGAATCTAGCTGTGAATTGAAATTCAAAGCAGTTGACGAACAAACGCATACGCTCCATCAGGGAAAAAGGGTTGCTGCGTGACCTCGTCACCCAACACAAAGCCAGATCAACCTAAGTTAGACAGATAGCCCTCGGCTTGCCCGGAGGAGCCTTTTCAAGTAGTGGCCCCCGTTTGCACCCGTTCGTTAGGCATGCCGTCGATCGTTGCCTGCCACGATGGCAATGGGCAATGATTCAAAAACAGGTCAAATGACATCTAGCTTTTGCCAAATGGAGAATCCCCAAGTGGCACCGTTTAAACTAGTCATTCACAGGCTTAGAAAACCTGCCAAGATAATTAAAATCCTTCGACAACATTTCCATCATCCTGCATGATGAGACTCCTCCCCAATCGCGAGATCCACACGATCTTCAGTCGTCATTTAATCCGACCGAAATAATGCCGCTGACGAACCCGGCAACTCCAGATAAACTCATGATAAACTAAATCGGCAACGCCCATGGACCATCCGAAATGGAAAGGCAAAATGAGTACCTTGGAATTATTGGAAGCTATAGATTCGCCTGAATTGGCAGCCGCCCGAAAATATGAATTGAATATTTCTCGCCACCTCGCACTCAGGCTAGGCAAGTCCGCTGTCAAAGCCTCAAGCCAGGGATATTATCTCAACAGCATGGGCGAGAAAGTTGATTGGAGTTTGGATGTCGAAAAAGCTTGCCGCGGCAAGCTAAGTATTCCGCCTGACTCACCCTTGTCTCAGAATAAAAACGCAAGGTTTCCAATTACACGTGTTCAAGTCGTCAACGACACAACTCTTTCGGCTTCTAAGCGACTCATAGAGTCAGGACTCGGACCGCTGGCGCTCAATTTCGCAAACGGAGTTCAACCTGGTGGCGGATTTCTAACCGGAGCTCTTGCCCAAGAAGAAACACTTTGCCGTTCGAGTTCGCTATACAAGACGCTGGTGAATGACCCAATGTACGAATTTCACGCAAATCGTGGCCGACAGGATTCAACCGACTGGGCTATCTATTCACCCCAGGTTCCTGTTTTTCGCACCGACGACGGATCAACTCTCGATCATTTCTGGCGACTTAGTTTTATTACTTGTGCTGCTCCTTATGCGCGTTCAATCGGTCAACCTGAATCAGGTGACCTGCTCAAGCAACGAATTCATCGGTTACTCGCTATCGCTGAAGCACTGGGATACTCAACGCTCGTGCTCGGTGCGTGGGGTTGCGGGGCATTTTTTAACGACCCCAATCGCACAGCAAGTGATTTTCGATCTGCAATAGAACACGAATTCAACGGCGCTTTTTCAAATATTACATTCGCCATCACTGACTGGTCAGAGGAACGCCGATTCCTCGGCCCGTTTCGAGACGTGTTTTCCTTAACTTAAACAAATTGATTCATTTTTGATCGTTCGTCGTCACGCAACGCCTACCCTCGGTTTCAGGGCGAGCAGCGAAGAACTGACACTCACGCAAATTTGGAGCTTCCGTTATCCCTTCGAGAAATTTTTGGGACTCCAATCTCCCGTTTCTCGATTGGTTCTCACGCTCTTGTTCCTGCTGAATTTGCTGGTGGTGACCAGAGAGAAGGGCGTTGCTTTCTTCGGCTTGCTTCAGTTGGTACGAAATCCCAAGATCCGCTCGGCCCGCCCCACAAAGCCAATCAACAGCTTCTAAACACCAAAGGAAATATCGTGGGCACGTGGTTCGCACTCTCTTTAAGGAGATTGCTCTCACGAAGAGTAGCAAAAACGAA
>JAQWLH010000148.1 GCA_029247405.1 Mariniblastus sp.
GCTTGTGAAAAAAAGCAGAAGACTCCGCAAGTGCCTATGCCAATCGAAGTCGGAGAGTTTCCCTTGAATAGAAGGAGCGAGAAATAGTTGAAGGCAAGCCCCCAAGCTAAAAGAAAAACCGATAATCCGCCCCATCCGGCCTCGACGAGTGATTGGAAATACTGGTTCTCAGCATACTCGAAAATTCCACCTTCATGGTCAGTACGGTACAAACGGTGGACGCCCCGGTATGATCCCAAACCTGACCCTAATGGTCCCAAATCTCCGATTGCCGCCGAAGTATCCTTCCAGTGAGCGAATCGAATATTCGATTCGCTCATGCCGACCAATTGAACTTTTTCAAACCTTTGGGTCAAAGCTTCACCAAAGCCAAGCCAGCTTGACAACGCAATGACTAGGCCCGCGACCGGAAAAAATATCATGAATGAGTTTTTAGGCCGACGCGCCAGCCCATAAATCAAAACGGTGGCAATTCCTGCTCCAAGTAAGCCAATCACGGCCCCGCGCGAGATTGTGGCGACGATGCCGATGGAGAGTAAAGCGATGACTAACAACAAAGATATTTTTCTTGCGTTTAATTCAGAAATGAATTCGAGCAATTGAAAATAGGTTGCTTGGGCGTTCGATTGACCGACGTTATGGATCGGTTGGGGGCGTTTTTTCTTAGAAAAGACAATTGCCATTAGCCCCAGAGCACAAGCGAGGCACATCAATAAGTATCCGGCCGCATTGTTTTTATTGACAAATGGCCCAAACCCTAAAAAAGATACTCCATAAGCCGCAAAAAGATTTTCACTGTTGGTTAGTCTTTGAATGATTCCGGCAAACGAAATCAACACCCCATTAGCTGATACTGTCGTCAGCAGCAAAATAATATCTCGTTTGGTTCGAAAGAATCGACAGCCTAGTAGTAGTCCCGTTATTCCCATGATGAGTAACCGAATTTGATGCCAGGTTCCCTCACGATCCATGGAAATCGTAACCGCTGCATTTGGGTCGCCACTAAATTCCCGATAGATATCTTTTTGGCGGCCCGTTGCGATTTCGAGTATCCAATCGGGGAGTGGTATCAGTTGAACCAAACCGATCAATAGACCGATGGCAACAAGGTAAAACATATACGGAAAAATTTGTGACTTATGTTTGTTCAGTGCCGTTTCAAACCACCAAAAGCCCAGTCCGACCAACAGCAAAATCATGATCCAACACTGTGCCCAATAGGGAACACTCGCAAATCCCCAAGGTGATAAAACAACCGCAAGTAAAATTGCGATGCGTCCGGGCCACGAAAAATTGTCCGACAGAGAACGAGGCGCTCGTTTTTGATTTTTTGTCTTGCCAGAATCTGAGCCCGATTCGACAGTCGCTTGGAGCGTCATATTTTCCGGGTGATTCATCGTCAGCGAAATTTCGGTTTGAAAGGGTTGGCGGAGCTGGTGGGGAAAGCCATTCCGATCCAAGTAAAACTGTTACAAAACTGATCTGTTGTTGCGCCTATTTGCTGTTCGATGTGTGATTCAACCTGAGGGAGGAAGAAACAGGCCTCAAACTTATAATTTGTCGCAATACATAGGATGATCATTGAGGCAAAATAATAAAAGCTCAATCCAGAGCCAAGAGATGATTTCTGCTTTTGCGACGCATGTTTTCCCATCTGGAAAATACATATTCGGTCAGGAGAACTCGAGGAGTTGGCCGCGCCCTTGTGAGGGCGTTGCTGAGACGGACCAGTTTCACATCAGGTAAAAATTTCAGACCTGCGAAGTGTGATCCGGAGATAGGCTGAACAGGTAACTAGTCGTTGGAGAATTTTCGACTTGTGGAGTTGGTGTAGAGCACAACTAAAGTTCCCACAGCCAGCAAGAACCACGGCATCCAGTCTTTATGCTTGATGATCTGCGCCTTACTCGAACCAGTTGTGGACGACGCTCCTGGATTTTTTTGCCCAAATGCCCCGGAGTTTGTGTCCGTCGTTCCATTATATCCGGCTAAGCTGAATGGCGGATTTCCTTGCTGGGACCATTGGTTCTGTTGATTTGGAAAAGCTCCTCCAAATCCAGCCTGCTGACCAAAAAGCTGATTATTCGACGAATTTGAGTTGTTATACGGAGATTCGAAGCGAGATGGACCGAATTGAGACTCTTGCGCGACAGTGAAACCTGGTTTTCCCCAAACGCTTTGCTCTGATCGGTTGGGTGTAGATGAAAACGGCTTACTTTGTTCCTGAGGAATCTTGTCCAAGATTCGAGCAACAAGACTCGGGACCCGCCTGCTATCGGCAACCACAATGTGGTCAACGACAAGGCATTGAGCCCCCAAAAGGATCAACGTCGTTCCCAATCCGTAAAAAAAAGCTCGCCACATCATTCAGTTCCGTTAGAGAAAAACTGGTACGGCGATCCTTCGCACTTCCTGTCGTCATCCCTTTACTTCGACAGACTGCCAGCCCGGCGATCAGTTTTAGATATTTGGCAGAATGAACGTAACAATCGTTACAACCGGAAAAATAAAAGTCGTTTAGATCAAGAAGTGCTACGAATCAGTATTACTGAACGAGGCAAATATCTAAACTGCACTGAATGTTTCGATGCCGATGTAGAGGATTCCTAGTTAGCGTCCAGGAAAACACGGGATAGGGAAACCATTGGCGAAAACTAATCAGAAATTAGGTCTAACTCGCGTTCACTTGTTGCCTAATTTATTAGAGAAATCTATGATTTGGACGGAGATCTCGCGAAAACTGACTCAAACTTTTCCTGGTGAAATGTCGGATTCCGATTCTTGTTTTATCAATTTAAATTTTCGGCATAGTACATGACTTCATACCAAGAGACGTCGATGCCTGTTAGCAAAAAATCGTCCCAAAACGAGGGTAAACTCCATGTTTTGATCGTGGATGATGATCGGGAAATCGCAGAGTCGCTAAGATATGCCCTCACCAATGAAGGCTTTCAGGTTTCTGTCGCGCCCGATGGCAACCAAGGTGTTGCCTATGTTGAGGCCAAGAAACCAGACTTGGTCATTTTGGATATGATGATGCCTCGTCGAAGCGGTTTCCTCGTACTCGAAAGATTGCGTCAGGTGTTTGAGGAGCCCGTCAAAGTCATCATGATCACTGGTAATGAGGGGACTCGCCACCGAGAGTACGCTGAATTACTTGGTGTGAATGACTACATCCACAAACCATTCACCATTGATCGGTTATTGGCCAGTGTCTCCAACTTGCTTGGGACCGAGTAATTTATCTCTTAGGGGATGGACATTAAGTCATTGATTGTGGGCGCATTAAAAAACTCAGACGTTTCGGGCCTGAGCTTTTCTTTGCTTTTTCGTAGCTGAGATTGGTTCGCGTCGTGATCAGGCATCTAGATCCGCGCAACGCTCCTGCCCGCAATCATTTGCCGATGTCGCGTGTTTCAGAGGGCCCCAATCGACTCGCCTTTTGGTTTTCTCGTTTAATGGCATCGTAGACTTCCTGACGGTGCACTGGGATTTCTTGTGGAGCGTCGATCCCCAAGCGGACTTTGTCCCCTCGAATATCAACGATGGTTATCATGACGTCATCGCCGATCATGATGCTTTCGTCTCGATGTCGCGACAAGACCAGCATGGCTGGCTCCTTAACTTAAATTGACCGCCGTTAAAGTTGCGAGAAGATCGAAACCTTTCCATCCTCGCACCCGAAAAACATATCCGGGGCAATCCCTTGCCGCGTTTGTTCAAAACTGCTGCAGCGATGACTCTGATGGTTCGCTAGCAGACAGTGCTTTCGAGGGTATCGACGACTGGAAAGACTGAGATCAAGAAAAGAGATTCATGATCAGTTGTAGTAGGCGTGTCGATTCTTATGACGCTTAAAGAAGCTGTTTAAACCTTTTGGAGAAAGCACAAAAGCTCTAGCGAAAACTCCTGTTGAGGGACATCTTCTGATTAGACGTCTCATGTGGGTTTGTTGACGCTCTAGCTGGTAGGCTTAGTGAGGCCCTAGGCGCTTCGCCGTAGTTTCACTGGTAAGGTCGCGAGCTCATACTGCATTGGCTGCGCGTCAACCGTTACGACTTGGCAGCCAATTCGGCGATCAAGGTTGATCACAATGGGAGCTCTCAAATTTAGTGTTAGGTTTTCTTCATCTCGACTAACAATTCCCAAAACGTAAGCCTGTTCCACTGAAGTAAGCTGAAGTACATCGACATCAGTCGGTTCTAAGCGAACTTGGTAGTCATTTACAAAACGGCGAGGCGAGACAACGGGCAATGCGATATCCGCATGTTGCATGCTTTGAAGCCAGGCGACAGAGGAATTATCTGCGTCGGCAAGCAAGACCCAGTGTCGGCAATCTTCAAAACCCAAAAGCCCATTTCGAAAGAATAGAATGTCATCTGGCTCAATCTCGATAGAAGCGAACCTCGTTGTGTGAATCTTCATTTCGACTCTCTAACCTTCTCTTTCCGAAACTTAAATAGGACGATGGGAATGTCCTACAACGGTATTTCGTCTACATCGACCTGCCCCTACCGATTCTTAAGTGAAAATAGACCGGTATTCGGCTTTTTTCTGTTTGTCACGCTTCTAGCGTTTTTAATGGTTCGGCTCGACATGCAAACGGTGCTTCTTTACGATGATTCATAGTGATCGAATCGTCGTTTTGGTCCGTGTGCTAGCAATGTCCATGATGTCACCTTCTTTATTTTTTCACCGCCTGAAATGGTTCATGCTCAGTTCCATGATGGGTGTGTTTCTCTGTGTTTGTCTGTTTGCTTGCCATGTCAGCGCTACCGAACCTAACCGCAGTTGCGATTCTGAAAATGCCTCTCACTGGGCTCAAACCGAGATTCTGCCCGTTGTTGAAACGCGTCGGTCGTCGCCTCAATCCAAGCTCTCGGCAGTAGACTTGGGCAAGTTGATTGATCAACTGAACTCGAGAGAATTCAATCTTCGTGAAACTGCATCCCGGGAGTTGATTGCAATTGGCGAAGAGGCCATCGGTCCTTTAGCGTTGACTTCATTCAAATGCTCGCCGGAATGCTGCTGGCGAATCAAGAAAACACTTGAGGGCATTTGCACCGGCGGTGATGAAACCGTTTTTTACAAAGCTGCGGGTGTTTTGCAATTGCGTTTCGAAAGCGACAACGCCGAAATGAATCAACGCTTGGCGAGCCTAAAATCGAAATGGCAAAACCAACGAAAGCAGGAAGCAATTTCTCAGTTGCGAAAAGTAGGCGCTCAAATTGTCGATCCTTGGGAGGGGAGCGATCCGCGAATTCCACAACCAGAGGACATGCAATGGGTGGGGGGGGGCAATCTCATTATCATTAATGGTCAGGTCAATAAGTTCAACTTGATCCCAGGACCTGTGGATGTATCTCAAATCCGCAAGAGCAAAAAACCGCTTTCCGAATCAGAACAGAAAAGGCAAATCAAGGAGATTTTGGAATCCGATTTGGCAAAAGCCCGTCAACTTGTGCTTGGAGACAATTTAAAAGCCGAAGGGATGAAACAGACACGCCCTGACCCGGTTCAATTTCAGAATCGAATGATCATTCGGGCCGGGCGTGATATGGTTTTTCCCGTCGATGGAGTGCAAGGTGTTGTTGTTGAGCTGGGTGAGCAATGGAGAGGAAGCGACGAAGATTTTGAAAAACTCTCAGAAATTTCGAATCTGACCCAAATGACGTTGAGAGGGCTGACGATTTCGAAGGAGCAGTTGAGCCGTATCTCGGCAGTTTCAAGCATGTCGAAGTTGCTCATTGAAGATTGCCAAATCACCCCAACTTTAATTAAAGACTCATCCTGGTCCTTAGCACTCAGAGAACTCGAATTCGCTGACCAGGTGCTGTCGACGGAATTGATCGAAAGTATTAATTCAGTTCCCTCAATCCAACGTTTGACACTCAAGAAATGCGGCTTTGCGGAGGTTGATTTTCAGAGCTTGAAGGGGCTAACTGAACTTCGGGGAATCCATCTCGACGAGGTTTCAGTTCCCGCAGAATTGTTCGAGGTAATCGCCGGACTAAAGCAGCTGACTTATGTGGATCTTTCCGGCTGTAAATTCGAAACCACCGACTACAGATTACTCAAAGAGAATCGACCGAATTTACGAATGACGTTTACGAATCAAGCATTCTTAGGCGTACGTGGTCCGCTGGATATGTTTCAGGGAAGTGAGATCGATCTGCCTTGTGAGATCTCTGAGGTCGTTGCTGGCTCTGGAGCGGATAAGGCAGGTATGAAAGTTGGCGACGTCATCCAGACTGTTAACGGAGAAAAAATCGAAGCATTTGAAGATTTGCGTCTTCACATTGCTCGGTATCGCCCGGGTGAGACTCTACAAGTCCTTGTGAACCGTGCTGGGCAAGCGGTACGTCTCGAAGTTAATTTGACGCGATTTGATTCGGCGAATGATTAATCAGACGGCATAGTTCATTTTGCGCCCGTCCCCAAGGTTCTTGGTTTTTGCCCTGCGACGGTGGCAATTGTCTCGATAACCATTAGTTTTACCTCGTCAGATCTCCAGCTCATGAAGTTGAGTTTTTTAAGTAGCTCGCGGCGATCGAGTAACGGCCATCTTCCGATGAACTTTCTGGCTGGGCTGATCATGTTCTTGCGCGGTTATTAGCTTGTGGCACAATGAGTCTCGTTTCAATTTTCATCAAGCAGCGTGCGAGGCAGAAGTAGTTGCATCTGATCGTGACGTTTTAATCGTGGCATTCGTGTTGCGCCCAACGCAACTTGTTTTGGAGCCATCGATAACGGGGTTGCCGTTGGAAAACAATTTGGGAGGGCGAACACGTCTTTTGTACGGGGATACGTAGACAGGCTGATACAAAATGACGGCCTGTTGCACCACCTTGTCAACGGAAATCGAGAACAGGATTTGAGTCCTGCTATTTTGGAGTCTTCGTGGAGGGGGTTTCCCGCTTACTGGATGGCTTATCCGCCGTCGCATCAATTCCGAAAAACATCATATGCTGCCACGGCAAACGCTCAAATTCCTTTACTAATTTGAATCCGTTGGCAGTAAGTTCTTTGTTGACTTGTGCTTTGCTCATTTTGTGAAGCGGTTTAATCGGGACTTTTTTGTCTTCCTCGCGAAACTCAACAAGCACGACTAGCCCATCGGGTTTCAGGCTTTTTCTAATGGATCGCAGCATTTGCTCTGGGTGAGAAAATTCATGGTAAACATCCACCATCAAGACTAGGTCGATCGCATTAGGAGGTAAACGTGGGTTGTGGTAGGAACCCAAAATTGGAATGACATTTTCAATCCCGTCCTCTTCGGCCCGCTCCCGCATAAACCCGAGCATTTCAGGTTGGACATCAACTCCAACAACCTGTCCTTGATCGCCTAACATTTTCGCAATCTGCAAGGCATGGAATCCGTTTCCACAACCCATGTCACAAACCGTCATGCCGGGTTTGAGCCCGAGGTTGGCGAGCATTAGCGAACATCGCTCTTCTCTTTCACGTTCGTCTCGTATTAACCATTCAGCTCCGGCAAAGTGCATGGTTTGGGCGACACGGCGCCCCATGTAACGGTCAACGCCCTGGGGGATTTTTTTGGCTTCAGATTCCATTTGGGCGATCGCTTCGGCTAAATCGTCAAGCGTTAAGTTGCGTTCGCTGGATTTCTGATCGGTCAAATCTTGTTCTTGGGGAATTGCGACCGAAGTATTTTCAATGCAAACCATCGTTGCGAGCATGATCGTTGCAATTGAGAAGGCGGCTTTGAATCGTCTCAAATCAAACAGCACTTGTCTCTCCTCGAATAATTAAAAAAAATGGGTCGAACTCAGCAGGGGATGTGTCTCTTGAACCGGCGGGCACCGCTGTTTATTGCGTGGAGTTTGAGACTCGCCATCGTGAGTTAAACATCCATATCATCATCCCAAACAGAATCGCGTTGAGCGTTAATGTAAAAGTAACGTAGCCGCCGAAGTGAGCTAAATCATCTAACGGATAGCCAAAGATTTGAGCCTGGCCGCTGACGGCTGGAATCCAGTTTTGTCCAACATCGTCAAAATCGTCCATGTAAATGGGAACCTGAAATGCAGCGGCAAAAGGGCTGGTGACTGTCATTGCACTGACAACTTGTGTCCCTTTAGCACCGGGGAAGTATTCGTTTCCGAAAAATGCGGCGGCCAACGGGGCGACGTACATCAATAGGATTACGGTGTAGGTCGCCATTAAGCTGGTGCTAGTTTTGCGGAAGATAGTCGAGCAGAACAACGCCAGCATCGCAGTCGTTAAACAGGTCAAACAAAAGATGACGATGTAGGCCACGATGGTTAGCAGGTTGGACCAATAAGCCGAGACCATGATCAGGGCAAGAAATACCGGCCAAAGTAAAAAGGATGAAAGCACACTTGAGACACGCAACCCTGAGAGAAGCTTGCCCCACAAAATCTGCCAAGGCGTAATGACCGTTGTCAGCAACAGGTCAAGCGTTTGGCGCTCACGCTCGCTGGTGACACTGCCGGCAGAAAAGACCGGGCCGATCAGGATGTTAAATAGTACGACGTACGAGATGTACCAAGGCGCGAGATGTCGTTGGATGTACAAACACCACGCCATCACTGGAATCGCAATCACCATGCTGATTTGGATTGCCAAACGCAACATCAAAGTGCCTTGGCCAAATATTTCGCTCCGCATTTCTTTGTCGTAAACCGGGTTAGTCCCGTCATCCATCAGTGTTTCACGCTTGGGGGGGGCGAATAACCGGTCTGGAAACTGGTCGCGTTGAATGACCAGCCCAACTGCTTGAGCGGATTCCATCTCGAGGTCAACAACCTCTTTGCCCTCGCTTCCAAAATCGGGAGGGTATAGCATCCTCGCACTACAAATATAAAAAAGTGGAATGGTGATAAAGGCGGCCACGCCGGGAATCACTGCGACTGAAAGTTGGAATCGAATCTCACCAAGTTCACTGAGCGATGACCAGAATAGAACTCCGATTAGCGCTAACGGCAAAATGGTCAGGTAGGAAACCACCAGCGAGGCACTTGTGCGAGGGAAGAAGCTTCCGCAGGCAACACTGATCATGCCAAATGTGATCACGCTGGCGATCAACGCCAAGTAGGCCGCGAGAACTTCGTAAAATGAAACTCCCCCCAGCGGAAGGCAAAGCATGACAATCGGCAGTGACGCGAAAATTAAAATTGCCAAATGCGTAAGTGCCGCAACCAGTTTCCCCATCACAATTGACTCGGGGCGAATGGGACTGGCTAACAGCATTTCGTAAGTGTTGCGTTCTTTTTCACCAGAGATTGCGCCCGCCGCAAAACTGGGGGCCATCAACGATGCAAGAATGTATTGACCGAGAAAAAATAGATCGACCAACGTTTGCGTTGATCCCGGATTCTTGGTCAAGTCGACATACGATTCGGATGGCCAAGCGAAGTAGACGACCGAAGCTAGAAGAACTTGGTAGAGTAAAAGGAGAACGAAGGCCCGCGGCATCCGAAGATTAACTAAAAGTTCCCGCTGCAAAACGGGGTTTTCAAGCGATGCCATCAGTGATATCTCGTTCCATGACAATTACAACTCGGTCCATTGTAGGCTTAGAATCTGGTTGATGCACGCGGCCTATAAAGGGCCAGTAAATCCCCTATCGCCCGAGCGATTTCTCGATGACACCATTTGAACGATGGCTCACAATGCCGGTGGAAAACGTTCACGTTGGGCCGACGGGAATGTCTTGAATACGCCTCCGCGGAGGTCAAATTTTGATCGAGGGTATCTTCAGCTCCATCTAGGTTGAGAGGCATCGGTTCAGAAGAACGTTTCTTGGCGAGTCTCGAAACTTGCGTTAGAAAACTAACCATCTGCGCTGCATCTTGTGCCGCGCGCGAAAACCGCCTTGGAGTAATTAACCAAAATTGGTCGGCTTAATACTCTCGTGGCAATATTCTTGCTTGGACTCGCCCGGGCAATCCTTGAATTCGCAAAAAGCCCTCGGCATCGTCTTGGTTGTAGGTGCCGCCACCCTCCATCGTTGCGATTTGATCGTCATAAAGGCTGTTGGGACTGCTCCGTTTGGAAACCGAAATGTTGCCTTTGTACAAGTCAAGTGTCACGCTTCCATTCACATCTTTTTGGGCTTCTTTGTTAAAGGCCAGAAGTGAATCAAACTTTGGGCAATACCAGAATCCGTAGTAAACCATCTCGGCAACCTCGGGAGCAAGGCGATCCCGAAGATGCATCAGGTCACGATCCATTGTGAGTTGTTCAATGTAACGATGGGCGTCATAAAGCACTGTCATTCCGGGTGACTCATAAACCCCCCTGCTCTTCATGCCAACGAATCGGTTCTCGACCATGTCGATGCGTCCAACTCCGTTGCGTCCAGCAATCTCATTGAGAGTTTCAACGATCGCCAGCGCGGAGAGTTTCTCTCCATTGACGGCGACAGGGACACCAGATTCAAAATCAATCGAAACAGTTTCCTTTTTGTCGGGGGCCTCAGCCGGGGATACACCCATTCCAAAATCGACGGATTCGACACCGTTGACATCAAGTTCCTCAAGTTTGCCGGCTTCGTAGCTAATATGCAAACAGTTTTCATCACTACTGTAGGGCTTGGCCGTGGATGCTTTGACGGGAATGTTTTTTTCGTCGCAATAGGCAATCAATTCGGTTCGGCCGGGAAATTGATCGCGGAATTTTTGCATTCTCCATGGCGCGATGACTTCGATGGAAGCATCCAATGCCTCTGCCGCCAATTGAAATCGGCATTGGTCGTTACCCTTGCCCGTAGCGCCATGGGCATAAGCTTTGGCACCAACTTCACGGGCCACTTGCAGGCAAACTTTGGAAATCAATGGCCTCGCGATTGAAGTCCCAAGCAAATAGGGGCCTTCGTATTTTGCTTGCCAGGCTAAAACGGGGAAAGCAAAGTCACGACAAAGTTCCTCTCGAGCGTCGATGATCCGAGCGGATTTGGCACCTGCATCCTCGGCCTTTTTCAGGATCGCGGCGCGGTCTTCACATGGTTGACCAAGATCAACATAAACAGCGTGGCATTCGTAGCCCTCATCCATTAGCCAACCAAGAATTACCGAGGTGTCCAAACCTCCCGAATAGGCTACAACGCAACTGGTCATCTTTTTCTCGTTGGTATGTTGCTAAAAAATTCGCCGGCCTACAGAGCGGGCGTGTATGTTAATTGAATTGCCGATTGTAGTTAAAACGTCTGGTTTGTAACATCGGCTAACCTGACCAACCACCAACTTTAAGTTCACCTTTTTAGCTTTGACGATGTCCATGATTAATCCACACGATTTCCAGCAAGCGGCCAAAAAGTTTCGTGGAGGCAGGATTACACTTGCCCAGTTCACCGATCTTGTTTTTCAAAGGGGGGCCGGTGGTGGGCAACCCAGTAAAACGGCAGTTCCAAATGCTGCCCCGCCCTCTGTCGCCGAACCAGTGGCAAAAGGAAAACTGGGGCTCACGATGGGCTTGTCTTTGCGGGATCGCCCTAGAGAGGCCCACAAAGGTGATTTTGGCCGCATTCTGGCAATCGGCGGTTCCGTCGGGATGGCTGGTGCGATCAGTTTGACCGGTTTGGCCGCCCTTCGCTCAGGCTCGGGACTCGTCAAAGTGGCTGTCCCCGAAAAGATTCAGGCGACGATCGCCGGCTTCAATCCATGCTTGATGACGGTTGGGTTTGAGAATGATGGCGACGGGTTTCATGGCTCAGGTCTCAATTCGCTTCTGGAGCACTCCGCTTGGGCTGATGTAATTGCTTTGGGGCCGGGGCTGGGACGTGGAGAAGCACAAAAATGGATCGTCAAAAATCTGTACCAGCAGATTCAACAGCCGATGGTCGTCGATGCCGACGGGATCAATACGCTCGTGGATGCCGAAACGGACTTGGCCGAACACCCAGGTCAGCGCATCCTGACGCCTCATCCTGGCGAGTTCCAGCGGTTGATTGGGTCCAAAATTACTAATCGAACAAAGCTTGAAGAAGAGGCTATCTCGCTGGCCAAATCAAAGAAACTCGTCATCGTCCTCAAG
>JAQWLH010000161.1 GCA_029247405.1 Mariniblastus sp.
ACTTGTCGTAAGCGGAGGCAGTACTGAGATTTCGGTTATCTACGAATAACCAGCCCATGTGTGACCAGAAACCACTTACATGTGGAGTGTGCGGGTCAGGTTGGTGGTCGGAATGCTGATGGTGGACTCGGTGTACCAAAACCCAACGGGCTGGTGAATCCTGAAAACTACATACACCGAGTGTTGCCAGCGTGTATTCGAACCACTTCGGGCAATCAAAACCACGATGGGTCAACAAACGGTGATAGCCTGCCCCAATTCCCATTGAAGTAAAAAAGTAGTTGCCAATAGGCAAAAACAACAAACCCCACCAGGAAAAAAAATACGGCAAGAACGCAAGCGGTATTAGCAAATGAAATAAGATAACTGGCCCCAGATAGGTCCAGAGGATCTTACTTTCTTTGGTCACACCCTCAGGCCGAGGAACTCGCTTCTTGCCTAATCGTTCGCTTTCGACGTGAATGTCTTTTGCGATTTTGTCTTGTTCCGATAGGTCGGCGGGTTTTGACTCTGAAATGTCAGTGGCTTTTGAATTGGGTTTTATTTCAGTGGCCATGAATAGGTCATTCCGATGGGTGTTTGTCAAAGCCACAGTTTACTAACGGAAGCCCACTTTCGAAAGCTCATTTAGAAGTCTTAAGCTGTGCTGAATCGCTCGCTCCTTGGTAGAGGCTCCAGAAACCTTGGTTGATTGACCATTGGGAAATTTCTTGGCTCTCAAAGTTTAGCTCAACACCTGCCTGATTTGATTCGTTCAACAAGAGCTAGATCAGTTGGCTTTCGGGAAACTTTTCTCAAGATAGGGTCAGTTGAATGTTTTCAAATGGTTGTGTCATCCATTTCACCTATCGCGGATCAAATCAGTTTTGTTTTTTATTACCCGACGAGTCTGCTGGATGAGTTAGGGCTGTATTTCATGCGTGAAATCTAAATTCCCAATCTCAGCGAAGCCAAAATATCGAGTTTGGGGCGATTTATTGGCCTCGTATGTGGAGACCAGCCTTCCGAGAGAACGAGAACAAAAAGCCACTGCTTGGACTAATCAGGAGACATTGCAGTTCACGGAAGGTAAACTTAATGAGCGGAGTTTTTTTAGCATTTTTGCCACGCCCCGCTTTGTTCAGATGATCTTTGCAACTTGTTTTTTTCTGATGAGATTTCCATGACGTTTTTGATGTTGAGGAAGAGTTTCTCGAATCTCTTAATGTTGAACGTTTTAGTTTTGCTGGTCTTTGCCTCTGGCGTCGATGCTCAAAAAAATCCCTCCGTGGGGATGATGCGTTATCCTGACGTGAGCAAGAGCCAGATTGTGTTTGCTTACGCGAATGATCTTTGGATTGTCGATCGAGATGGAGGGGTGGCTTCGCCTCTGGCCAGTCCGGAGGGCGCAGAGCTCTTCCCTAGATTCAGCCCTGACGGCAAGCAAATTGCATTCACAGGGAATTACGAGGGTGGCAACGACATTTACGTCATTTCTGCCAAAGGCGGACAAGCCCAGCGGAGAACATTTCATCCATCCACAGAGGTCCTTTGCGACTGGATGCCCGATGGCAAAGGGTTGCTTTATTCTTCCAATGGATTTTCCGGACTTGGTCGAATATCACAACTGTTTACCATCTCTCAAAAAAAACCACTACCCAAACAAATGGCAGTTCCTTATGGAACAAACGGAGCGGTCAGTCCTGATGGGAAATGGCTGGCCTACACACCCCACTCTCGCGACACTCGAACGTGGAAACGTTATCGCGGAGGCATGGCATCTGATATCTGGCTGTTCAATTTGAAGGACAAGACCTCAAAGCAGATTACTGATTTTGAAGGAACAGATAGCCTGCCCATGTGGCACAAGGACGTTGTTTATTATCTTTCTGATGCAGGCGAATCGGCAAGACTTAATATCTGGCGATATGATTCCAAAACCGGGGAGCGTGAACAGATCACCACGTTTGAAAGTTACGACTGCAAATGGCCTTCGATTGGACCTGGGATTCGTGGCGAAGGTGAAATCGTTTTCTCAAATGGGACCAACCTTTATTTGCTGAATTTAAAGTCTCGGAAATCAAAAGCTGTTTCAGTAAGTGTTCCTGGCGACCAGCCCGATTTGCGATTCCAGAGCGTCGATGCGGCAAAATTTATTGAATCAGCCGATATCTCCAAAACGGGTAAGCGTGTCGTGTTTGAGGCGCGGGGCGACATTTGGAGTATTCCTGTCAAAAACGGTGGTCCGCGAAACATGTCCAAAACCAGCGGAGTTGCCGAACGGGATCCGATTTGGAGTCCGGACGGGAAGTGGATTGCTTATCTCTCAGATCAATCCGGCGAATACGAAATTTATGTGACTCAGTCGGACGGTCGAGGCGATACGAGCCAGTTGACCAGTGATGGCGATTGTTATCGCTATCTTTCGTCGTGGTCACCTGACTCGAAATATATTGCTTACGCTGACAAAACTGGAAAGCTGTTTGTTCTCAATGTCGCAACCAAAGAATCTAAGCATGTTGATACGGATGCGGCGGCTGCACAGATTCAGCCAAATTGGTCACCTAATTCAGAGTGGATCTGCTACGCGCGAGGCTCTAACGAGCGACAACCGGTCGGTAGTATCTGGGTCTATAATGTCAAAGATGGGACCCAAAAGCAGCTGACGAAAAACTATTTCAATGATGCTGCCCCTGTCTTTGACAACAAAGGTGATTTCATCTTCTTTCAAAGCAATCGGTCTTTCAGTTCTCCGAAGTACGAGGATCTTGGTACCACATTTATCTATTCAGAGACCAGCGTTTTAATGGCGATGCCGCTTCGAGCGGATGTTGCTCAACCCATGCTTCCGAAAATTGATGAGGAGACGTGGGACGACGAAAAGAAAAAAAATGGCAAGTCTGACAGTGACTCGAGCAAGAGCGGCGAAAAAGGAGAAGCGGGGGAGTCGGTTGGAAATGATAAGGATGACAAAGATAAAGAGTTCAAGCCATTGAAAATTGATTTCGATGGTATCGAAAAACGTTCCTTTCAGCTTCCCGTCGGGAATGGCAACTTTGGTGGCCTCGCGATAAATGACAAGAACCAGTTGTTGTTCTCGACCCGACCTCCGCGCGGAAGCGGGGGAGATTCAGCAATCAAACTTTTTGACATCAATGCTGAAAAGAAAGAGGCCAAAACTGTGGTCGGCGGTGCCACAAACTTTGGCGTTTCCGGAGATGGAAAAAAGTTGATGGTAAGGAGTCGCGGGAATATCTACGTGATTGATGCCGCGTCAGGCCAAAAGCTTGATAAAAAAGTTTCGACTGATGGAATGATTGCAATCATTAACCCGCGAGACGAGTGGCGGCAGATCCTTCGAGAAGCTTGGCGACTCGAACGCGATTTCTTTTACGATCCGAACATGCACGGTGTTGATTGGGGGGGCGTTTGGGATCAATATGAATCCATGTTGGATGATTGCGTTTCGCGTGCCGATGTTGGGTTCGTGATTGGCGAAATGATCTCGGAATTAAATGTTGGACATGCATACTATCGCGGTCGCGGCGACATACCTTCTGGGCCGTCGAGCACGACCGGCTTGCTCGGATGTCGTTTCGAGGCTGATGGAAAAGCGTACAAAATCGCCGAATTATTTGAGGGCGCGCAGTGGGATGTTGATGCGCGTAATCCTCTAGTCATGGCGGGCGCCCAAGTGGGGCAGTATGTGTTAGCCATTGATGACGAACCATTAACGACGAGGCAAAATCCTTATCACGCCATGGTCGGCACTTCGGGCCAAACGATTTGGATTACCCTTAGCGACGATGCGACGTTGGATGACGATGATCAAAGGATTGCGATCAAGCCCATGGGGGGCGATAGCAATTTGCGCTTTAGAGCATGGATCGAGGCTAATCGGAAATACATTGACGAGAAAACAGACGGCGCCGTGGGTTACATCTATGTGGTGAACACTGGTATTCCCGGACAGAATGATTTGGTTCGCCAGCTTTATTCTCAACTCAATAAGAAAGCTCTCATCATCGACGATCGCTGGAACGGCGGGGGGCAAATCCCAACTCGGTTTATCGAGTTGCTTAATCGTCCGGTTACCAACTACTGGGCCCGAAGAGATGGTGTCGATTGGACTTGGCCGCCAGATTCCCATCAGGGGCCCAAGTGTATGCTAATTAATGGAATGGCTGGCTCGGGTGGCGATATGTTCCCCGCACTGTTCAAGCAGAATCAACTTGGCAAACTAATTGGAATGCGAACTTGGGGTGGCCTGGTTGGCATGTCCGGTGGTCCTGGTTTGATCGACGGGACCGCTGTGACGATGCCTTCGTTTGCGTATTATGAAAAGGACGGCACTTGGGGGATTGAAGGCCACGGTGTTGATCCAGATATTAAAATCATCGACGACCCAGCCAAAATGGTTGATGGTGGCGATCCGCAACTTGATGCGGCGATCGAGCTGATGCTTCAGGAGGTTGAGTCCAACGGCTTTAAGCCGCCCAAACGCCCGAAGTATCCGGATCGAAGTAAATTCGGATTGGATCCAAAAGATAAATAGGCGCACCGAATTTGCCCTATGGCTATTGCTGGGGATCGGTAACTGGTGATCGAGGCCAGTTGTGATTGCCAGATCACCGGGGGTGCTCGGCGAAACGAGGCAAAGCCCGTTCATCGAGAAAGTAGTGGCATCATCTAAGCTTGAGGTCTGCGATTAGGCCGTCAGTTAAACCACTGCTTGGCTTGTTCGATAACTTTGCAAAGTAACATCCGCAATCGCCTCAGGCTTTTGGGCAAATCTACTTAATTGTTGGCTCGCTTGATTTAGCTTGGCGCGTAGCGTCGTCTTCCAAGATATCTGAGCCAGCGATGTTCTTAATTTTGGTAACGTCTTGCATGTTTTCAAAACTCAAAAGATCTTTGACGGAGCTGTTTTCCAGCTCCAGCATCACTCCGGAAATTCGCCATCCATTAGGCTGCTTGCGTGTAAGCCAAACGACATCCATTTCATAAGTTTCGCCGTCAACGGTTTCGACGATCGAGCACTCGACTTGGGCTAGTTTGGCCTTGTTCGTTGCAAATCGAACTTCGTTGACACTGTAATTTGCCGCCGGCCCTCCCATTGGCTCAAGTTGCAGTCCTGCTTGGGTGGTTACGGTAAGGGCTGTCCGTGTCAAAAGATTCTCTGCTTCGATTCGTTTACCGTCGCGGAGGAAGTGCATGAAATTCTGGCATACGTCTTCAGGGGTGGTGTCCAGAGAAGCTTTGTTCGTCTCGGCCGGTGATTTTCGATTAGCCAGGTCGGGCGAGACAGAAACGGTTTCGGTTGACGTAGATTTATCTTCTGACGAACTTTGGCCTACCGGTGTCGGCGTCGTGTCGGCGACATCGCTACTGCTGCAGCCCAAAAGTGGGAAGATCAGCAGCGCGCAAAAGAATAGGAGGGAATGAGATAGGCGAGTGTTGTTTTCAATGACGCGGGTCATTAGTAATCCTTCCTTGGATACTCGTTGCGCACAGTTATATAGAGGCAGTATTAATACCCGGAATCTTCCAGTTTTGCCAGTTTAGGTCAATATGGATCGTCGTTTGACGCAAAATTCTCTGACAAGAGTCTCTTGGGGGAAGGTTGAACAAGCTAGGCAAGGCTTCACCCTTTCGTCAGGAATCGAATCAGCGATGCCGCCTGCAATAAAATTTAATCCCCCGACTCATAAGATAGGCTCTGCCGGGGCAACATTTCCGAGCACGAACCATTGCTAACGAGTTGAGTGGGCAGGGCAATAAGTTGGGAGGCGTGTCTGGTATTCATTGTGGATTTGGAAAAAAATCAATTTTGTCAGTGAAATGAGAGGTAGTTGAAATGACGTTTTTGAACTCAGGTGAATTTGCTACCGTTCAGGAAGCTGGCTGACTTGTCGAGACATGCATTTTGTTAACGCACTAAAGGATTATTTTTTTGTTTCGTGGGTTACAAAATTTGATAGCGATCTGCCTTTTGGCTGTCGTAGCAAGTACCTTGGGCTGCGCGCTCAATTCAAAAGGAACCGGATTACCTGAATCGCAAAAGGTGGTGCGTGGTCAGTTGGTCGTCCATTCCGATTTTCATATTCCCACTCAGCACCGCTTGCTGGATGAATTGGAAGCACGTCGACGCGACATCTCAAGTTTGCTGAAGATTCCCCATTCTGATGAGCCGATCAACGTCTTTTTGTTTGAAGACAAAGATCAGTTTCAAACATTCATGATTCATTCGCATCCGGAGTTTCCCAATCGACGCGCCTTTTTTGTAAAAACAGATACTAGTCTGCAGGTTTATGCGTTTTGGGGTGCAAGGGTTGGTGAGGACTTGCGACATGAGGTAACCCACGCGTATGTGCACAGCGTCGTCCCCAATCTTCCGCTGTGGTTGGATGAGGGGATCGCCGAATACTTCGAAGTCGCTCGGGGGAAGGGCGGCGTAAATGGGCCGCATATTTATCAATTGTCCCACGAGCTCAGTCTTGGTAATTGGAAGCCAGATTTAGCACGTCTTGAAAGCTTGACCTCGGCCAGTCAGCTTAAGCAGATGGATTATGCCGAATCTTGGCTGTGGGTTCACTTCTTGTTAACCGGCGATCAGCAATCCCGTGGGGTGATTCAGGCTCTCCTGCGGCAATTACGCGATACCGGTGTGGGGGAATCAATTTTGCCTGTCGTGGAGTCTACGATTCCAGAGGTTGAAACTCAGTTAATCATGCATCTCAAAATGTTGGCCAAATAATACAGCTCATTGGGCAACACTTGCGGCTGTTAGAAAGTACGGATGAATCGGTTGACTTCCAAAAATCCGCAGTGCTTTTAATTGACGGACCGGATTTGAGATCATTGGTCGGAGAGGTGAGTCGATCTAAAACTCTTTTTGGATCCCGTATTTCTTGATCTTTCGGTCCAGTGTTGAGCGTTCCACACCCAAAATCGCTGCCGCTTTGCTTTTGTTCCAATTGGTTGAGCGAAGTGTTGCTTCGATATGCTTCTGCTCAACTTCTTCGAGTGACTCGGCATGATACTCCTGGACGATTGTCCCAACGTCGAATTGAGATTCGCTCGCTGTGGAGAGATTCGTTAAAAGCAATTCATCCAACTGAATGACGTCTTCGCGAGCAAGAACAACAGCCCTTTCGACTACATTTTTCAATTCACGCACGTTTCCAGGCCAACGATATCGTTTGAGTTGATGAAGTGCTTGGGGTGAAAAGCCACTGATGCGTCGACCGGTTTCGACGTTGTATTTTTGCAGGAAGAAATCTGCCAACTCATGAATATCTTCGGGCCGATGGCGAAGGGGCGGGACTTCGATTTGCACAACATGCAATCGGAAGTACAGGTCTTTTCGAAAAGTCCCTTGTCGAACCGCATTCTCCAGGTCGCGATTGGTCGCAGCGATCACGCGAACATTTGCTTTGATTGCTTTGCTACCGCCGACTCGTTCAAAAGGGTGGCCTTCGAGAACGCGAAGGAACTTGGCTTGGATATTGGGGCTCATCTCGCCGATTTCGTCGAGCATTAAAGTTCCATTATCGGCGGCTTCGAATTTTCCAGCTTTTCGATCGGTTGCTCCGGTGAACGCTCCTTTTTCATGACCAAAGAGTTCACTTTCCAGAAGCGATTCTGAAAGTGCAGCACAGTTTAAACAAACAAACGGCCCGCTTTTACGGTCGCTTGAAAAGTGGACCGCACGAGCGACTAATTCTTTGCCGACGCCACTTTCGCCACGAATTAAGATTGTGGCCTTACTTGGGGCTGCTTTGGAAACTTGTTCGTGGACACGATACATCGCTGGACTGGCACCAACGATTTCGCTTTCGACTCCCAGTTGGTTTCTCAGCTGGTCAATTTGCGTTCGGGTTTTGGAAAGGTCTTCTTTTAGCTTTTGTTCTCGATATCGCGTGCGAAGCGCCATGCCGACGGTCTCCGCGACAGCCAGTACAAACTCTAAATCGTTCGGCTTTAGTCCGTGACGTGCATGCGTGGAGTACAAATGGATCAAACCGATCGTGCGGTTGTTCATCCGAATCGGCGCGGTGATGACGCTGGTGGCGTGGATATTTCCAGAGCTGTCGCGTAGACCTAGAGCGCTGTCATCCTGAATGTCACGTGCAAGCACTGCCTCACCGCTTCTTAATACGGTCTCGGCCAAAAATTGGGAAACGCGTTGATATTTCTGGCCGGCATCAGCTCTCCAGCCAAGTATTTCCAGGTTTTCTGGATCAACAGTTGTTCTGCGATTTTTGGGCACCATTAGCACCGCACCGGCGGTGTTCTTTTTTCTTTGCTCCAAACAGTCCAAAGACATCCTTGCGATCGCGCGAGGTGTTGTTTCGTTAGCAAGATCAAAGGCTAGTCGGCACAGCCGAGTCGCATCCTTGGTTGAGGATTTCGGATCGGTAGGAATTTGTTCTTCCAGCCCATCCTCGTCACCTGAATTGTCATCCTGAAGGTATCGGGTTTTTTGCCGACGATGGGTGATGTTGGTCGGCTCGGTCAGGTGCATTGAGGAGATGGTCGCTTGGTCGTCCGATTCATCAATTTCTAGGCCGGTAATTGTTTCGGCGCCGATTTCTATCTTGGAAAACACCTTTTTGTCGTAAGCCGACGAAAGATCCGTAACAAATGCCATCTGAGTGCTGGCAATCCAGATAATGTCTCCCGGACTGAGTGCCCGGTCGCCGATCAATCGGTCGGTTCCGATCGCAGTTCCATTACGGCTGTTGAGGTCTCTAACCGTCCATTTACCCTCGGACATGAAGATTTCCGCATGCTGGCGACTGGCCTGATCCTCTTTGATTACAATCTGGTTGGTCGGTGAGCGACCGATTGTGACGGTTCTGCCGGGCATGAGGCGAAAAACATCCGACCACTTCTTACCATCGCGGATTACGAGGTAGGCAATGTTAATTGATGATCTAGATTTACTTTCACTTCCCATGCTTACGAATACTGTCATTAGTGGGTGATAAAGGGGTGGCGAGTTTTATCAGCGGAGCCAATCGGTAAACAGCCGTGTCAAAATGGTCTCAAAATACCGGTTTTCCTTGCTATTTATTGGGCATGTAGTTAGTCTGAGAAGTGGGTTCACTCTCACAATTGTTATCTTACAGCGTATTCGGTGCCATTGACCAGTCTTTATCAAGAGATTGGTGAACGACCTCAAAATCGAGGTGCTATAAGTACGATATAAATAAAGACCAAGGGGCAAGGCCTTTTTCCTAGGAGTTCAGTTATGTCGGCACGTTATGCCAAGTTTGTTTTGTTGTTCTGCTGTGCAGTTCTCACTCTGCCTATGACCGCGTCAGCTCAGGTTGGCGGGAATAATGGTGGTGGAAACGGTGGAAACGGTGGTGGAAATAATGGTGGAAACAACAACGGGAATAACGGGAACAATCAGTTCTTCAGTACCGGAGTTGTGGGGGGTGTCAAGATCGACACGAGTGGTGTTTTGAAGAACGCATCGGATGTTCTTGATCCTGAAGTCCGCGACCGGATTTCGAAAGGATTGCAAAATACTGATGCGAATATCAAAAAAGCCACCAAACTGCGAATGATCTCATTACGTGGTCTTGAGGCAGCAATTAACAAAGCTCATGAAACTGGCGACGCTCTTCCGAGCGAAGTCAATTACATGGCTGGATTGCAGCGAATTGAGTATGTTGTTCTTTCGAAAGACAAAAATGACATAATCATCGCCGGTCCTGCTGAAGGTTACAAACTCAACGAGCAGGGGGTTGTCGTGGGTGAGACTTCGGGTACTCCCGTTATTCATCTCGAAGACTTTCTCGTGGCCATGCGTTCGGTCGAAAATGCTCGACGCGGACAAGGCGTTTCGGTCTCAATTGACCCGACTGAGCAAGGGGTCAAGCAACTTCAAAAGTTCTTTAACCAATTGCGACAAAGCAACATGAGTTTTCAACCTGCCATGCAGGCAAAGGTTGAGCAGGCCATGGGACCGCAACCCATCCGGTTGACGGGCGTTCCTAGCGATAGCCGGTTTTCCCAAGTGCTTGTTGCAGCGGATTACAAAATGAAGCGACTTGGCATGGGACTGGAACAAGCTGCTGTCAGCAACTTCCCAAGCGTGCTAGAGATGGCACAAAAAGCCAAAGTTAGCAACATGAAGGCAATGCCTCGGTTTTGGATGGAATGTAGCTACGAACCTGTCGCCAAGAGCGAAGACGGCGCGGTTTGGCAGATTCGTGGCAAAGGCGTCAAAACTTTGACTGAAGAAGAAAAGTTTAATGACGATGGCAAAAAAGTAGGCAAGAAAGTCAAGCAAAATCGTTTCGCTAAAAAGTGGGCTGAGACGATGACTGAGCGATTCGAAGAGTTGGCTGCGTCTGAGCCTGCCTTTCAAGAGCTTCGTAACATTATCGACTTGTCTGTCATCGCTGCGATCATCAAAAGCGAAAACCTGAACAAGAAGGCTGGTCTTGAGATGCCAGCGATTCTCGGTAAAACCAACGCTGCAATGACTCCGAGTTACGCAGTTCCCAAAGTCGTACCTGCTCAGTGCAGTTTTGCGAAGATTCAAAA
>JAQWLH010000171.1 GCA_029247405.1 Mariniblastus sp.
TATTCGCCGTCGGAAGGTCCTTAAGATAGTCGTTGACGACCAGCACCGGCCCCTCATCGAACGTTTGAGGAGGAATCATATATACTCGAAAGATCCCATACGCCAACGCAATCACCATGATTACGCCCATCAACAATCGACGGCTGTACCATAAAAATGAGAAGATAAGCCCGACCCGCTCACCGAGGCTCACGCGAACCACCTTCTCATCATCGTCAATTTCATTGTAAGGTTGGTTTTGATTCACATTATTGACAGGGGCTTAGTATTACCGAGGCAGGCGCCGATCACCGAAATTGGATTTTTCAACATTTCAACCCAACCGCTTTCTATTTGCCGAATATCAGAGGGACTCATCTACGCCCCTATGAATCGACAGATAAGATTTGAACAGATTTCCTTCGAATTAAAAATCGCAAATTACTTGAATTTGCCGGTGTCTCGCTTGCTACGCTCACTCTGCCCCTCGAAGAGAGTTAAATTGAGCCTTGGCATAACCAACGCTTGCAACACCAACGTGACAACCGCTCCAAGGAATCACGTTTGGCCTTCCCAAGTCCGCCCCTGAGCAATCTTTCTGCTCGGCTCGTTAACTTGATGCATTTTCACCCCATATCGACCGGAACCCCGACCCTTTAAATCGCGGCCAATAGTGCACTACTCGCACAAAGCTACTTCTCTGCCTCTAGGGTCAATGATCAGCAATTTAGCTAAACTCGTTTGCCGCGGCTGATTTCGTGACTGACTTACCAACGGCACGGCCAAAACCATCGCTGGCGAAAGTCGAGACATGAATCAAAGCTAAAAAGGCGGATAAAAAAACGTGAACCATTCACTCAAAATATCGGCCAGACAATCCTGGAGATTGAAGGAAACTGTGCGCAAGCAAATATGCACATTCAAGCTTGATCGACCATCAAATTCAACGACAAATCTTTGCGTGCCGATCGTAGCACAACATCAGCGCTTCACGAATATTCCCGCCGGCCTTGCTGTAAATCCGCATCAATTCTTCTTGATCGATTGAGTTTTTCGGGTCAAGAAAGTAGACCACCCGCTTCAAGGATTCAATACTTGGAGCGAGTCGATATAAAATTGGCACAAAGCTTAAAGGACGATGCGAAGTGATTATCAATCCATTTGCAAGACTGTCCTTGGATTCTCTTTTTAGCAGGTTCGCAATCGACATTTGTTGTGGCAAAGCGGCAAGCTTTTCCATGCCATCGATAATCGTCAGACTTCGCTTCGACCCATTACCTTCGCCACGTGAAGCTTTGACGTCAATATTGCTCGCCGAGCGTATGGTGATAAATCGAAAATCATCAAACTCCGTGCATAAACTTTCGCAGATCGAAAAACAAAGGGTGGATTTACCACAACCATGGGGACCGACAACCTGACCGAAATAACCACCCTGCTTAAACGCATCAATCATCGCTTCAAGTTCGCCAGATTCCTCGTCAAACAAAAAAGGAATTGTGCCGGGACGCAAGTAACGAGTGGAAAAAGGATTGTGCGATACGACGAAGCTCATTCAGAACTCTTCTGCGTGAATGGCTCGATGTCACCAAATCGAAAAAACTTATCTTCGGTCACCTGATCCCCATCCGCCATGAATAACCGAACCCGAACGCACCACCTCACCGTCAAAGCGACCCCTTCGTAAGAGAACGGACTGGCCGGCAAAACGGTACTGATACGCTGCGGCCGTAAAAATGTTTCGCTGGTCAAAGCCCCTGACCTCTTTTGCCGTCTCTCGAAGAAATGGACACCGATATCCTCTTCTCCTTTGCCTTCGGTAATCCAGACCACCGACGTCTCGATCGCATGCACATTGTGGCCTGGCGTTAATTTAACGCTATACTCGCAGGACAAAAAATCCCCCGGGAAAAAAACACTTTTGGCCAGCGGAATTGAAATCTCGGGCGGAACTAAGACTTCATTGTCTGAGTTTCTACCAGTCCGGGTGGATGAACGGTGACTGCGAAATTCCTTTTTAGACGAGGCCAATTCTTCGCCTGAGCGGTTACCACGATTTTCCATTGGACTCGGTTGTTGGGAGATTTAAATGAATGCATTGATTGGTTTGGGATCGTCAAAGCAAACTCAGTTTCAAACGGTTCACTGTGCCGTATTTCAATCCCACGTTGTCGAAACAGTCGCTCCTCGTACACGACCACACGCTCCGTCCGAATATCAGTCCCCTGATTGAACGTCACCTCTTCAAAACAGATCAGGGCCACGTCCAATAATTTTAGCCGTACGCGAGCGGTTTGGGAAAGAAAAACTTGGAATGACTCCCCAGCCAGCAGAGGATAGCCGGAAAGCTCAATTGAGGTTGCCCCAATCCCGGTTAGCTTCAATAGCTGCCTGAAAAATTGATAGACCGACCAGCCCGTTACCAAACAAATTGGAATCAGGAGAGCAGCCGCGAGCCACGGTTGATCTGGCATCTGATCCAAAGGTTCAGAACCTATCCTCTTCTCAATTTCCCCAAGCAATACCGAATCACTGAAAAATCCGTTCGTTACAATCAACACCAGCACAGTCACCAACGCCACCAGAATGACACTGGCCAATGTTGAAGTGACCAGCCCCCAGACATTTCGCGGCGAAGGTACCAGTCGAAAATCAAACTTCTGTCCTGCCTTGGGGGGAAACGCATCACGTGGAACCGTGGGCAAATCTTCACGTCTCTGGCGTATCTCATTTAACAGTTCCAGCTCATTGGCGCGGGTCGTCAATGCTCCTCGGCGTTCCGCAGATACACCAACCTGCCACAACAAGCGAACAATCCAATAGCTACCCACACCCACCAAGCTGACCGCCACCAATATTTGGGCCACAAAGAACCAAACAGAAATATAAAGCGTGGCCTCGGGCGTCGATCGAAGAACAGCCAGCGTAATACTGACTACAAAACAAATGACGCCCGCGAGCAACAGCGCAGCACCGAGAACAGCCTCAGCGACCCCCGCCCACCAACGACGATTTGAACCACTGAAGGGACGGCCTTGAAAAATGAAATAGAGCCAGCGACGCACGGAATCCAATCAGTCTTGACCATTTGATATAACATGGGATCGTTACAGCGTCGATTCGAAACGTTGATCGTCTCAAACGATTAGCAATCTTCGCAATAACGACGTTGACATCGTACCACCAAAACCAATTTGAGCGTCTACAACGAATCATAAAATGAAACTTTCCTACCTGATTTTTGCAATATCCCTCCAATTCACCGGGTTCATCCTCAGTCAATCATCTTTTACTTGTGCCGACGATTGGCCTCAGATCAACGGCCCGAGCCGCAACGGCAAAGCCCCCCAAGAAAAACTGCTCACGACCTGGCCAAAAAATGGCCTGACCAAAGTTTGGACTCACTCTGTCGGGCAGGGATACTCCGGGCCCGTTGTTGTGGACGACAAGTTAATTATCTTTCACCGACCGGGAAGACAATATCTTGTCGAGGCGCTTAACGCAAAAACGGGAAAAGTCATTTGGAATCGTGAACTGCCATCTGAATATTCGGCCGGTGGTCCCGATTCCGACACGGGGCCCAAAGCCGTCCCGCTCGTTTACGATGGACACGTTTATCTGTTTGGCACTGGTGGGAATCTATTTTGCTTGAGACTAGATGACGGCAAGGTTGTTTGGAAGAAGAACGTGCTCGACATTTACTCCAGTCCTTCTGGCTATTTTGGCTCCGGTTCCTCGCCTATCGTGATTAACGAAAAACTACTGCTCAATGTAGGGGGAAAGAATGCAGGAGTAGTCGCGTTTGACTTAAAAAATGGAAAGGAAATCTGGAAAGCTTTCGATGGAAGGGCAAGCTATTCATCTCCCATCGCTTTTGAAGCCAATGGGAAATCACTGGCATTTTTCGTCACGCGACTTCACGCCCTCGTCGTCGACCCAGATTCAGGCCAAGTCTTAGGCAAAATTCGCTTCGGAAGATCAGGCGCGACAGTCAATGGAGCGATGCCCGTCCTCATTGGAAAAAGAATCTTTCTAAACGCGGCTTACTACGTTGGGGGGAAAGTCGTTGAGTGGTCAAAAGGTCAGCTGAATGCCCAACCTCAAACCCCTAACGATCAGTTTGCCAGCCAATACTCGACTCCGGTTGCTGTTGGTCTCAATCTGTATGGAACTGCAGGTCGAGAGGATTTTGATAATGGCTCATTTCGTTGTGTTGAAATATCTGAAAACGGAACCATGAAGCTTAAGTGGAAACGTGAGGGCATTCCGATCGGCCACTCAATTCTGGTCGGCAAGCAAATTTTGACCCTTGATTCGAAGGGGGGATTTCACGTGATCGAAGCCAACCCGGAACGGTTCAACCAAGTTTTCACAACTCAGCTATTCAATTCAAAGTCACGAGCGATGCCCGCAATTGCAAACGGTCTCTTTTACGCCCGCTCGAATGCAATTCGGGGAAAAGGTGAGTTAATCTGTCTCGAAGTTGGACAACGTGACTAAATACCGAATTGGTTTCAAGCATTTTTCGGCTTTAGCTTTAGGCCGAAAAACTTGCTTATCATCCTTTTCTCAGACCGGGCGGAAATCCCCCAAACAATAAAATGCCCCCCACTACTTTGAGCCATCAGCTGAACGGGACAAGTCTGGACAAACACCCGCTCCCCCGTGCTAGTTTTTCCAAGTCGGTCAAATACGCTTAAAACCAATTGAACCGCGGCAATTGGCTGCGTTTATTTAATTGCCTGAAAGCGTGTCAAAATCATCCTTCCCCAACATCACTTGTTCGAACGCGTGCAGTTTGATCGTCAATCGTGCTATGTCGAAAAATCGCTACCATCGATACGTCCTTCAAAGTGGAGCTAAAAAAGAGCCCTAGTTATGACGCGGTTGGCTTAACGAGGGCCTATATTTTCCTACCCATGGTCCCCCGATTAGAGATCCTCACCCAACCTAAAATCTCAATTAAAGCTGCATCATGTTTCCGCAAGAAATGTCAACCATTGTTTTCATCTGTGTCTGGTCATTGGCTAGCGTAGCCGTTGGCTTGATTTGCGGATTTTTCATTGGTCGCCTGTATACACTGTCCAACGAGCCCAAGCGTCTCAAAAAAGAACGAGAACAAACTCTCACCGCATTAATGGGAGTGATGAGCAGTACCGAACAACTGAACAGTGATGTGGGTACGCACAACAACGCCCTCCAGTCAGCGGCCAATCAAATTCGAGACATGGAAACAGACACCAGACTGGTGGATTTACAAGCCGAACTGGTCATGAACATTTCCAAAGTTGTGGAGTCCAATCGCAAATTGGAGAACGATTTAGTTGTCTCAAAATATATGCTTGAAAACCAGGCTCAGGAATTAGATCGTTCACGAAAAGAAGCACGAACCGACCCCCTTTGCAATGTTGGCAATCGCAAAGCAGTGGATGAAGCACTCCAGTTCATGGTCTCGCGGTACCACTCCAATGGTTTGAATTTCGGCCTGATGTTAATCGACATCGATCATTTTAAACGAGTCAATGACACATTTGGCCACCAAGCCGGTGACGATGTACTCTTGAGCATCTCAAGGGCCTTAAAAGAATGCGTGCGCCCTGAAGATTTTGTCGGCCGATTAGGCGGTGACGAGTTCGTCATCATTCTTGAAGGCTTAACCAATGATAATGCGAATCTTGTCGGGTCTCGAATACGCTCAACGATTGAACTTTACGATTTCAGCATCGCCAATTCTGGCCAATCAACTGTCGTAACAATGAGCATGGGCTTGGCTGTGATCAAACAAAACGACGACACGGTATCCCTCTACAAACGCGCCGACAAGGCGCTGTACAAATCCAAAGAGCTTGGTCGGAACCGGCTTTATACCATCGTTGACGCAAAAGAAGGCACCTATCGGGCTGAAGCAGAAGTGGCAAAGACACTTGCCAGCTACGAAGAGTTTAAAGCCTCTTTGAAATCGAACCTTTAATAATTGAGTTCGTTTTCACTGCTACCTAAAGGTTTTTTTCTGTGATTGAAGTTAATAGATTTTGCAAAATTTACGATCAAACGATTGCCGTTCGAGATCTCACTTTTCATGTTCGACCTGGGCAAGTCCTCGGTTTGGTCGGACGCAACGGTGCCGGTAAGACAACCACGCTTCGGTGTTTAACCGGGATTATTCCGTCTAGCAGTGGCGAACTGAAGGTGGATGGGTATGACATCAATCAAAACCCACTGGAAGTGAAACAACGAACCGCCTACGTTCCCGACGATCCACAGCTGTTCAGCGATCTCTCCGTCGAACAACATCTCAAATTCCAAGCAAGTGTGTATGGAATTGACGATCCAAGTGAGGATATCTCACAGTTGCTAAGCATGTTTGAACTCGAAGACAAACGACATACGGCCGCCTCCGGTTTGTCTCGTGGCATGCGGCAAAAATTGGCTATCTCCTGCGCTTACCTCCAAAAACCCAAAGCCCTTTTACTCGACGAACCTATGACCGGACTCGACCCGCAAGCGATCCGGGTTCTCAAGTCATCGATCATTGAAAAGTCAAAGGCAGGGGTTGCGATAATCATTAGCTCCCACTTGTTAGCGATGGTCGAGGATATTTGCAGTGATTTTCTGGTAATAAATTTTGGCAAACAAAAGTTTTTTGGATCACTGACTGAAATCCAGAAAAAATTTAACGCCGGAAACGCTCCTCAAATCGACGCTTCTTCCCTCGAGCAAGCCTTCTTTTCAGCTCTTTCAGACGTTCAAGAAACCGTTACTAAGGGCCTTTGTCCAGAGCGGATACTTACGCCATCGAGCGAGGAAGATCAAACAAACTCATCAACCGATCCTGCCTCGACTCAGTCATAGCCAGGCGCGCCATGTCCCACCCTATTTTCAACATATACCATCCGGCAACACTGCAACTTTTGCAGTATCGCTCAAAGGCGAAGCTACGTCGGATTGCATCTTCATTTCGAGATCCTCGCCGGCAACTCCTTGCGGCGGTAGCTGTCATTCTAGGTATCATTTGGCTTTCGCAAGCAGTCGCCACAGTCATGTTTCGTCAACCCGCTTCGCGTGAGTACCTCGTCAAGTGGATTCCAATTGGACTCTCTCTTTACGCTGGTTGGCATCTTATCAAAACTGTTTCCAAGAAAACGGTTAAACCATTCGAATGGACTTCGGCCGAAGACGAGTTTGTCCGCGCGGCTCCCGTGACACGACACCAATTAGTCAGCTATCGGCTTGCTTCCCTATTGAACGCCTCGGCACTCAAAGCGTTTTGCTTCTCAATCGTCATGATCCCTGATTTGTCGATCTGGTTGGCCGGATTTGTGGGAATGCTTTTAGCCCTGATCTTTGTCGAGCTCTTAAGAGTCTGTTTTGAGCTAGCGTTTTACGGGTTGTCGAAAAAGGCACAAATATTTTCACGATCAGCGATCCTTGCCACTGTCGTCGGAGTACTTGGGTGGGTCGTGATTAAGTGCATGATGAGCAGTAATGCAGAATCCGATATTGCCTCTCCGGGAGCACTGCTTTTTCTCAAAAGCATGATTAGTGAATTGATCGCCTTAGCTTCGACACCGCTCGCCGAGTTTTTTGTATTTCCGCTAAGTATTTTCAGCCAGGTCATTTTGATTGACGGAACATCGAAGGCTTCAATCTTTGCTTTGCCAGCCGCTTTTGGCCTCGTTGGAGCATTGACGGCTTTGGTTTATCGCCTCGACCACTGGATGTTGCAAAGAACGAGCATTAAGGAAAAAAATAATTTTGAAATAGCCGCGGCTCGAACCGAATCTCACATTCAAAAAATAACCCAACACCGAAGAGTGCGAGTTCCCGCTCGGATCAAGGGATTTGGTAGTATCGCCTGGCGACAACTTCTCGGTGCCTATCACCACCGAATGACACTCATCATCAGCCTCGGTCTACCCACCCTGCTCTGTTGCATTCCAATGCTCGCGAACCACAACCCCGTTTTGATGCTAATCAACGTCGTCGGAGGCGTTGTGTTTTACTCGTTTCTACTTTTACCATCGGCTTTAATGCTTGATTTCAGACGGGACATCGGACGGATGTCGGTGCTGAAATCTTTACCAATTACGCCGATAGCGATGACACTTGGGCAACTCGCTGCTCCGGTCCTGATCTGCTCATTGTTTCAGTGGGGAGTGCTCTTGTTCGCAACTGGCACGGGCTCAGTTGTTGCGTGGCAAGCAATCATGGCGGCATTTTTATTGGTCCCGGTCAATGTCCTCATCTTTGCAACTGAAAACTTCATCTTCATGGTCGCTCCCTTTCGACAAAATCAGGAAGGCGTTGATGTTTTTCTGCGAACGATCCTGACTTTCACCGCCAAGGGTGTTTGCTTTGTGATTGCTTTAGTAGGAACAATTGCTTGGGCTTTGGCGGCACGTTTTTTGGCGACGCAGTATTTTGAAATAATTCCTTCATCTGGACCTTTAATTTTCGGGCTTGGAATTTGGTTGATTACCTGTATCGCAGCAATCGCATTCGTTTTGGGCATTGCACGACTTTATCGCAACTTTGACCCCAGCATGGATATGCCGACCGCTGGCTAACTCGGTTGCCGGCTTCCCTCGCCCAACTGCATGTCGTTAAGGCTGGTCAGCACAATCACCAGGCTGTGCAGAGACGCCTAAGAGCTACGAGGCGGTCGAGAAGTGTCCCTGACTCCAAAATATCATGGCCCACCGAGGGTACACAATCGGCAAGGTCGGTGACTGAGGATAGGCAATTCGCTTAACTCGATCGCAGAGAACGGCGACCACAACATCTAATGATTGACAATGCGATCCCAAGCCTCGCCAACTTGTTGAATCCCTTGCCCCACTTGCTCAACTCCGTAATCTAAATAGGCAGCCGAGACGCTGTGAAGTGGCCCAAAGTTCTGCACACAATTTTGACAAACCGGTTCAACCGGAACGGAAATTGTTTTGGGGACCATACGGCATGTCTTAAATGGCACAGCCACGCGTACTTGATACGGAATCTGTACGGTATAGTCCCTCACGTGTTCTCGCTGAATTTTCCGCGGAACTTTTACCCAGCGAATCCGATTTCGGGTTTCCGGCACATTTTCCCAATACACCTCTGAACGCATCACGGGGACATCCCGATATTTCGTCTTAAAGATCTTGCGAGTTCTTACTTCTGGCACCATCACCATGAACGTCTTTATTTTGTATTCCTCCACAGTTCTCGTCGCGGTGCGTGTCGTGGATCGTGTCTTGATTTGAGGCACCAATTCGGTAACCGTTTTAGTTTCATAAACCGGCACCTTACGCTCGACACTGACATATTCAGTTCGCGTTCGGATCTCCGGGACCATCTCTGTATATTTGATCTCTTTAGTTTTCGGAACGTCAACGTATTCGGTGACTTGCTTGTCAATGAATCTCTTGATGGGAACTTTTACGGTGTAGTACTCCCATGTAGGTTTGGCAACGCGAACTGTGACATTTTGCTTGATGTCCCGCCATCTAATTTCATGCCTCTTGGTATTTACCTTTTCTCGCGTAGTGAACTTTTGCCGTTCGACGAAAGGAATCTTGACGTCGCGTTCAGTTCGAATTGGTAACCGGTAGGTATAGGGAATACGCTTGGTTTTCGAAGTCTCCTGAAACTCAACAAACGGAATCGTCTTCTGTCTTGTTTCTTCTCGAACACGTTTGACATCAATCATCCGTGTTTTTGCCTTCCACCGGTATTTTGTCACTTTGAAGTCTTCGGTCCGCGTGCTTTGTTGAAAATCCAAGACATCAAGCGTCGCTGATCGAGTTTCAACTTTGTACTGGGTGACGGGCACTTTCCGCATTCTGGTCTCTGTTCGCTTAAGAAGCTTTGGCACCTGATAAGCCAATCGTTGCGTCGTATTCTGATAGTCGGTATACGGGATTCGCTGCGTTACCACTTGAGGGCACCAGACGTTTCTCTGGCAGGTTTGCACTCCCGGCATGCACGTCGTGCTGCCACATGCATCTTGAAAAATGCTAACGTTCGGCGTGGTGTAGACTTCGCGTTTCCAACAACCCATATCACGCGTAATCGTGCGGTATTTCGTCACCGGAACCTGCTTGATGACGGTCCGATAGGCCGTCTCTTTGATTTCATAGGGTATTTCTACGGTAAAGGGCCGCGACACATGTTCGGTGACCGGAATTCGCACCTGATAAGTTTTTGTTACCTGGCGAGGCGTTTGAATTCGTATCGGGAAGGTCTTTGAAATTGTTTCTTCGTAGGGCTCGTTTTCGTAATACGTCTCAGCGATGCGATCGACGTATGGTACTGAAATCTTGTAGTCAATCGTTTTATCTGCATCCCGCGTTGTTTGCACGGTATCAGTTTGCACCGCAAAATCTGTTTTATCTTGATAACTAAACGTTGGTTCTTTTCCGTCTTTGACACCTTCGACGTACCTGAAATGTTCCACATCGCTCACAAACGGATCATCGACGTAAACCACGTAAGGCTGCTTGATCGTCAGGGACTGAACCTCATCAACATATTCGACTTTCGGACGTCGCCGTCGCTCTTCGACCATTTCTATCTTGGCTACTCGGACCGTTTTATTAAACGGCTGTTTTACATATTCAACCTCAATACGTGTTCGTTCTTTCGGCACATTAACGGTATAGCGAACCTGGCGTGGTTCTTTGTCAAAAACCGTTTTATACTTTGTTTCCTGAACGTTTTTTCGCTGCGGCACCATGACGGTATAAGGCGTCTCAACCGGAACTTCATAGGCCTCCTCCCGATCCACGAGCACTTTTCGCTGCTGAGGTTTTTGAACCATCACAGTGAAATTTTCATTGACCGGGACTTGGTACTCTTCTCGGCGGTTCTCGGTGAACGTTCGGGTACGTTGCTGCGGAACATCGACAGAATACGATTCGACTTGAGGCACGTCATCATAGACCACATGGGTGGTACGATATTTCTGCTGGCGAATTTCAGACCGATAGCAGGTTTGCATTACATTCATAAACCGTGTTTCCCAAACAGGCACATAAACCGTTGCCGTTGTGCATTGTGGCTGACATCCACAGGGGCAACCTGTCGCATGTACAACTCTTTGCTGGGGGAGGACTTGGGATGGCGGCAGAACGATCGGTGATGGATAATTGAGTCGAGCGAATCCAGATTGCCCATTGGGACCAGTTCCATTGAAAGTTGGAGCAATCGGCGACGGTTTCGAGTTTGCCTGAGCCGGTCTCAACTTGTCGTTCTGAATTTTTCTGCTCGCCACTCCTTCTGCCTCACCATCGCTTGCTGGACCAGGCAGTATCAACTGACCAGCTTGGGCTGGAACAAATCGGCTCGTTAATCGCTGACTTGCTTTGCTTTCTAGATTCGTCACCGATAATCGGGCTGACTTCTGGGGAACTCCCAACAAACTGCGGGGCTCAATGGGGGCAACTGGAGTTGTCGTCGGAACACGAACAGTTGACCTTCTAACTGTCTCAGCAACTGGGAGCTTCGACAGATCGAAGTTCGTTGAAGGGTCAATTTCTTTTGCCTTGCGAATTGAGCCGGCACCCCCTGTATTCAAAGTCGGACTCGCCGGTTCTTGAAATGGAGAGGCCAGCGGTTGGCCCAAAGCTATTTGATTGACACCGCTAACCAACCCGATGGTCAACCACCCCGAAACAATGGCAAAAATGATCAAGATTGATTGACGGGTTTTCATGGTTTAATCAACAGCGAAATCTAAACTACGAACCCGCAGTGGCCTGTTAAATTGAGCAAATATCTGGTGCAAAAAATCCGAATCTATCCGGTTCCTAGGCTAATCAACACAGATTAAAAGCTATAGGTAATTTTTAATTTTCATCGGAAAAACCATGATTTCACGGTGAAAATCTCTCAGTCTTGTTCTTCATCGAGACACCCGCACAGTTTAAACAATCCCAGAGCTGAACCTGTCGAACCGCAACCAGAATAAAGGGACGCAGCCATGGACACTGGTTTTGCCTTTGATTCGGCGGCCACCATGACATTTCGATGCGCGAAACCAGCATCGGGACAAAGTGAGAAAGCCTTAGCTAACTCCCTCCACTACTTGGGACAGCAATCTGCCTCCCATCTCCGAAAGAGGGACCAGAGTGAATCCCCTCCCCTGCTCCCCGAATGATTCAATTGAAATAGTCAGATCAACTGGTGGAAGATATTTTTCAATTCGCTCAGCCCACTCAACGATCAAAACAACTCCATTTTCTGACAATTCGTCCA
>JAQWLH010000236.1 GCA_029247405.1 Mariniblastus sp.
GTATCTATCCCGATTTCAGCAATGAGACGACCCAAAGTCGCTTGATAAAAGGCCAAAGCAGTTTTGTTTCTCGGTGGCAGGAAATTGAGCTGGCCAATGATTCGCTTGGTTCGTTCTTTACGATTCAGGTCGTTTGCGGCCCTGGTGAAACGATTCAGCATATTTTTGCTGGATCAAGAAAGGAAGTAACTAAACTTGCGCGGGATGCGACTAATAAGTTATGGGCTTTCGATTGGGAACAAGAGGAGGTTGAGGCTGTCGTTGCAACGATTGAAAGTGCGGCTGACGACCAAGGTTGGGATGACTTCGCCAAGGCATTGATCACAGCGAGCAAATTATCCGGTTCGAATGGTCCAGTTGTAATCTGGTCAGAAATCTCCACCCAGCCTGACCGAAACACTCGTAAGGCACTGATGTCACAATTCGAAGAGGGGATCAGCAAAAAGCTTACCAAAAGCATGCAACATGTTGCGGCCATCGTTAATGAACGACCGGTTTTTTTAAGATCCCGTCTCAAGCGAAACTCCGTTGAGGAGTTGGGCGTTGGGTTTATTGAATCGGCGGAAGAGATTCAACGTATTTGTGAATCATATCAATCGGCGGTGCTGATTCGAGATGCGCACAGATGTCAGCTTCAATCTTCATCGTTAACCGAATCGACAGAATCCCCATGAGCACGACAGACCCGAAAGATGAGTACACGCAATTGACCCGGGGCGCGGGGTATGTCGAATTGAGTGATCGCTGTTTGGTTGGCATGACTGGTGTAGACCGCCAATCGTTTTTCCACAATTTCTGTACCAACGACATCAAAAAGCTCAAAGTGGGGGAGATTTGTGAGGCTTTTGTGCTAAATACCAAGGGGAAGATCCTTGGTTATGTGCATGCGATAGCCGGTGAAAATGAGTTGCTGTTGACGGGGCATGGCGATCAGGCTGCCACGTTAGTCAATCATCTTGAGATGTATCTGATTCGCGAAGAGGTTGAGTTGGCGGACGTAACTCCGGATTTCGTGTCCATTTTTATTCATGGAGATGGGGCGTCTGAAAAGCTGAATTTGTGCTGCGACGACGTGCCTGCTGAAAATCGTATGACCGAGACGTCACTTTGCGGCATTCCAGTTCGCATTAGTCAAATTGAAATTGCTGGGTTCGGTTATTTTGTACTCGTTGAAAAGAACAAGAGCGATGAGCTTAAGCAGGGACTGAATCGTTGCGGGATCGTCGAATGTGGGTTGGACGCTTTGAATGTGTTGAGGGTTGAGAATCGAACGCCGTGGTTTGGGGTAGATGCCGATGATTCCAACTTGCCGCAGGAATTACAGCGTGATCCAATCGCAATTTCATTTGAAAAGGGCTGTTATTTGGGGCAGGAAACGGTTGCACGTATTGACGCGCGTGGAAGAGTAAATCAGGTGCTCGTAGGATTCCAAATCAATGGCAGTTCACCTGAGAAAGGCGAGTTCACTTACGAAGGGAAAACCGTTGGGCGGATCTCCTCGGTTGTTTTCTCACCCCAAGCAGGTTGTTATCTTGGGCTCGGATATGTCCGTCGACAGTTCAAGGAGCCGGGAACTGAAATCGGTGACCTCGTCGTTTTGTAAACAGTGGGTTGGATCCGTAGGGTCGTTCACCTGGCTATTTGCTCTGTCTCGGCTGGTTGAGCCACCTCGTGGGAATCGACAGCCCGAACGATCGCTGCTTGCAGGTCAACCAGTTCGAATGGCTTGGAGACGACTTCAGCAATGCCCGCCGCATTAATTGCTTTTAATTGGTCAACTCGCGGGTAATTTACAAGCAAGACCATCGGCTTGTTGGGGACTTCGCTTTGAATCCATTTGACTCGACTTTCCACTTCACTGCACCAGGCGTCTGCTTCGATGCATATCGCATCGACTGCCGTAATTGTTTCAGCATTCCAGACGCCCCGTTCAATCCAAGTGCTTCGCCAGCCAAAGTGATGAATGGCAGCGACAGCCATTTGATGTCTTGTGGCAGTCCAAGCGCTGATTGCAACACAGCTGATTGGGTTGCCCACCGGCACCGCCTTGGGGATTGCGATTCGATCGCCGATCGTCGACGTGCGAGGCGCGTGCCATTCGGTAATCCCGGATTCGGATAATTGATCGATGAAGTTTTGATAGCGACCTTGCCATTGGTGCCAGTAGATTCGAGTCACACCCGGCCACGGTTTTCCAGATCGGGTTTCACCCTCACACCAACTTCCAAGGACCGCAATCACTGGTGTCGTTGGGAAAATTGCGTGAAGTTTCTCAACATCGACCTGTGAGTGCTGGTCACGCCTTGCTTGGGCAATGATGATCAAATCAAAGGTGGAGTCACTTACCGATTCAATTTTTTCAATCGGAACAAGGGTCGTCGGGGTCTTAAAGCTTGAAACAATTGGCTGGAAATCAGCATGCCAGTAGTCACCTGTTAATAGGATTTTGTGATCGTTCATGCCGAATTCCATCTGCTTCTTGCGTTAGAAAAAGTCGGTTATTAGGTCGATTATTAATTTTCTGCACCAACCCCGGGAAAATGAAGCAGGGTGTTTGCTGCTGCTAAGGTTGATGGTGCTTTCCCGCCGGCATGATTCTACGTTCTGATTGCTTTCGATGGAATCGAGTCAAATCCACGTATAGTCGATTTTGGCGATGGTTGAACTACTCAAGGCCTTCGTCAACTTCTTGAATTGTTTGCCAAGTTGCACTTGGGGTTTCTGCCGAACGGATATTGTCTAGTAAATCAGGCTGTTGAATCAAGCGGCTGAGCCTCGCCAGCACACGCAAATGGAAGGATTCATCTGTCGAGCCAATCAAAAAGAATAAATCCGTCAAACATCCTCTAGGGCCCCCAAAGGGAATTCCTGAGGTCGTAACTCCTAGTGCGAGGAATGGATCTCCAAGGATGGTTGGCATTGGACGTCGGGGGTGAAGTAACGCAACTCCATTTCCCAAAGCCGTCGGATGGAGTTCTTCTCGACTCTTAATTGCTTCCGACATTTTACTCGGGTCCCACAGACGCCCGGTTTGACCCGTTAGATCGCAAATCTGTTTGATGACCGAACTCTTGGTGCGAGCGAGAAATGGGACATAAATATTGTCAATTGAAAGCAGCTCCGGAATACGAACTGGCTCGTTGGTAGCGGTTTGATTGCGTTCAAGCACTTTGTCAACTTCAACTAATTCCTGCTCATCCGACAGGCCAATTCGTTTTTCAAACCACTGATGGATTTCCGGCCGAGAAAAACGCCATTTGCCGCTGACTCGGCGACCTGGCAGTTTGTTGCGATCAGCCATTTTCCGCACTTGTTCTGGATTTAAGTGCAAATAAGCCGCCAGTGACATGATGTCAAAGTCTTCTTCTGCCATGGGATAATCAGGGGTGATAAAAGAGATTGGTTGGCTGGGATAAAACTCAGTTCGCAGCAGGACAGCTTTTTCGATTTCACCGTTGCTAGCTGAATCATCCCATTTAATGACCAACCATACCAGTGCGAATCATGATCAATTCTTCGGAGGAAATGGCATGTCAATTCCGATCTGCAACGTAAGTTGCAAATTCAAAAAATACTTTGTTGACTCAAATCTCCAATCCATATTGACTGAAAAGTTAGTTTACTGAGAATCGAGCGTGTTGGCAGGATGCTGACACGGGGGCGGGACGCTTACTAAAATTTGGCATTCGCCAGGCAAGGAGGCCTTGTGAGTACCCAGACGGTAAATACGAATCGTGGAATTCGGCTGCGGGATATTATTCCCGAGGCGAAACTTATCAACTCAAACGATGTTTTTTTTCGATCCTGTTGTGGGCTTTGGAAAGATTGCGAGCAAGATGACTTGTTTGTCGCAATTGTGGATGCCGAGCAGGATGGTCACGAATTCACCAGCGAGGCCATCGATCGTGGCGCCGCCGCCATTGTGACTGAGCGGCTTTTGACCACGGATAAACCTCAGTGCATTGTCAACGACTCACGTGAGGCCTATGGGCGGATATGCCAGGCGCTGGCTGGCCAACCCAGTCAACATTTGACGACCGTCGGCGTGACCGGGTCTGATGGGAAAACGGTAACTTCGCACTTGATTCGAAGTGTCTTTCGTCAGGCCGGTTTGAAGCCCGGCCTTGTTACGTCGATCGAAGTCAATTGCGGTGAAAACCGTCAAGCTATTCCGGATCAGGAACTAAATCCGCCAAGACTGGCCGAGCAATTATCCCAAATGGTGCTCGCCAACTGTACCAATGCTGTGATGGAAGTTCCGAGTGTTGCGTTGGCCAAACGTTGTCTTGCAGGAGTGAGTCTGGATGTGGCGGTCGTGACCAACATTCGCCAAAAGAATTTAAATTTTCACGGCTCGACCGAGAATTATCGCCGTGCAAAGATGCGTTTGCTCAGTCAGCTCAAACAGACGGGGTTAGCGGTCTTAAACAGTGATGATCCCACGACCCATTTCCTCTTGGAAAAAATAAATCGGCCGGTTCTGACAATCGGTATGAAACAAGAGGCGGAAATTACCGCTCGCTTGATTGAACGCTCACCCAGTGAGCAGACTTTTATGATTTGCGCCGGTTCTGAGTCGGTGCCAGTGCGTACTTCGATCATCGGTGATCAACACATTTACAACTGTCTTGCGGCAGCGGCAGTCGGTTTAAGCACTGGATTGGACCTGACGACCATCGCGAAAGGTCTCGAGTCAACCGACACAATTCCAGGTCGGCTTGAGAGAATTGAATGCGGGCAATCTTTTGGCGTTTGGGTCGATTCTGCAAGAAGCCCAAGTCAGTTGGCGACCGCGATTCGGACATTGAAACAAGTCACTCAAGGTAACGTTTGGTGCATCTGCTCAACCGATGAGGGACAATCAAAAGTTCAGCGTCGGCGGATTGGTGAAGTTGTAGAACGAGCCGCCGACCGTGCGATCATCACTCGCGCATCAGTCACTCCGGAAATTGATTTTGAACCGACTCATCAGGTTTTAGACGGCTTTGAGGAGCCCCAGAATGCGAGATTGATTGCAAATCGATTCAAGGCGATCGAATGGGCTTTGCAAAAAGCAAAACCAGGTGACTCGGTGTTGGTGACAGGGTGTGGCGAACGTCCTTTTGCCATAATTGGCGAACATAATTGGACGATTACTGACCGAGATGTCTGTCAGGCGTGGCTGTTTGATCATGCGTCAGTTGCTCCTCTCGCTGAAAAGCCAGATCTTGGGCTGAACCAAATTTTCAACATTGACGACTATCGAAATTAATTGCCTGCTGCTGGCATAATTGATGCAATCACGTGCGACTAATCATGATGGCAAATGGGGAGCCTCGCATTTGATGAGTATGAGTGAGCCGAATTTAAGCGGAAAGTTAGCTGGATTTGCACAAGTTTGGTGTGATTTTTCAATTTACGTACATGAAAATAATTCAGGATACAGGAGATGATTATCTGGCTAGCAAAAACGGTTCGAACAAAAAAAATTGTATCGAATCTGTCTTGCAGCGAATGATCCATCCCAGTAAAAGTCTCATCGCATCAAACGAAGTTGTTGCAAACGAAGCAGCCAAAGTGGTTTCTTCAAAACGAACACCTAAAGCTCTGCCGTTAGTGCTGGAAACGCGGGAATCTTGCACTACCCCCCTCCTGGGGAACGGGCATATTTGCTTGTTGTAACTATGGTTTCTGGGTCAACCGTTACAACAAGTGCTCACGGCTGAGCTTCGAACTGAGCACTGGAGTGGCTTGCCATTCCAGTGCCCGGGAACACGAAGCGTTGGTCTCTTCTTGGGACCAACGCTTTTTTTTGTTTCGTCTCTTTGGCAAATGAGTTTACCCGAGCAAACCTTTTCGTATTTGGGCTGACCAATTAGAATGGGTGAATTCGAATTTCACGGGAAAACTTGTAAGATTGTCAGTATGAAAAAGACCTCAGTTGTAGCCTCAGTTCTATGTCTCATGGTTTTCTGCGTGAGCGGGTGCGATCTAGGAACCTATAACAAGCGTTTGAACGAGCGCGGCCCTGCGGTAACGCCTGATTCTGGAGGTGATGATGGTGACGCACCAGCGGCTTCAGGTGAAGGCGACGGCTAGTTGCTTCGGTACGACCCGCGCTGCCGATTGTGTCACTTGAGTATTCGAGGTTTGAGCTATTTCCGCTTCACTCGCTTGGAATCAAGTCGCCGGCATTTGTCTCCCGCGACGTAGTTTCAGATGCAGTTGAGTGCGTATTGGTAGGACGCGTTGGTTCGAATTTAAAAACGATTGGTTTCTTTGAAGCTTCGGGTGTTGCCTTGTTTAGGTGGGAATTAATTGATCGAGCGCGTCAGGCAACTGTGCCGACTTCATCTAAGAAATGGCATTCTGAACCCACCCTAGTTTTTGCTAACATACCTCTCAGTTTAGAGGCCAAGCTTGCGGGCCAAGTTTGGGTTGCTTTGGGTGCCTCCACTTCGCGTGTTTCTATTTTTCGCGAAATCTGGATTTTGACACCACATTATTGAGCCTAGAAATGGAGATCGAAGCAGAATGTCCAACAAGGTTTTACCTTGGGCGGTGGCCTTTGCACTTTTTGGATTTGTGCTTGCGATTGCCGCCAAAAATATGATCGTGGATCTCGATCTTTACCACGAAATGTCTCTCTTCAGGCAAATGCAGGCTGATGGTGAAATGCCGCGAACCGATGCGTTCGCATATACGCCAACGGTCGAACCCGTGGTTCACCATGAGTGGGCAACCGGCGCCATCATGTATCTTGTTTCTGTGGCAACAGGATGGGGCGGTTTTGGCGTAGTGTTGGTTAAATATTTGTTAACGTTTGGGATCTGCGTTGGCTGCTATTGTCTGGCCGTTAGGAGAGGTGCCACGCAAGCCGTGCTCGCTTTGACGCTACCGATCGCTCTTAATGTTGGTGGCTGGATGGCGTTCACCAATGTTCGTGCTCAGTTGTTCACGTTGTTTTTTTTCGTGTTGTTGTTTTTTTTGATTGACGAGGACCGAAAAGGCAAACGCTGGTGGATTGGGGCATGGTTGGTTTTGTTTGTCATTTGGGCCAACGTGCACGGCGGCGTTTTGTCGGGGTTGGGGATGCTTGCTTTGTACGGTTGCGTGAGGCTGGGTGAATCCTGGATTGAAACTCGATCGGTTGCGGGGACGTTCAAAAACGTCAGGCACCTGTTGGTCGTTGGTGTGGTTTCGTTCTTACTTCTTTACGTGAATCCCTATGGATCAGACTACGTGCCGTATCTTTTGCGAGCGGTCACGATGCCGCGTCCGATGATTACCGAGTGGCTTCCGCTTTGGCAAGTCAAACTCCCACTCTTTTACGGCCTCTCGGTGTTCATTGCTGCTTTCGGGATTTGGTTCCGTGGTAAGGAGTTTGTGTTCGAGTCGTTGGCGGTCATTTTGACGGCTTATCTTGCTTGGAAGCACTATCGGCATGGTTCGCTTTACGCCGTCACGTGGGCCTGCTTCGTTCCTGCGATGGTGCAAGGCACCCATGTTGGTTGCGCGATTCAGGATCTTTGGAAGAAGTATACGCCACAAGTTGCCGTGATCGCTTTCGCCATCGGTCTGGTGGCGACTGGGTATTCGATTCAAGCCAAGTTCTGGAAGTTGCGGATTCCAAATCAAAGACAATTGGTTCATCAGAAAACAGTGATTTATCCTGTCGGTGCTTGCGATTATCTTCGCGATCATGAGTTTAATGGCAACCTGTTTGTGCCTTTTAACTCAGGCGCCTATGTTTCTTGGAAACTATTCCCTGCGGTGAAAATTAGCATCGATAGTCGTTACGAGGTCGCTTTTCCACCAGGTGCAATTGAAGAAGAGGCTGCCTTTTACTCTGCAGAAGACGGTTGGGAAGCGATTCCAAAGAAATATGACACAAAGGCGATTCTGGTTCCCACGTCGCTTCCAGTCGCAAAGTTCATGTTGGAAAGCAACGAAGCAAGACGGGCCAGAGGTGAATTGAAAGAAGTAGGAGAAGGAGAACTCGAAACCAAGTTTCCCTGGAGTCTAGTTTACACAGACAACTCATTCTCGATTTACATCGCCGAAGAGTTTGCCGCCGACTTTCCCTTGGTAGATCGAACCAATCAGTTGATTGAGGGAGTATTTCCCTAAAAACTGCACCTGCACTGAATTCAAATTCCAATTGATCAGTTAATCGAGGAAACGAATTTGTTTAATCCATGATTCCTCCCCAAAAAAACAAATCAAAATGGGTGAATCTGGGATGGTAGTTGCAAAAAAACATCTCGCAAAGCTCCGACAGGGGCAGGTTTCTTAAAAAGTCCTGCCTGTTGAAGTATTTCTGCGAGACGTTTTTTGCGGCTGCTCTATCTAGACTTCGACGACGGTCGCAGTTTCAATCGTGACGTCCTCTAACGGTCGATCACCTCGGGCGGTTTCGACCGCGCCAATTGCGCGAACGACTTCCATACTTTCATCGGTAGCTTTGCCAAAGACCGTGTAATTGTTGTCAAGCGATGCGTGAGTGTCGAGGCAAACGAAAAATTGCGAGCCAGCTGAGTTTGGGTCAGTTGCCCGAGCCGCGGAAAGGACACCTGCGACGTGAGGCGATGCATTGAACTCTTGGTTGACATTGTATCCCGGACCGCCGGTTCCGTTGCCATCAGGGCACCCACCCTGAATCATAAATCCACTGATCACTCGGTGAAAAATGACGCCGTCGTAAAAACCGATACGAGACAAGCCGATCATGTTCTTACAATGCTCGGGGGCATGTTCGGGATCCAGATTTAGATGGATCTCGCCCAGATTGGTTTTTAATTGGACCTGATATTTTTTGGTGTTGAAATCAACGTCTGCGACGGCGGCTTCGACTTCGGCTTTTCGACTCATAGCTCTCTCAATAAGGCTGGTTTAAAGTAGATAGATAGTTGTTTTTCTTA
>JAQWLH010000252.1 GCA_029247405.1 Mariniblastus sp.
GGTCTTGCCAACCAGCTTTGTCAATCCAACTTCTGTTTTTACCGCCTAAGTCACAAATTTTGAGCAGCCCAGAAACCACCTCTGAGGGACTCAGATGCCAGAGCTCCCTAGCTCTTAGTGACTTAACCACTGACAAGGCTCGTTCGAAGAATGGATTTTTCTCTGCAGCCCAATTTTCCGGGGCATCACCGTTCTGTGAGAAATATCAACAATGGACTCCGGCAATTGGGGCTTGGCTCACGCGTCTCACTTAAAACCGCAACCTGACCAAAACTGTTTTCAAGGCTCGAGTTTGATTGAATTGAGAAATTGCCTTCGTGAACGTGGCGTAAAACTGTGTGATCGCGCTAACCTGCTTGTCGAGCAAGCACACACATATCGGAAAAAACACCCTACAAGATTTTAATCTGGATAATAAAACCAACGACCGGCCGATCTACCATTGTAGTCATGACTGGTGTTCGGCGAACCAACGTGATACGACAGCGAAAAATCGCCATCGTTTTCCCTATAGCTTATTGACCATCTCGTACCGGGGTACCGAAACCTGTACTGAGAAAGATCGCTCGGACACTCCCCCGCCTGAACTCTTTGGGCAGTGGCATATTTGATAATATTGGTCGACTCCCGATGCAACGTCCACCAACGGATTCCTAAGAATGTCTGATAGGGAATGATCAAAATTGCAATTAAAACAACCAAACAGATCGAAACTTGCCTTCCCCCTGCCGCAAACAGTAGGAGAAAACCAAGATTGAGGAGAACCCCTACTAAAACCAACGCCGACGCAATTTCGCCGACGGTGTAATAACATAAAACAACGCAACCAATTTCGAGCGGCACCAAAATCCCAAGCAACACTAACATTCGGGGAAATTCTTTCGTCCCCCTTCCGAAAACAACAAAAATGCCGAGACAGGCAAACAGAATGGTAATTTGAGGAGGAATACCGAAGGCAGGAAAATCAGTTATCAATGAAACAAATATTGCAGCCGATGTCGTAATCACAATCAAATTATAAATTCTAAATTGAAAACCTGATTTTGCATCGTCGCTCGTTGGTGAATCGTCCATCAACTCTGCCAGTTGTCAGTTACAGTTACAGTTACAGTTGAAATTCTCAAAATTTCAACCTAAAAATTTCGCCCGCCATCGTTGGAACTAAATCCTCAAACTTACCCCACAGAATACTTCACTGGTTTCGACTGCCATCTAAACCGGTCACTCGACTCGCCAGTTGGCCTCTCTTCGCACAAAGAAAGCCCAACCGATTTCCAATGATCACTATTTTAACAAGACGAATAGATGTATTGAGGATCTGCTTTACGTTAATCGGAATGTCTAACGGCAAAAAGTACACTTATTTAACCCGCTCTGGATCGAATTAGATCAGTGCCTCCACTTGTGACAACATTAGCAGACTGCGATTTGTTCCGATTTCCAACCTATCAAGCAATCACGCAAAAATGAAATCGACCGAACCGATCAACGGCAGTCCTCCCAAGGTCAGGAGCAAACTCGGTCCGATGCCAACTTGGATAATCGAGGCCTCTTCGTACGTAATCAAAACCTTTACCGACGTGCATCTTTACAAGATGAAAGTCATTGATCGCTGATAATCACGGGTTATTTTGTTAACAAGACACCGTGGGCGAGGCCATCGACACAGCCATCCACGGTCAACGTGATCCCGAGCAAGACTGAACATCTTCAAGCAGCTTCCAAGTACTCGGACGCAGCAAATCAAAAGGTAATCTTCAGGAAGGGATCCAACCCTGACTGCCGCCGAGAATTGGCTGCCTTCCCTAGATCCTAGGAATAGATAATTCGAATTTGAAGCTAAGCGGCTTGTAGCGAACGGGTGTGTTCAGCCCAACTAATCCAGTCGGTAATCTCAGCCAAATCGGGCTTTTTCCCGTTACGAATTATTTTCATGCCATCTTTTGTTTCCGAGAACGGCCCGACAACCTCGAAAAGCGATTGGGGCTGCATCGTCGACAGCTCTTCAGGCTCTGTTAAACCGCAGGCAACCAGGAGTTGAGCATCATGGCCACGCAAGTTGGGAACCCGGCAAATCAGTCGAGCCTGATGCTGCCAATTCCGAATCGTTTCAGCTGAAATTCGTTTGTAGTTGAGCTTAGTCGCCATCGAGTCTGCCGTCTGTTTTAGAAAATCAGAGACAGTGCAAACACTGATTTTTTCGAAACGCTCCGCGGTTTTTGGCCCAATTGAAGGAGCTGCCTCGATGTGATCACTCAAATCGAGATAGAATTTCAACTTGGCTTGCCCCGGCTTCGCTATTTCATTGTTAACCTTCGGCTTTCTCCGGTTAGACGCCAACCCAGCAGGATCCAAACGCGGAATGATCTTTCGCTTAGGCCGTGTCGACTTGGTGCGATCTGGAATGGGGGTTTTCATTCGAGGAGAGCGAACAGGGCGGGGCTCCCGAACGGATTGGCCAATTTTCGAAGCGCGCGGCGTTCGATTGACTTGATCTGATTCACGTTTGCCGCCACCTTCAGTAAAATTCGAGCTGCGTTCTTCATCTACACTCGGCGCTTGATCATAGATTCGCGGCCCGCTCTCCAAGAGAGATCTCTCGAGATCGCTTTGGCTGGCATGATTCAAGCCCGCGTCTTGCGATGGCCCCGATTGCAGATGGTTTGAAGCTGTTCGATTGGTCCAATGTGAGCGCGTCGCATCAAGAGCACGATACCATCCACCAATCCGAGCAAGTGAAATGGATTTTTTTGATTTAGAAAATCGACGACCTTCCGTTGTTACCAAGAATCTTTGAACTCGCTCGAATAATTGCTCAGGATGAGACGTGTCGAGGTGTTCCGGCTCGGTGATTCCACATGCAACAAGTATTTCCGCATCTACAATCCTCAATCCGGGAACGGTTACCATAAGTGCAAGCTGGCCTTTCCAACGGTCAAGCTGTTCGGCGAGAAACCCAAAGGATGAACCGGTACTCCAATCTACCCTCAAAAGTTCACCAACGGTTTCTACTCGATGATTTTCGAACTCGCGAAGCTCGCGGGCATCAAAAAGACCGACTTTCCTAAGCGGCGTCGCCTCAGTGATGGCCGTTACGTAGCCAAGCTGTTGCGCAAACTTATCGACAGAAACCGATGAAACAGTCGATTGCGGGCTCGTTGATTCCACGACGATCCCGGTTGAAGGAAAACCTACGGAATACTCTGAAAATTTGCCTGGGGAGTTCTCGGCATTGGGGGGGTACTTCGACAGAGGATAGGGGCGAGGCAGCGAAGCAACCGGTCGCCTTGTCGAATGCCAACTAGATTCTCTCAACGGCACGGTGGGGGCAGTAAACGCCGTCGACTTAAGACTCGAGGGCTTGTCAGCTTGAGGTTCAATCGGTGAAAACTCACTAGGTTGAGGTATTTGCGAAAGTTGCCACTCAGGGGACGAAAAAGATTGAATCGCTGGTCGCTCAGATGACAGCTCAAGTAAGGCAACCCCCGGGATTCGATCAGCTAGATAACGATGCTGCGTCAAAGCAATAACTTGATGCCCTTGATCCCCAAGCTCATTAAGCAAACCGAGTGTTTTCGTAACTCGCTCCGGTGGGATTCGGCTAAAGGCATCATCCAGAATAATTGGATGACGGAGTCCTTGCGCTTCAAGGCTCTCCTTCGCCGCAAAGAGCAGGCTGAGATAGACCTGATCCTGAAGACCCGCATCAACTGCCGACGCATTGAGTACTTTTCCATGTCGATCACGAACCTGCAGTTCAAATTGCTTTGCACCATGGGAAGCCAAGCAGTCATCACCGAGAAAGACCTGTCTCAGGTCGCCCTCTGAAAACCGCGTCAGTAAATCACAAGCTCTGATAATTAATTCACTGGGTTGAGCAGGAATAAAAGCACTCAGATTTTCGAGTTGAACCAACGGCAAATTCATTTCAGCAGTCAAAGCCAGAATTTGGGCATCAACATTTTTAGTTTTAATTTCCAGATCGGCCCAACCCGGTTCACCCAATATTTGGTTTCGTTCCCGAACCAATTCGGCATGGCGTTTACTTAATAATGCCAGCTCCGAGTCGTGCTGACCTGATGCAGTGATCAACTCTAAACGCTGCCTCTCAAGTGCCGCAAGTTGTAAATTTTCGGCCAGCATGTTGGTCGCTTGGTAGTTCGGCTGGACATTAGGGTGGGTCATCCGACCCACAAATTGATTTCGTGCTTCGAAATAACCTTCACGTTGCGCACATTGGCAAAACCTTGCTTCAGCCCGCTCGATTGCGTCAGCGCCAGCCGGATCCACCGAGCCAATTTCGCGAATAACAACTTGCCGACGCTCCATCAGCCGATCAATATTATCACCGAGATCTTGGTAACATCCACGCAAATGCCTCAATTCAGCAGCTGTCGTGCGGTGACGCATGTGCTTGTATTGCTGAGACAGCTCGTCCCCCAAACCCTGTACGTCGCTGCGCATGCGTCGGCAAATCTCACTGTGAGTTTCGGCGAGTTGCGAGGTATCAACGCGTGCCACATCGGCTTCAGACCAATGCTGAGCGTGTCGCTCAGACTCATCGATCCTTGATTCCAGAGAAACAAGGATCGAGTGAGCAGCGTGATAGGGATGCTGCTCCGACTTCAAAGTTAATTCGTTCCAAACCAACATTTCATCGCGAAGACGAACTCGCTGATTTTGGACACCAGCTTGAATTTTTCTCCATTGACGAATTTGATCTTCAAGATCATCCAGCCTTTGATACATCGAGCGATCAGCGACCGCAGAAGTCTCCATCTTGACGAAACTTCCAGCCGACTTGGCATTCGCAATGCCCGATCGACGTTGAGCGATCTCCCGTTCCAATGCGGCGAGCTGATCATGAAACGAGATCGCTTGAATTTCGCTAATCCTGACAGCTATTTGGTTGGTTTGGACTTCGATTTCCGAAATCTTGGCTTGTCGTGCCTGCTCGGACAGTTCGATTTGCCGGAGGCAAGCTGATTTTTCCTGATTGAGCGCATCCAAACGAGCTCGCATGGTTTCAACTTGATCCTTCAAACCAGTTGTCTCGCGCTGCCATCGCAAGTATTCCGTCTCGTCCCCAGCAGAACCCGGGCCACTTGGAACTCCTAACTGATGATGCAAGACGCTGCATAAACGATGAAAGTTCGTTGGCGTGTCCTGCAAACTAACGTTAAATACCGCCTGATAAAGTTCGGGATTTAGACGACTTTTGAGAACACCAAGTGAGTCCGTCCCGATTGAATCTTCGGACACAACATTTGACAAACTGCACAATTCGACTGTCGCGGATCCGCTTGGGCGGTTGAGTTGAAATTCCTCGGTTTCCCAACTGAGATTTAATTGCCCTCCCCGAGCACTTTCTGACTGATAAAGTTCTTGAATACCGAGAACCGTCTCACGAATAAAATGGCGTGCCGTTGTTTTACCAGCGCCCTTCTCACCGTATACGAGCGTCAGTCCATCCGAAAATCTGCCAACTCGAAGAGGTGGGCCGATGCCAGCTCCATCAATGGCCAGTTCCTTAAGCTTCATGCTCAACTCCATTTAGCAATCGATACTTTGAGCGTATCAATCCATGTTTTGTCGATTCCCTTCGACACGTGTCCGCTTCTGCGCATCAAGTATCCATGCGCAGGTTACACAAAGAGAAACACGGGACGTTTCCAGTATGAAAAATCTAATCCAAGCGTTTTGATCCACCTAGATCAATTTAGCTAGATTTTGCTAGCGAGCTAAATTGGGCAGAGTTTTATTGAGCGAGCCGACTAACTCAAATTGGAAGATCATCACGATCTAGATTCGGCGTCCAATGAAACTTGTAGGCTGGCCCCATCTGAAGCCGCGTCAGCGAAATGATCTGGTGGGTGTGTCCAACGAAATGGCTTGAAGCATGCAAAATTGCGTGCATGTGCGTCACGTCGAAGCCTTGAATATCAACCGTTCGAAGCAACTGACCAGCCGCCAAGTGCGACCATTCTTCTTTAGCCTCGCCCACAACCGCCTTAAGGTGGTGTAACAAGTCATCACCGGAAGGACGCTGATCGTCCTGAAATTCGGCTTCTCGATCCCGCCGATCCGTCGCAAGAGTGAACGGGACCACGCCCCACTGCCGCAAATTGCCAGCGAGATGTCTCATCAAGTGCCCGATACTGTTCATGGTCGGTTCTGGACGCCGCCAGATTTGCGACTCATTGATCTGCCCCAAACAATGTCGGATCTTGACGATCGACTGGTCTAGCAAATCAGCGTTGAGACGAGAAAATTCGTCACTCAAGTCAGTTTGTGGAAAATCACTCATAAGTCTTGGCAGGGGGGAGTTTTGTTTCCGAATGCGGTACGCGATGGTCTCGCTTAACTTTACGTTTGCCGTCTCATGATTTGTTTTATTCTGCTTGCTGGAATCGACAAGGCCATCGGGGTAAGATGTTGAAAAATAAATAACGATCTAGTTCTGTTTAGAGAGTAATCCCCGTGCCACATCCCCAAAATCAAATGACCACAATGCGAGTTTTGATTTCCCGAAGCCTCCTTTGCATTCCGACACTTTGTTTATTAACTCTGATTCCGCATGGCCTTGGACAAGACGCCCCCGCAGGATTCACTGCGATCTTCAATGGATCGGACCTTTCCGGCTGGGCGGCGATGAAAACGGAGGACCCTCGCAAGCCAGCAGGTTTGACGAGCGAACAGCGTGCAGCCGCGTGGGATCAAGCCAAAAAAACCACTGGTAAGTTTTGGCGCGTTGAAGACAACCAGATCATCAACGAGGGTAACGGGCCTTATCTCACAACTCAAAAGCACTACCGTGATTTCGAGCTGCTCATCGAATACAAAACAGTGGCCAAAGCTGACAGCGGTGTTTATCTCAAAGGAACTCCACAGGTGCAAATCTGGGATTACACCGATGAAAAGAAGTTTGGAATCGGAGCCGATAAAGGATCAGGCGGACTCTACAACAACAGCAAGGGGGCACCCGGCAAAGACCCGCTGGTTCTCGCTGACAAGCCATTCGGGCAATGGAATAAATTTCGCATCCAACAAATTGGCTCTCGCACTAGCGTCTGGCTGAACGAAAAACTAGTTGTTGATCACGTTCTAATGGAAAATCGGCACTGGGGAAAAAAGTCTAAACTGCCTTTGATCGCGACGGGCCCCATTCAACTTCAAACTCATGGGGGCCAGATTTGCTGGCGCAACATTTACATCAAAGAATTCACGACCGCTGAGGCCAACAAGATTTTGGCTTCGAGAAACTCGCAGGGATTCGCCTCAATTTTCAATGGCCGCAACCTCGAAGGCTGGAAAGGTCCCCTTGATAATTACGAGATCCTTGATGGTGCAATTCGTTGCAAGGCTGGCAAAGGTGGCACGATTCACACCGACGAAGAGTTCACTGATTTCGTTGCAAGGCTTGAATTTAAATTACCTCCAGGTGGAAACAACGGCTTAGCCATTCGATACCCCGGAACTGGCGACACCGCCTACAAAGGAATGTGTGAGCTTCAGGTGCTGGATAACGAACATGAAAAGTTCGCGAACAAACTCGATGAGCGCCAGTATCATGGTTCAGCCTATGGGATGGCGGCAGCTCACCGAGGCTACCATCGCCCGACCGGCGAATGGAATTTTCAAGAAGTAACCGTTAAGGGCTCAACAATCAAAGTTGAGCTGAACGGCACGATAATTTTGAATACCGATCTCAGTAAAATCACGGATTACATGGCCAACCGCCCGCATCCCGGCAAAGACAATGAGTCGGGGTACTTCGGTTTGGCCGGTCACAACGATCCCGTCGAGTATCGCAACCTGAGCATTAAAAAACTTGACAATTAACACCTCGCCTGTCCCAAGAACGAAAGCGGCTTAGATCGCTTTTAAACTGATCCAATATACGCGTCGCCGAGCCCAAAATGCTTAAGTACTATTTCAGGTTGCTACTGCTGGTCGGCGCGAGTATTGGCATCTTTGCCGTCATTGGCTCCTTAATTCCACGAAGCTACGATTTTTCGACGCAAATGGAAATGTCCGCCCCTCCAGAAGCGATTTTTCCAAAAATCAATTCGTTACGCGAGTGGCAGGATTGGTCGATGCAATTCAATCCTGCGCTTATTGACGATTTGGAAATTGAGTACAACGGCGAGCAAGCAGGCAAGGGTGCGGCCCAAAGTTGGATGGACATTCGAGGCAAGGGCAAACTTTGGATCACCCAAAGTGAGCCTAACAGTAGAATCGAATACGAAACGAAATTTGCGAACTTTCCAAAAATGAGCAGTCAGATTGAGTTGCAAGCGGCAGAGGGAAAAACACTCGTCAAATGGAAGAGTCAGGGGAAACTGCCCGGCGGTCCGTTCTATGGCTATTTCGGCTCATTCTTTTCAACCCAAATGGAAAACGAATACAACAAGAGCCTTCAAAAACTCAAATCCGTTGTCGAATCTGCTCGCAATAACATTGTTGATGGAGAAGACTCCGCCCCCCGCGAGGTGGAAGACAAACAAGACGGATGAGCTCATTTCCAACTCGGCTTGGTGAACTTTAAAACTCCAAGCGTCCACTTAAAACACTCTGTCCGTTGTAAGTCGGGTTACCATCTAGCGGCTCAGCGGAAATTTCGACCACGGGAAACTCGCTCGGTTCGACTCCCTCAGGCAACTCAAAAAGACGATTTGAGCCAATTCGCCCGAGTGAATACATTGACTTTGCCTCGAGATCAGATATCCAAAGCTCGAGAGAGGCGTCGCTCAGTGTCGGAAGCGAGCCCAGATCCAACTCGAAAGAATACTTTCCATTTCGTTTTCTTAACTCAACCTTCCCGGTCGCGTTCGAAATCATCGTCGTCCCATTGTGCTCAAGTCGCGCGGAGGAAACTGACTCGCCACGGTGGTCATGCATGCTTTCAATCAAAAAGGCAATCGCCACGCCGAGAAAAAGCATGGCTGACAACTTGATCCGATCGTGCGAATGAAAATGAACTTCCGGCAAAAGATCTCCAAGCGAAATGCAGAGAAAAATACCGGCGGAAAATGCCAAAGCCAAACCAAGCACTAAGTTGCGATACTCAACAAACTGGTCGATACCGAAGGCAAACAGAATCGCCCCAAGCGGACACATCAGCGAAAACATTAAGCTAACCGTCATCTGCTTGTTAACGTCCCACCCCCGCACCGACATCAAAGATGTAATTGAGAGGGCGTCCAAGGGCTTGTGCAGCACAATTGCCAAGAACACACCTAATCCCGCAAGCGACCATCCAGCAGGCGAACTTGCTTGAACCGTCGCGGCCAACGCAATCCCATCAATGATGGTGTGAACCGCCAATCCAAAACACAGGCCAGCCCAACTGAGGTCCAGTGCCCCATCATGGCTTTGACAATGCACATGGTGGTGGTCGTGCTCATCATCACAAAGATGCTTGTGCTTGTGATCATGCTCGGCATCGACTGCCAAATCATGCTGGTGAAAATGAAACATGCGAACCATGAAGAACATGAACAGCAGTCCGCCCAATGCCACCCCAAGCGTCAACTCGACGCTTTCCAACACATAAATCGCATGGGGAATGAGATGGAAAAACGCGACGCCCAACATGACCCCAGAGACAAGGCTGAGAATCAGTTGAATTCGTTGGTGAGTAAGCTTGAAGAATTGCGGAACCGACCCACCGAACAACGATGCGATTGCGATAATAACGCAATAAAAAATTAACAACGTATACATGGGATCAAGATTCAAGCTAAAGAAGCTGCGTCATTCCCCTGAAACCGGTCCTCAGAGCGGGAAGCGAACATACTATGTCAACTGATCCTTAATGCAAGTCAAACTCACCTCCGAAAACTGATGTTTCATCGAAGTTTCTCGTAGTTTGCCTCAGTTAAGCCTGAGGGGTGAGTTGGGTCGCGCCACTGCCAACAGTTGAGGCGAATGAGGCTGTTTTCTTCAATTCAGCAACACCGGGGGGCATGTGATTGCTATTTTTAAATGGAAAATCAGCGAGTGGGCCATTGCGATTGAATTACTCTTCGACTGCTTCAAGGTTTCCCGCAGAAGGAGCTGGTGTTTGCGATTCGACACGATCGCTCCCATCGGCATTGTCACGACTTGAGCCCATGAAGTGTTGCACCTCAGCAACCATCTTATTAAGCCGGCTAATGACGCAACTCGAACTTGCATAACTCTCTGTTAAATGGCGTTTACCAGCATCTTCAGTTACGTCAAAGAGACTGACTGGATTAGCCGAGTCATGACTGGACTGGCCCAACTCCTGGAAAACGGCAACCCAGGCACGGGGAGTTTTGCTGGCTAATTTCTCAGCGAGCTTGATGGCGCGATCTGTCAAACTCACAAACACCTCGGTGCGTTCAATCAGCATATTATGTTGGATTTGCGGTAAACAATTCCAAACAAAATCGGGATCCAAGGCAGGCGCTAACAATGCAACTTTGTACCGATTCAGATTGGCCGACCCAATCTCTGCGGCATCTAATTCGCTATCCGAGAGCCCAGCCAAAATCACTTGAGCACCTAAACTGAATCCACAAAGAACCATTTTTCGATCTTCAAATTGGGACAAGAACCTTCCAAAGGACTGCCCAACCACGGGGGACCGCCGCGACTTAACGGTGTAATCAGGTAATAACCGAAGTTTTTCCTGCTCTGACTTCCAAGCAAATATTACATATCGGAGAGCAGGGCGGACACACACTTCAACGGTCGGTTCAGTAGGACGAAAAACTGTTTTGTAAACTTGCAATCCTCGAGACTTGGCCCAGCCTTCGTCAGTTCGATTCCCATGGGCGTAAACAAACGTCACTCGGCTCTTATCGGACGCATGATCCTGAGTCAGTGCAGTCAAACTGGACGATTCCCAAACACCATTTCTTAATCGATAACACTGGATCTGTGACACATTCTCAGGACAAAGATGCGACTGCCGAGCATTCACAAACCAAACGTCGTCACGGGCCGATATGCAGACAACTTCATCTCTCTTGGGGCATGCATTTTTTGTCAGGACCTGTTGATCACAGACGTCGCCGCATTCAACCACTGATGAACAGTCGCCAGCAAAAACAGATGGCACAGCCCAGTCTTTTTCCAACAACGAAACAAGGGAACCGTCGATCTCTTGGGCTGTCGCATCCGAAACGTAAAACGTCAACAGAGTTAGCGACGCAACCAAAGCAAGCAATTTTGAAAAAGCTTTGTCGATGAAAAGTTGATTCATGTTGGTTCAATCGAAGTGAATATTGGTCAGACCTAATTCATATGATCCGCATAAACAAAAAAGCTGGGTTATTCGATAATGACTTGCCGCGCAGTATTTTGGTTGAAGTGTCGTGTTTTTCCGTTGTTTATCTCGATGTTGTAAAAAATACACACGTTCAACTTGCACATCATTTGACGTGGGGTACCTTTCTACAACCAAATTCAACTCGATTCGATCGAGTTCAATGGTAACTCTTTACGCGGCTTGTTTGAGAAAGCAAAAAGATGAATAAACTGTTATTAACGGCTTGTGTTTGCCTCGTGTTTTCGTTTAGTGGTTGTGCGTTATCCGGCAACCGAAATTGTGATTCGGGCAGATATTTTGGTCAGCGTCTGATGCAGCGAAAAACTCCCGTTCAAGATGCTATCCGTGGTATCTTTCATGGCGACGCCTGTAACACGTGTAATCCTCCCGCTGGAATGCCCGCCAATTGTGGAACCAATGTTGCCCCGTTGTGTGACACCTGTGACGGTGCGACACAAACCAACCCGGGCATCCAGTTTTATGGCGACCCCAATCTCAACGCTCCGATGAGTTCACCCTCGCTGGTCGATCCAAACTTGAACAACGGCAACGCGGTTCCAACGCCTCAGGTCGGTCCAGTTGAGACCGGTTATACGCCCTCCAATGACGTCATTCCTCCCGTATTCTAAAACCTAAACTTTGATTGCTGTCGTCGACTGATCCTGAGTCGTCAACAAGCAAACGACCCTCCTGGCTTATGGACGGTAGGTATTTTTACTTACCGTCTTTTTTCGTCGCTTCATTGGTCTTGCTCCAATTCACAGGGGGTTGTAACTATTTTGCGGGTAAAAAGGATCGCGCTTGGCTGGGGTTGTCGTACAATTCTGCCCCGCCTCAGCTTAAGATAGTGTGAGTCCCCGAGAGTAACGAGAATCATGGCTAGACCTATAAAAATACGACTCATTGAAGTGTTTCTGATCGCTATGGCAACCTTTGCCATCATCGCTGCACCAGTCAGCCCAAAGCGGCTCAAGGCCCAGGAAGATGCTGGCAACAATGCTGCGGTAAAAACAAATGAGCAAGACACCTCAAAAAAGCCTTCGACGCCCCCCTCTTCCCCCAAGCAGGACGGTTCAGACCGGGCGTCAAGCATTACCTATTCCAACCCCGTTCAATCGAAGTGGAAAGTTGGAGTCCGGATCGTCGGTGGTGCCGCTTCAGCAAAAAATCTATTAATTACGATCCCGGTACCCAACGACTGGCCAGAGCAAAGCGTTGTATTCGATGATGTCGAAGTCAAATCAACGAGTCGCGTCGTGGATGGCTTCAGAAATTTGGATAGCGGCATCCGGCAGTTAGTTGTCAAAATGCCTCGTCTCGGCGCCCGTGAAGAAGTACTTGTGGCGGTTACTTGTGTCGTGACCACTCGCCAGATAACTGCCCCAAAAGACCCCACTCTTTTCGTTAAACCCAAAACCAGCCACCGTGAAGGCAAGCCATACCTGGGCGTAGGGCCAGACATCAACTTCCGTAACACAAAACTTCGTAACGAAGTCAAATCGATCGTCAAAGATAAAGAAACCACTTGGGAGCAGGTCGAAGGTATCCTTGACTGGATTCATGAAAACATTGAAGACACTGTCCAGGAACCTGGTGATGTCGTCAGTGTTTTTCGCAACAAAAAAGGGTGTAACGAGGACAAAGTTGGGTTGTTTGTGGCGATGTGCCGAGCGAACAAAATTCCAGCAAGAATTGTATGGGTTCAAGGGACCCAGCATGCCGAGTTCATGCTTGCTGATTCTGGCAAAAACGCTCATTGGTTTCCCGCTCGTCCAGCTGGACTTCGCGAAATGGGGGCCATTAGCGATCCAAGGGTTGTCCTTCAGAAAGGTGACAGCATTCGTGTGCCCGAAAAAGACCAACGTCAGAAGTTTGTCGCCGAATTCGTAACTTGCGAAGGAAAGTCGGCAGCATCGAAACCGAGAGTCCGCTTTTTCCGAGAACTTTTACCAGATGATGAGTAGCCACGACGCGCCCTCCATTTCATTCAAATCGCTGCCATGGCCTAGCGTTCCACTCATTTTTGACTTCAACTCACTGATCCGCACCATCATCGACCTACGTTAATCTGACCTCAACCAAGCCCCTCACGTTCAATTTGGATTCTTTTTTGACATGAATCTATTTAACCGAAAATTTGCAGAGGTATTGATCACTTGCTTTGTCGCACTCTGCTTGACCCCAAGTCCGAGTGCATCCGCTCAGACCGCGTCATCTACTGACACGGATTATGAGAGCGCCACAAAGATTTCAAATCAATTGAATTCAGAAACAGTTGGAATCAAATTTAGCGAGCCCCAAGAGCACCTGTGGGAGTTCGGCGTAAAAGTCAACTCTACCGGAAGTGGGAGGCTTATTACGGTCTCTGGCCCACTGCCCATGGAGTGGCCTGAACAGGAAATTGAAATTACTCGCGAAGACAAGACAGAAAACGTTGGAGCGCTGAAGCAAAAAAACGCAACCAAGCATGCTCGTCAATTCAGCTTTGGCGTGAATCGACTCGGCCCGGGCGAGTCCGCCACTGGAATTCTCAAAGTCAAAGTTAAAAAGCGTTTCATCATCGCACCTTCTGACACCTCGCAATATATTGCGGCAAAGAAAGTCCCCACACCGCTGAAAACATTCTTAAAGCCAAGTCCATTTATCGAAAGCAAGCACAAACGGATCAGGGACATTGCCCAATCTCTCGAAGACGATTCGTTAAGCAGTTGGGATCAAGTCAAAAAGATCTACGAATGGGTACGCGCAAATGTCGAATATAAGTTCGACAAAAAAAACTACAGCTGCCTCCACGCCCTCGACAATAAGATGGGTGATTGCGGCGAGCTCTCTGCACTGTTTATTGCAATCTGCCGGGCACAAGGAATTCCAGCTCGCTCGGTCTGGATTCCCGGACATACGTATCCCGAATTTTATCTCGAAGACAAACAGGGAAATGGACATTGGTTCCCTTGTCAGGCTGCCGGAGATTATCAGTTTGGTTCCATGGCCGAGCCCAAACCAATTTTACATAAGGGTGATCGCTTTAAGATCCCGGGGCAACGCGAAGAAGTTCGTTACCTACGCCCAACACTTACGGCCAGAGAAGGCCAAGGGCTTTCGATCGAATGGATCGCTCGCGAGATTGCGAACAGCACAAAATAGTCTTATTCACAAAGACTCAGGCTGGCGAAGAACCAAACACCAGGTTCACCGCCGATAAACCAGGGGACTCTTTTGCTTTGGGGGCGACGCAAAAACACTCCTCTAAATCGCGATAAAGAGTCAGGATTTTTTATTCATATCCGGCAACGCAATATTCACTAGCCTACGAGATTCATACTCATCTGAGGAAAGAGCAGGGCAGACCTCCAACTGTTGGCAGTTTTGGCAGGTCACACGAACCACGTCTGACTTAATCACATCGAACTGATATGAACGGCAGAGATTAAACAAGTTCTGCAAAGTTTGGCACATCATGAGCAAATCCTTTTGGGCAAAATGGAAACGTCGCGACTGGGTGGTTGTAGGCGGTTCCCGCGTCGAGCTTATCCGAGTGACGACAATAATGCAAAAAATGTGCCACCGCCTTGCGCTCAGATCAGATCAGCAAGGCACACAAAACGAAAGCAAAAACAACTCTAGCCGTGCCCTTTACCCAACAACCGAGCGATACGACACGTTTAGCGAGCGAATTGGCACGTATTGAGTTTCTAAAAACGAAACCGCCGCAACCTCAATGCGTTACCGACGATTACGATGTCAGAGGCGACCATGGCAAAGGCGGCCACGATGGGATGCAACTCTTTGAGGAATTGTGGCGCAAATGAAAAACCGGCCAAAGCGCCCGCAGCGACGGGGATCAATAGCACGTTGTAGCCAAACGCCCAAAATAGATTCTGTTTGATATTACGTAGTGTTGCCGAAGACAGCTTCATCGCATCGACCACCCCGCCAAGGTTGCCCCGCATCAGTGTGACGTCGGCTGTTTCCATCGCGATATCGGTTCCAGTGCCAATCGCAACCCCGACATCGGCGGCAGCGAGCGCTGGAGCATCGTTGATCCCATCCCCGATCATGGCCACCACGTTGCCCGGCACCTGTAATTCAACGACCTTCTTCGCCTTGTCACCCGGCAACACCTCGGCAAATACGGTGTCAATTCCTGCCTGAGTAGCAATCGCTTCGGCGGTAGCCAGATTATCACCGGTCAACAACATCACCTTACATCCACTGCGCTTCAAATCAGCAATGGCTGTTTTCGAATCTTTCTTAATCGTATCGGCGACAGCAATCGCTCCCACGGCCTGGCCATCGACCGCAAGCCACATTGTTGTCTTAGCTAATTGCTGCAACTCCTCAATTCGCCTGCCCAATCCATTTTGCTCGATCGATTCGCGCTCAATCAATCGTGTGTTTCCGAGCAAAACGACATGCCCATCAATCGTTGCTTGGATCCCATGGCCAGCGATTGCCATGAAGTCATGTGCCGCCGAAAGTTTAAGCTCCTGCTGATTTGCCGCTTTGATTAGCGCGGTGGCAACTGGATGTTCGCTCCCCTTTTCAGCCGAAGCTGCAATCCGCAAGATGTTTTCAACACTTGGACCAGATTCGCAAATGGAATCACCTTGGATAGCCAGGACATCAGTAACCGCAAGTTCACCTTTGGTTACCGTTCCCGTTTTATCCAGCACCACGTGGGTCACTTTTTGAAGCTGCTGCATGGCTTCACTTGATTTGAATAATATCCCATGCTCAGCTCCACGCCCCATCCCGACCATGACTGCCAACGGCGTTGCCAACCCCATCGCACAGGGACAGGAGATGATAAGAACCGCAACCAATCGCAACATGGCCGCGGTAAACCCTGCGCCAATGGATAACCAAACAACAAATGTCAAAACCGCGACAACGATGACGATGGGCACAAAGATGTTTGAAATCTTATCCGCAAGTTGCTGTACGGGCGCCTTACTCGACTGTGCCTTTTCGACCATCTGAATGATTTGTGACAAAACCGATGCCTGGCTTCCGGCCCCAGTTTCAATCGTTAGCATTCCCTGAATATTGATCGTGGCCCCTGTCACCACGTCCCCCTCAGCCTTGTCGACTGGTAAGCTCTCCCCTGTGATCATACTTTCGTCGACCGACGATTGACCGTCGACAATGACGCCATCGACGGGGATCTTTTCTCCCGGGCGAACGATGACTTTGTCGCCCGTTTGAACCGAAGCAATCGGCACTTCTACTTCAACATCCTTGCGAAGCACTGACGCCGTAGACGCCTGCAGTCCCATCAATTGCCGCAAAGCGGACGAGGTCCGCCGCTGCGCTTTGGCCTCAATCCATTTACCCGTCAAAATCAAAGCGATGATCGTTGCCGACGTTTCAAAATAAACGTGATCACCAATCCCACTTATTTCAAACGTCTGCGCCAACAAGACAACGACGCTGTAGACATACGCCGCTGTGGACCCAACCACGACCAGCACATCCATATTGGAATAGCCAGATTTAAGGCTCTTGTAAGCACCAACGTAGTAATATTTTCCGACGTAAAATTGGACGGGGGTTGCGAGCGCAAACATCAGCCAATTGACCCAAGCTGCATGTGCCCAGTCTCCCCAGATCCCGAAATCTCGCCCCATACTCAGGATGAAAAGCGGAATCGTAAGCACTGCTCCGACGATCAGTCGCAAGCGACGATCATCCACAACCCTCTGTTGAGCCAATTCTAATTCATTCGTGTTGCCCGAAGTATCGGAAACCTCATCCGCAACCGATGCTTGAAAGCCGGCGTCGATGACAGCCTGCACAATGGCACTCTGATGAATCAACTCATCATCGAACGTCACAATTGCCTTTCCATTGGGCAAACTGACAGCGATCTCGCTGACTCCGGCTAATTGTTCAATCGCCGACTGAACCTGACTTGCACAGC
>JAQWLH010000261.1 GCA_029247405.1 Mariniblastus sp.
GCGATATCAATTGAAACGATTTCAAATGCCGTTTGTGAATCGAGTCGCCGGGCCAAAACCGCTTTCGAAATCATGTCTGGATTCTCTAGGACTTTGTTGTGCGTATCGGCCGAACCAATCGCACTGACAATACCTTCACCGACTCGGGCGATGATGGTTTCCTCGGTGGCACCACCAATCAGCTGTTGCAAGTTCGAACGAACTGTTACACGTGCACGAACTTTCAATTGAATTCCGTCTTTGGCTACCGCATCAAGCGATCGACGGGATGATCCACGCGCGGGACAATCAATGACGCGAGGGTAAACGCTGGTTTGAACCGCCTCGAGTACATTTCGACCGGCCAAATCAATTGCCGTCGCTTCCCGGAAACTCAAGTTAATCGTTTTGGCTTTATTAGCCGCAATCAAAGCCCGGACGACCATCGGCACATTTCCACCGGCCAGATAATGAGCCTCCAAGGCTTTGGTCGTCATCTCAGGTTCATTCAAACGAGCTTGCACCGCCATGATTTTTGCAGGAACGATAACACTCGGTTTGACCTTTCGGAACGACATTCCGAGCAGATCCCAAAAAGTAATTTTGGCTCCCGTGAAGAACGATTGGATCCACCAACGAAAATACGAGAGGAAAATCGCAAACATCACGAACATGATGAAAAGCACAACCAAGATGACAGCAATGAGAACCATCGTCAGCGGTTGGAGGTCGTTTGCAGCGAATAAAAACATGGATTTAACTTTGTCTGAAAGAGCTAAATTGATCAATAAACCACTCGCCGCGTTGGCCAGTGCGTTTTCGGGAACTTCATTCTAGGAGATTATGCCCCCAGAATGTACTCCCAAACCAAGATTTGCCTAAACGTCCAGCTTAGTCCATCCTGCGTTGTTTTTCGATGATTTGACGGCGGCTTCGATGAATGCCATTCCCTCAACACCATCATTAACTGTGGGAAAATCATAGCCATCGGCACCTTGATAGTTCCCCTGGATCTCATCTTCAATCGCCTCGGTGACCCCAATATAAACATTGGCAAAAGCCTCAATAAATGCCTCCGGGTGGCCAAAAGGTAAACGAGTGAATTTTTTGCACGCCTCGCCGTTGTAAACGTTTCCCCGTCGGTGAATCTGACGTGGAGCTTCCGCAAATTTAATAATCAGCTCATTTGGGTGCTCTTGATGCCATTCCAGTGAAGCATCCGTTCCATAGATTCGGATATTCAAATTATTTTCGTCACCAGTCGAAATTTGGGAAGCGAACAAAACGCCCTTAGCCCCGCCCTTGTAGCGGATCAAAATATTGCCATCGTCGTCGAGAGGGCGCCCTGGAATAAAAGTGGTTAACTCAGCAGCTAATTCATCGATTTCCAATCCCGTGATGTATTTGGCTAAATTCTCTGCGTGTGAGCCAATATCCCCAATACAATTCGATACTCCCGATACTCCGGGATCCATTCGCCAATTTGAAATCGCGCCGTCTTCCTGATCGTGCATCGCCGTTACGGCGTAGCCTTGAGGGTACTCTGCGACAATTTTAAGAATTCGCCCAAGCTTGCCGTCTGCCACCATCGACTTGGCTTCTTTTACCATCGGGTAGCCGGTGTAATTGTGTGTCAACGCAAAAACTTTTCCGCTGGCTTCAACAATTCTGGCAAGCTCTTTTCCCTGCTCCAGCGAAAAAGCCAACGGCTTTTCACAGATCACATTGATTCCGGCCTCTAAAAATGTTTTGGCAACGTCAAAATGTAAATCATTTCTCGCAACAATTGATACAAAATCAATCCTCGCATCACTCTCCAGCGCCGCTTCCTTCTCTGCCATCTCTTGATAACTCGAATAAACCCGCGCGGGATCAAGCATGTAGTCTTCTCCCGACGCTTGGCTTTTTTCTGGACTGGCTGAAAAAGCGCCAGCAACCAGCTCAATCTTCCCGTCCAAAGCAGCGGCCATCCGATGTACTGAGCCGATAAAAGCGCCGCGTCCACCACCGACCATTCCCATCCGAATTTTGCGATTGAGTGCCATTACATGTTCCTCTTAAATTGTCTGATATTGAGTGATTACAGGGCTAAAAGCCACTGAGTGAAATCCTGTCTAAGGCAAAACGAACCAGTGCATTGGACTGGTGAGATTCAACCTAAACGGCCACCGGCTGGCCTGAACTTGCTGAAGCATAAATCGCGTCAATCACTTTCATTAGTGCCAAGGCTTGGTCAGGCGTATTGAGCGGCAACTCTGTCCCCTCGATCGCGCCAATGAAGTTGGCGGCAGACCGCTTTCGCCCCATATCTTCGCAAGGGGAAACTTCAATTGTCTTGTTGACCGCTTTGCCGTCTTCTTGAAGGTAAACTTCGCAAGTGTCGATGGCCGTATCATCCAACCCATCTGAGCCAAACAATCGCTCAACTTTGCCGCCCCCTTGAGTGCCTTGAAAGACAACTGAAACCTCTTCTCGCTTGACCATCTCAGCCCAAGAAACCTGAAGTGAAAGCACTTGGCCCGTCTTAAATGTTACAAACCCGTGGGCAGCGGCTTCGACATCGGTCACACCGTCCACTTTGTCTGGAATGCCCCACGGTCCCTTGAACTGCTTGTCATCAATAAAATCATCAAACGTCTGGCCAAGAACGTACGCGGGCTCGGGGTAGCCCATGAAGTGCATTGCTAAATCAACCATGTGCAGCAGATCGATCAGTGGCCCACCGCCGGATAGTGATTTGGTTGTAAACCAACCCCCGAAACCCGGGATGCCGGTTCGGCGAATCCACTTGGCCTGAGCTGAGTTAATGACTCCAAGCGTACCGTCAGCAACCAACTCCATCATCTTGTAAGACTCGGGCCGGGCACGATTGTTGAAGTTGAACATCAACTGCTTGCCAGCAGCATCGGCGGCAGCGATCATTTCTTCGACTTCGGCAGCCGAGAGCGCGGGTGGCTTTTCGCAGAAAACATGCTTTCCCGCATTCAGGCACTGGATCGCCAAGGGAGCATGAAACTTGTTGGGCACGATAATGCCCACCGCTTCGGCGTCCGTTTCGGCCAACATGGTTTCAACATCAGAATAGGTATTCGGAATGTTCCACTCGCTGGCTGCAAGCGAAGCAGCTTCCTGATTCACATCAGCAAGAGCGACGACCTCTGCCCCGGCTTCCTGAAATCCTCCAGCGTGATACTGAAGCATTCCTCCAGCACCAATGATTGCAACTTTGGTCGGCATCGTTGTCTCTTTCTCTTCAAGATTGTTTGGGCAAATCCAACGTTTGAATCGCCCAGTCCAAGTGTTTCGAAAGAGATTTTGTAACAGATTCCGAGCCAGATTTCACCAACCACCCACCGAACTGAATTGAGATAGGTCGAAGTTACGCCTGATCCGGTCCGCCTTGCGCTCCGCAAACCGTGCCATCCCCCTCTGTTCTTAGACGGGAGCCAATTCGGCGAGCTGCTTAAGGGCGTCGAGCAGACCAACCATGTCCTCTTGAGAAATCTCATCCCACTCTTGAGCCTTGTGGCGAATGATTGCCACCTTAAATGAGTTCGCGAGGTCCTCAATATCCCCCGGTAAATCCGTAAACGACTCAAACGGGCGGACTGCGTGCGGCTTGACAGGCTCCGCTTCAGATTCGACTTTCTGATCGCTTTGCTCGTCCGATTTTGATTTGCCAGAACTGGGCGAATCGTCACCCCAATCAGGTCCTTCATGCACCGGACCGTCGATATAGTCACGATCATTAGATCGTGTATTTTCGGAGAGCGCCATCGACTGGGTCTCTTCAACTGCTTCAGTGCGTACAATTTCACCGTCATCGGGAGCGTCGCCAACCTTGCCAAGCGTTTCCCAACGCTGTTGCCTCATCCCCGAAACCGACCACTTATTTTGAACCGCACCCTCGAGCCACATCTCTGCGTCATCCCAGTCAAGCGACGCGTAAAAATGGCTCCAGTAAATACCTTCATACTCTTTGAAAGTATGACCGTACTTTTCAGATGTTCGACGAAGTCGGCCAACATGTTGTGGCGTCACTCCGCCGACTAACTGACTCCAGGCTTCGTCAGACGAATCTGAGGCAGAAACGCCTTCGGCTTTGAGCGAATCTCTCCACTGACAAATGATTTCACCCTTTTCCCAATTGGTGGTTGAAATCAAATTATTCCACTGACCAATGAATGGCTTGGATTGATCAGTCGTTTTTGTACTAATCGTTAACGTGTTGTCAGCAGTAGCGGTAGATGTTTCGGGATCAGTCATTTATTAATTCACTTGGTTGGTGGCTTATTAATCTGTCGCACCCACAAAGTTAACGTGACGAACGCACGTGAGAACCCAAAAAGTTTTTTTATCCGTCTGCCATCGTCTGATCACAGTTTCTGCTTGGGGAACTGCGAAATAACCGAAGTAAACAGACGCGAGCGAGATCCGGAGGACAAGCATTTGTACAACTGACGGGTTTTTTCCGGTTACGACGAATCACGTCGCGCGTGGAAAACTTGTTCACTGTGCACGATCGGGCTGCCGAAAAAGGGGAATTTCAAATCCCGAGCTTACAAACCTTGGCGATTGGCTGGGCCTTGGCGGCAAAACACGCGAAAACTTACTTCGTTGCCAACACCCAACTAACGGCTTACGAAACTCAATTGCCGCTGACCAAAAGAAGAAAACGAACAGGACGGGCTTCATCCTCGTCACCCGTCAAACCAAACCATCGCTCCAATTCAGCAATCTCTGTCGCCTGTTGAGCGTCTCCCACGAGATTGATCGGCGATACTTGCTGGGCCTTTCCACTTTGGATCTTTGACAGCGGCAGGGGAAAAGCTGTCACTCGTGCGCTCGATTGATGACTGAGATTCCCAAATGCTTTCTGCATCTGCAACGAGCTGGCGACGACGTAAATAGCACTGACATCGTCTGTTTGAGAGAAATCTCTTTCGGAGTCAACGATTCTGATCGCATTGTCGGCCAAAATTTTCTGCAAACCCGCCAGCGACCGATCAGCCATATCAAGCTTGACCCAAAACACCTGCTCGACAACGGGCAAGTTGGAATTAAAAGTGTGGATCGGATCAACGACTGAAGCTGGACCGGGAGCAGACAGCATTTTGTTGCGTTCAACCCTCTGAATGACAGGATTATCGCCTTGTTTGGTGTTCTCTGAATTGGCTGCATCAGAATTTTCAGTCGCTACTTGATCACTTCCAACCACCGGATCCGCTTGGACCAATCTGGGTTGTTCGACAAATGCGGGGAACACAAACAACGTCAACAAAACCATCGCAGCCAGAAAGCCAATCGCAACCAAGCCGTTCATCGGACTGGTTTGTCCGGAAGGAGCAGGACTCATTCGGGGTACCTGCACATCCGAGATTGACTCCTTCGACGCGGATTGAGGCGTCTCGAGCTGAGCGTTCTCACAAGCAGCAAGGACACGGTCAGAGAACCGCTTCCCCAATTCATATTTCGGCAGTCGCCTCAAGACGTTGCCGTTCTCTTTCCAGTCTTCGACCAATCGGGCGTATTCTGCATTCTCTCGAATCAGCAATTCTGCCTTGGCTCGATGCTCCGAATCCAACTCACCATCTAGGTAAGCGGTTAGGAGCTGCTCATCATTCTTTTGGTTTGCTTTTGCCATTGTGTTTTCATCGCCACTTGCGGAAGTGGAAGTGGCGTGACTCTCTTCATCAAATTCTGCTGACGGTTGGTCTTGGATGCGCTAGGCGCCGAAAAAATTCCGTGGTTATAAAAATTCCGTGGTTATAAAAATCAGTGTTCATTCATGATTGCTTGCAGGTGTTCCCGAAGATGACCTCGAGCACGATGCAAACGGCTTCTTACCGTTCCAATTGGCAAATCTAAAATTTCTGCGATCGTGTCATAATCCAGCTCGTCCATCTCTCTTAACACCAGAATAGCTCGGTGTTCATGTGACAATCGGTCCATTGCCTGAGTAAGTTGCCTCGCTTGCTCATTACGCTGAAGCTCAGCATCGGGTGATGGACCGCTGTCAGGAAAATCGAGTCGTGAGTACTCACCTTTGCCTTCGAGAGAAACGGTGGGTTTTCGCCTGCGAAGGCGAGTAATCGCAACGTTGTAAGCGATACGATAAAGCCACGTATAAAAAGCGCTGTTTCCTTTAAATGATTTAAGTTTAGTGAACGCCAAAACGAATGCATCCTGAACAATGTCTTCCGCTTCAGATTCGCTTCGAATGATTTGAACCATTCCGTTGTAAAGCCGGTCCTGGTACTTACAAATCAACTGCCCAAACACCTCCGTCTCACCGCCGATTGTTCGGCGTATGATCTGTTGGTCGTCTTGATTGGTCATTGACTTATTCATCTTTTTGACGTCACGGTCGGGTTTTAGTTCCCGATGTATTTTGTGGTTTTTCTGAGCTGTTGATATCAGGACACTCGATGCCAGCATTGCCATTCGACTCGGTAAAAACCGGCCCATCCTGATTTCGAGGCGAGTTCTTTGCTTCTAACCCACTATTGTAACCGGATATGCTGGCATAACCATCAGGAACTGCCAAGCCTGAAAATCAGGCCAAAGAAGTGCTGGGTCGTTTCAAGTTGG
>JAQWLH010000274.1 GCA_029247405.1 Mariniblastus sp.
AACATTGAATCTGCGACACCCAATGCGTATTCCAAATCAGACGAGAGAATTCTTGAGATCATCGCAAGTCAAGTCGCAGTTGCCATCGAAAATAACAGGCTGCATCAAGCCTTAGTTCAATCACAAAAGATGGATGCAATTGGACGATTAACCAGCGGTATTTCGCATGACTTCAATAACCTCTTAACGGTGATCAACGGCTTTACGGAAATCCTGCTTGATCGAAATGACTTGACGGGTGAACCTCGAAAGTATCTCGAAAAGATTGAACTCGCTGGTCGTCAGGCGGCAGAGATCACGCATAAGCTACTTGCTTTTAGCCGCAAGAGCGTTGCTCAGCCCACCATTATTGATCCCAATGAGCAGATTGAGAAACTGTCAGAATTAATCACGGGTATATTAAATTCAAAAATTGAGTTTTGCACTAATTTGGCCCGAGACGTGGGCCACGTCGAATTCGATCCGACACATTTTTGTCAAATCTTAATGAACCTTGCTTCGAACGCTTCTGACTCAATGCCGGACGGCGGTCGATTAACGGTTTCCACCTCGAACTTTACAAGCCAGACCGCGTCTACCGAGGGCTTTGCCGCAAAACTTAATCCCGGCAACTACCTACTCATTGAGTTTGCCGACACTGGGATGGGTATCACGGAGAATGCCAAAAGTGCAATTTTTCGGCCATTCTTTTCAACTAAAGCGACCGGTACGGGACTCGGTTTGGCGATGGTTGCCGGAATGGTTGAACAAGGCGGCGGAGCAATCCGAGTCTCCTCCGAAATGGGAATCGGTTCCGTATTTAAGATCTTTCTCCCAGTTGTTGAGAAGTCCTCTACCCCGGTTGAGCACAATATTGTTACCCCTGAGACGTTCTCTTCCGGAACTTGCCTGATCATTGAAGACGACGAACTAGTGAGGAATTTGGTTACTACCTTTGTCGAGAGTCTGAATTTCTCAACCCTTGCTGCCTCCAATGGTGCTGAGGCAATTCAATTAGCAGCAGATCCAAACGCTAAAATCGATTTAGTGATTGTTGACATGATAGTGAGCGGATTACTGGGCCCTGGTTTGGTAAAATTGATCCGTGAAATTCATCCTGATGCGAAAGTGTTATACATGTCAGGTTATCCGGCCGACTCATTCGACGGCAACGATGCCGATTTTGAAGAAGATCAATTGATCACCAAGCCCTTCACGCGAACGCAGCTCAAACAGAAACTGGTGGATGTCTTTCCGGCGAAATGATGTTGCGCTTCAAAAGTTTCAGAAAAAACGATGATACTCACACCGACTAGGCAACAAGAAGCCAATCCAGCCCTCGACAAGGGGCTCCACTCATGGCTTGGATGGCGATATTAAAAACGGTGTTTGCCATCCCCCGCTTTAGGGCGGCTTTTTTTCGGCTTGCCCCGAACCACCCAATTGGAATTAGGTCGATGCGCCTCTTTCATCAAGCGATCCATTTGGGCCACAACTTCGGGATGATCCTTAGCAATGTTGTTTGATTCTCCTAAATCATTCTTGAGGTTGTAAAGCTCAATATCACCGTCAAACATAGGAATCCGAACAGCCTTCCAATCCCCCGCCCGAATGGCTTGCTTACTACCCTGCTCATAGAATTCCCAATATAGATATTGATGCGTGGGTTGATTCTTTTCACCAAGTAAGGCAGGAAGAAAGCTGATTGAGTCGACTTCCTTGGGCATTTTAGCACCGGTCAAATCCGCTGCCGTGGCCATCAAGTCTCCAAAATAGGAGATGTGATCCGTGACTGAGCCCGGTTTGATTTTTCCCGGCCATCGCACAATGAGTGGCACCCGAATTCCGCCTTCATAAAGATCGCGTTTCATTCCGCGCAACGGCCCATTAGGGTCGAACGTTTCTGTATTATGTCCGCCCTCATCATGATGTCCGTTATCACTTGAGAACATCACAATGGTGTTGTCCTCGATCCTTAGCTCTTTTAGCAAGTCCATGATAGCTCCAACCCCCTTGTCCATTCGGGTAACCATCGCTGCCTGGCCTTTGTCCTGATTGGTCCAATTTCGATCTTTGTAAATTCCGTAATCAGGCACTTCTTGCCCATCCCCCGTGCCGCGCGTCCCTTCGTTGTTCGCATGGGGAATCGTCAAGGCAAGGTACAGAAAAAATGGATTGTCTTTATTATTTTTGATAAACGAAATTGCTTCGCTCTGAATTAAGTCGTGACTGTAATCGAGTCTTTGCCGCGAATACCCGGGCTTGAAAAGCCAACTATCATCCTGACGGCCCGTCGCAATAACGTCGTTACGAAGCGGAACTTGTTGGTCATTCCTCCAAAGAAAAGCGGGGTAGTAGTTATGTGCATGGTGTTGGCTCAAGTACCCGAAAAACAAATCAAACCCCTGCTTGTTGGGCAAGCCTGCATTATCAGGATCCAGCTTGGTAACTTCGCCCAAACCCCATTTACCACAAAGCGCAGTTTGGTAATTCTTCGTTTTCAAAATCTCGGCGACGGTAACGTCCTGATCACGGATGCACTGAACGTCGGAACCGCCATTGCCACGTACATGAGCGTGCCCCATGTGTTTTCCGGTCATTAAAACACAACGAGAGGGTGCGCAAACCGTATTCCCTGCGTAAAAGTTTCGAAACCGCATTCCTTCTTGCGCCATTTGATCAAGATTAGGTGTTGAAATTTGTTTTTGGCCATAACACCCCAAATCCCCAAACCCTAAGTCATCAGCAAGTATGAAAATGATGTTTGGCTTATTTAGGGTTGAGTCACCCTCATTGCCTTGCAGGCTTACCACAACTGCGAAGCTGGAAAACAGAACGGCGGTAGCAATACGGGGAGAAAACATTTTATTTAGCGGGTACTTTCTAGAATGTTAATGCGCTCAAAACGAGACGTTATTGTAAGTCAATCTGAGGGGTATTTCTTGTTTTTGAACATCGGCTAGAGGGCGTAATTTGCAAGTGATTTCACCTCAAGCTAAACTTGTTTTCGATTAAGTGTGAGCCTTTGGTTTATCGCTAAACAGCGTATAGGCTGCTAACGGCCAGTTTTTCATTTTGAGAATTTCTAAACGGACTAAAATCTCACGCCACAGAACCGGAAAATAGTTAACCCAAAAGCCAAGGCACTTCCTGCTTCACCAAATGATTATCCTGATGCATTGCAGGATAATCGAAATGTTCGAACTGGGTTTAAGCTGGAAGCATCCAATTTTTTAGTCCGGTCTAAGTGGAACTAAGGGCACGCTCCAACCACTTTGATTCATCGCCACACGATCGACGACAATCAATGCTGTGAAGATGAGAGGAACAAACTCTCTTTTTTTATAAAAACACCTTAAATAAATTTAAGAAAAACACCTCCCTAGCGAAGTTGGTTTAAATCAGGTTCGCTGAGTTTGAAATCCGTTAGCCCCTTACCAAATATCTTCAATAACGAGGAGTACAAATGCTGTTAAACAAAAGCCGTTTATTTACGGCCGTCGCAATCATTGGATTGACTTTGGCGATACCAAGATTCCAGTTTGCCCAAGATGTCCCAGAATTAAACGAACAACAAAAATCTGTTTTCCTTTTCGATATCCGCGTTTCTCAGTTGATGGACGAAGCCAAGGAAATCGGAATTGATCTAGCTAGCGCAACCGCCGGTAGCCTTCCACTTCCCGGAAATGTGGAAATCGAAGCATCTCAGATCAAAAGAATCTTTGGCTCAGCCAGTTTCCCTGAAAACATTAATTCTGCGATGCAGATTGCTCAAGACGGTTCAGGCGATCTACCTTTTGAATTTTTCGTGCGAATTGAATTTACCGATGCTGACATCGTCGAGATGGTCGAGAAAGGATTTTCAAACATATCTGAAACCGTCGAAATTGTTGGAAAAACATATTATCAAGACCGAGGCCCCGGTCCAAAAAATCTGGTTGCCCATCGGGTCGATGAGACCAGTTTTGAAATTGGAACAATTAGCTACTGTCAACAATCTAAGCGTTCTTTTTTTTCGGACCGTCTTAAGGCTGCTTTTCAAAATGCTCCCAATGAACCCATTCGGATCGTACTCGACTTGGAAACCCGAGCTGATTTTTTGAATGAAGCGGTTGCAATGGGTAAACAAATGTTAAATGACCCAGTCTCCACTGCCTATTTAGATCTAATTGACAATTCAAATTCCATCGTTCTCTCCAGCGGCCTTTCTTCATCAACAAACCTCTTAACCTTAACCGCTGACGGAAAAGACAAGGAACAGGCAGAAGAGCTTGCCAGTGGTTTAGATGGCATACTTGGCACAGCGAAAATGGGCGCTGGTTTCATCTTTGGACAAATGGAAAATGATATGCCGAAGGAAGCAGCCTCAGGCATCAACATGCTGAAACGCATGGTTAGTGAATTGGCTGCCAAGCAAAAAGGTAACGCCGTAAAGATTGAGATTGCGAAACCTGAGGGCTTCCAAAAAACCATGGCAACATTCCTGAGCATGGCTGAGGCACAATCTAAGGTCACAACGAGAAAAAACAACTTTCGTCAGCTTGCTCTAGCTGCCCTTAATTACGAATCTGCTTATAGAGCATTTCCCTTCCAAAAGACAGAGAACGTCAATCAGAACATCAGCTGGCGTGTGAAAATTTTGCCATTCATTGAACAAAACTTCATTCATGTTCAGATGGACCTTAAAGAGAGCCCCAAGTCCGAAGCAAATGCTGTGTTTGCTGACAGAATGCCAGTGTTATTTGGTAACGACGGGAAGATGGCAAACGCAACGTGGATTCAGTCAAAGGTTACGGGGTTTGCTTCCCTCTTAGACGGCGCTTCCAATACGGTGATGCTTGTGGAAAATCCTGCGGGTCGCCCGTGGATGGAAAACAATCCATTGACCATTGATGAGGCAGTGGCATTGGTTTCTAGCTTGCCAGATGATACTCAATTAATGGCTGTCCGATACGATGGTTCCACTTTAATGCTCAGCAACAAAAATTCAAAAGAAGAGTTAACCTCAATGTTTGACCCAACAGACGGCAAGTAACCCGTTGCCGAATTGGAATACTCCGTGGTCCCAGCTGAAAAGTTGGGACCATTTTTTTTGGGGGGGGAATTCAAAAAGCTTCGACCAACCTATGCGTGGAAAAAAACGATCCATTGAGGTGTGAAACGGAGGATCACGGAAGACTTTACAACAGACCTGGATTCTGCCGCCACCCGGATTTCCATTCCCAGATTGCCAACCGCAGAATGATGACTTCCGGTAGGTTTTCTCAGCGAAGCAGCAAATCAGACCACCCTCTTCAAACGACAACTAATCGTTGGTTTAATCCTCGACAAAGTTGAGCTCAACATACTTTTCCTCGGTCGCAACCTTGCTCTCATAAAGAAATGCAACATCGGTTTTTGAGAGTTGGTAGATCACCCTTTTCTCAAATGTCACGTTACGGTTCCGTTTGCTCGCGTCCGTAAAGAACAGAGGGGAATCTGTTTTCCAACTCAAAACCAATTTGTCTTCGCTTTGCAACTTCTTGTGCTCAATCACAGCAAAAGGGATCAAATTGAAATACAGCGTAACGCGTTGACCGTTTCGGGACGCTTCATAACAAAAAAGATTTTCCTTCTTTTTTGAGGGCCAATTCACGATTCTCATCGAATTCACGGGCCCCACCAATTCAGCGGTTGAGTCTTCCGTCATTCCGGCAACCGTCATCGTCGCATCTCTTCTAGCTCGCCTTTGAGAATCAGGAATTTGCGGTTTACTCGAACGCTGCGCCAACATCGTCTTCAGCCGAAGTTCCGTCTCTTCAAGATCTGCAGATAAAGAATCACGTTCTCGCTGCAAATTTGTCATCGCTCGTTTTTGTTGCTCAGATTCGGCTCTCGACTCCTTGATGAGATTATCTAAATTTTGAATTTGCTTGGCTTGATTATCACCCGATTCCTTGAGCTGGGTAATTAATGCGGTTTTCTGCTGCACATCACCTTCGAAACTTTGCCTTAATTTAGACTCATCATCAAACTTTTTGTTCCACTGGCTAACCGTTTCTTCAAGCTTCTCAACGTCCTCTGTTTTTTTGTTTAGACGGTCAGTGGTAATCTTCACAACTTCCAGAGCATCATTCTTTGCGGCTGTCTCGAGTTCGTATTTTTCCTTGAAATCAAGAATGAACGGAACACATGCACTTATTCCGATGGCTAAACCAAAAATTAGCCCAAAAATCAAACCTAGCTTAAGCCTCGACTTAACCGGTCTTGCAGACGCAACTGGCTGAGAATTCACTTCTTATCTCCGTGTTGAGGGCTTCGATTGGGCGACCGGCCATTACGCTTACTCTCTCAAGCGAATGAATGCCAAATTGAAAAACTGTTGGCTATCTCCAAACATCCCACCGGTCGAACTGGGACACTTAATTGTAACCTATTGCAGGGCTTCAAAATGCTTAACTCTCTCACTGGGTGATCCAATAGGCGTTGGTCGGCCAGGGAGCGGTATTTTTACGTTGTTGGAGAACCAACACTAGCCGATCGAGTGATCATTAGGCTCGACTTCCAAAAACACCAGCTTGAACACTGGGGACTCAAGAAACAGTCGTGAAAACAAAAACACAAACCTGAATTCCCACTACAACAAATCTTGCCGCTGCCGACGCTGATCATGGTAATTCAAGTGAATCGCGGATATTCCGCTAAACTAAAAGCTGATTACTCTCACCGCCTTGCAAAATCACACCGTTCGCTGAGGGCAATGGATCTTCGGCCAATCCCGCAAGGTTCCTAACGATAAAGTGCGAACCACCAGTCGCCCCCAAAAAGGGCCGGCGATGCCCGGTTCGACAGTCCAGATAAACCAAATTTGTTCCGCCCCGAAACATTCAGAGCGCTACTTGGTAAGAATCAGCTTACCCTGTTTGGTTCGACGTAACCTATAAATCTGACTGTTGTTTTCAATCCAGATTTCTTCACCGCAACGAGCTAACGTGTCAAAGCTGATTATTTTTGGCAGCAATGGGTTAGGAGATTCGTCGTCTTGGGGACTGGGGGGACGATTTAAATTATCAGGTTCCATTAGTTCAAATAATGTTAAATTGCGATGAAGAAGAGATAAATCGGGGCTTGTCGAACACGGCCGTTTGGCTATACTCACTGTTGAGATTGAATCTCAATTAAAGATCCAATCCAATTTAAACTAATTTTCGAGCCCAGCAAGCCATCTGAGTCGAATTCACTTCGACGCGTCCAGCCAGCCACGCTCTTCCGCCCAAGTAGACATCACTTGGGATTTCTAAGGCTGAGTAAGGAGTTGACCCATGTTGAATAGAGATATGTGCGCTTGTTTTGAGGTGGTCGCATCGAAAGATTTTGATTCACGGAGCAAAATGTACCGTCGACGAGCTTTTACGCTCGTGGAATTGTTGGTGGTCATTGCCATCATCGGGATTTTGATTGGAATGTTGCTGCCGGCGGTTCAGCAAGTTCGAGAAGCGGCTCGTCGAGTGACTTGCTCCAACAACATGCGGCAAATGTCCCTCGCGACTTTGAATTATGAATCCGCTCACAAGGCATTTCCGACGACTTGGCAGCCCGTCGGAGATTTATCCAACGGCACGGCGGTCGGTTGGTCGGTTCAAACGCAAATTCTTCCGTTTTTGGAACAAGCCAATTTGTACGATTCAATTGACTTCAGTGTTTCATACGATACCCACCCTCCCGTCGATTTGGGTGGAATAATCACGAAACTCCCGTCAGCGCGGGTTGCTTCCTACTTATGTCCAAGCGAAAAAAATGACCGTATTCGACTAAAAAACGGTGCTCCAATTCATTACCCCCTCAACTATGCCGCCAACGCCGGCACATGGTTTGTGTTTGACCCGTCTAACGGACGCGTCGGCCCGGGGGCAATGGCCGTCCTTAAGAGAATTCCTATTGCCTCATTTACCGACGGCACCAGCAACACAATGTTTTACGGAGAAGTCAAAGCCTACACGCCATACTTTCGAAACGCAGGAATGACCGGTGAATTATCAATTCCACTATCACCCAATGCGATCGCAGGAATGGGAGGTCAATTCAAGACAAACTCCGGGCACACGGAGTGGGTCGACGGTCGCGCCCATCAAACCAGTTTCACCGCAACTTTTTCACCAAACACACGGGTGCCCTACACCGTTGGTTCAGTCGAATACGACGTCGACTGGACAAACCAGCAAGAGGGTAAATCAACTACTGCGAGCACCTATGCAGCGGTGACCTCTAGAAGCTATCACCCCGGAGGAGTTAATACCGCCCGAGCCGACGGATCGGTTTCTTTTGAAAGCGATTCCATTGATCTTTTCGCATGGCAAGCACTTGCAACTCGCAATGGCGGCGAAATAAATTTGGATTAGAAAGTCCGAAGTGTACGGCCAGGTGAAGAAGTCTTGTCAACCGGCCAACTGAGCCGACGGTGCGTTGTTTAGCTCCAGTGTCAGTCACATCATAGCACCGCCGGCACTTTTATTTTTTAAATGTAGAACGAAGGGCAATTGAAAACTCGCCCAAGTGACAGGTTGCTTAACAAGTCAACGACCAAATAGCCAATAGCAAATGGCAGTGACGACGACGACGCCAAGCAAGTTCAAAATTAGGCCTTCTCTTGCCATTTCACGAATGGTCAGCTTCTCAGAGCCAAACACGATCGCATTGGGCGGGGTGGCAACCGGAAGCATAAAAGCAAAACTAGCGCTAATCGTTGCTGGAACCATAATGATCAGTGGGTTCATTTCGGCTCCCACGGCGGCGGCGGCTAAAATCGGCATTAGCAAAGTCGTCGTGGCCGTATTGCTGGTGACCTCCGTCAGGAAGGTAACAACCAAACAGACACCCCCCATTAGAATCAGCACCGGCAATGCTCCGAATCCAGCAACCGCAGTGGCTAGTTCCGTGCTTAGGCCTGAACTTTTAAATGCTTCAGCAATACATATTCCGCCGGCGAACAAAACAAGAATTGACCATGGAATATTCTTCGCTGTTTTCCAGTCGAGCAACTTCCCCCCCTTACCGTTGGGAACCAAAAACAGGGAAACCGCACCAAGCAACGCCACACTCGAATCTTTGGCCTCTGGCAGATTCAGCCAAGTTTTCCACCCACCCCATGGCTGCGAGCGAGTAATCCAGCAGAACGCAGTCAAGGCAAACACAATGAGAGCAAGAACTTCTTCTCGCCGCCATTTTCCGACCTGGGGTAAGGTGAGCGTTTCCACGCCCGACAGCTTCCTCGTCAACCAAAATCCTACGACCGGAAGCATCACACCCACAATCGGTAAAACCCAGAACATCCACTGCACGAATGAAATCTCACTTCCACCAGTGATCTTTTCGTAATTATCCATAAACACAAGATTGGGCGGTGTGCCAATCGGGGTACCGATCCCCCCAACACTCGCCGCGTAGGCAATACCGAGCAACAGTGCCACCTTAAATTTTTCACATTCCGATTGGCGGACGACCGCCATTGCAATGGGCAATAACATTAAGCAAGTCGCGGCATTAGAAATCCACATGCTTAGTATGGCGGACGCTGCCATGAATCCAAAGACAAGACGACGACCACTGCTACCACCAAAGATGTTCACCATCCAAAGCGCAATCCGCCGGTGGGCTCCACTTTTCTCGAGCCCAGCCGACAGCATGAACCCACCCAGCATCAACAGGATCAGCCAATTGCCGTAAGCCGCTGCAACTTGCTTGGTCGTCAGTACGCCGAATAACGGAAATAGCGCTAGGGGAATCAACGAGGTCGCCGGGATTGGAATGGGCTCAGTGATCCACCAAACCGCGACCAGAATCGTAATCGAAGCTGTCGAAACCATTTCGCCCGAGAGCCCATTTGACCACAAGACCCCTCCGACGATGACCGCCAAAACTGGCCCCAAAAATATTGTCGAAGCTTTAAGCATTTTTACCCATCATGACGTCAACGCAGCTTTCAAGATTTAAAGGCTATCGAAGTGGTCACAGAATTTGAAGCTGGTGTATTCAACTTCTCTCCGCCGATCATAAAAAAACGGGGCGTTATTGGACGCAAACCAAATGAAACTGGGTATAAAAAAAGAGACGCCCCAAGGGCGTCTCTAGATTTTGTCGATCACTTGGATCGCCAAAGATCAAATTATCACTAAGCCGGTTTTGCGGCTTTCTTTTTCTTCTTTTTCTTCTTTGAGCCTCCGACTTCCCAGTCGATAACCTCTTTGTATCCGGCTCCCGGAACAGGAATTGGATACTTACCATCTGCATCCGGCTTGAAGGGTGCAGGATCTTTGGAAAGGTCAGTTAGAGCATCAACATCGCACAGCGAGATGTTTGAATTAATCGCGTCATCCCAATAAATTTCTTTACCGGAATACGTCGCCATGCGTCCAAAGATCGCAGTGAAAGTACTTTTGGCACCGTACTCGCCTTCGTTCGGAAGCTTTCCATCACGGATATCAGCAAAGAGGTCGTGGTGCTCTTGCTGATGACCACCCCGCTGGCCTTTCCCTTCTTTGCATTTGAAAATCTCTTTTCCATTGTTGTCAAAAATTCGACCACCGGAAATGTCCGCATAACCTTTCGAGCCATGGGTGTGCTCGCTTACGGAGTTCCAACATTCTCGAATATGGCGGCAATGGCTTAACAACCGATGACCGTTGGCATAGGTAAATTCGACCGCGTGATGATCAAAAATTTGTCCTGAATCTTTTCCGGTTCGAACCTGTCGTCCACCCATCCCCTGAGCTTTGACAGGGTAATCGTTCATTAACCAGTTCGCCACATCGAGATTGTGAATGTGTTGCTCAACAATGTGATCACCACAGAGCCAATTGAAGTAATACCAGTTTTTCATCTGATACTGCAATTCAGTCTCTGAAGGATCTCTTGGACGAGTCCAAACACCACCACCGTTCCAATAAACACGTGTGTGGATCAAATCGCCAATCAGGCCACCGTGAAGCTGTTCCATGGTTTCGCGATAGGCTCTTTCGTGACGACGTTGCAGCCCAACCGCAACCGCAAGTCCCTTATTTTTCGCAACTTCGTTCGCACGAAGAACACGACGAATGCCGGGAGCGTCAACTCCAACTGGCTTCTCCATAAATACATGCTTACCCGCATTGACCGCACTTTCAAAATGCAGCGGGCGGAATCCAGGCGGAGTCGCCAAAATTACCATGTCGGCATCGGACTCAAGGACTTTCTTATATCCGTCGGTGCCAACAAACTGACGGTCTTTGGGGACTCGAACCTTGTCCTTGTGGTTGTTGGTGCAAGTCTTCAAAGATTGGTCAAGTCGGTTTTGGAACGCATCGGCCATTGCGACCAGTTCGACGTTTCCGCTGGTCGTGTTCATTGCCTGAATGGACGCACCTGTCCCCCGACCACCGCAACCGATCAAACCAATTTTGATCGTGTCGGTTCCAAATGCGTGTGCTGATCTTGCCAACGATAAATTCGGTGTGATAATCGTGCCCGCCGCACCGGCTACCGCAATCTTGCTGCTGTCTTTGAGAAATTTACGACGAGACG
>JAQWLH010000286.1 GCA_029247405.1 Mariniblastus sp.
TGCTATCGAGACCTCGGTGAACTGCTGGCCACCATCAAGGCTCAACTGGGCGAATCGGCTGAAACGATTTTAGCTAGAGCACCGTTGAATTGCGTGAATTGGCTGAAAGCAAGAAAGTTCGAAGACGTCTGGCCGAAACTAAAGTCCAATGCCCGGGATGCCCCCATGCTATGGCAGCGGTTCAATGAGTGGTTGGATGCCTTCCAAACTCTGAAGCTCATTCACTACCTTTCGGATCATTACTATCCGCGCGTCGTCTTGAAAAGCTCTGACCTAAGCGGTGAATGAAAATAGCTATTCGGGATTAGTTTTGTGCATGCTGAAGTGGCGTTGAATTACCGGATTCAACCTTACTCGTATCTCAACGCATCAATTGGGTCGAGGAGGCTGGCCCTTCGTGCCGGATAAAACCCGAAAAAGACACCTACTGCCGCGGCGAATAAAAAGGCAACAATACCAGCGGGGATGGAGACAATGATCGGCCAATCGGTTCCCGTTGAAAAGGAATTGATCAGCGTGGTAATTCCAATCGAGGCTCCGATCCCCAGTCCAAAACCAATCATTCCACCAATACAAGAAAGCAAAACAGATTCGACCAAAAACTGCAACAAGATGTCACGTGATCTCGCTCCGACAGCCATGCGGATCCCAATCTCCCGGGTTCGCTCAGTGACCGAAACTAACATGATATTCATAATGCCAACTCCACCGACCAACAGGGAAATTCCAGCAATTGCCGCCAGCATTAGTGTCATGGTTCCGGTGACCATTCCGAGCATGTTGGCAATCTCAGTGGTTGATTGGATTTCAAAGTCGGCGTTCTGCCCAGGATTAATATCATGCCGGTCCATTAAAAGCTGTTTGATTTCACTGGTGGCAGTAGCCATTTTGTCACTTGAAACCGCGGAGACAAAAATGATGTGTACGTCGTCAAAGCTTGATCCATTTAGAGTTCGACGTACTGAGGTATACGGCATTAGTATGACGTTGTCCTGATCCTGACCTACCATGTTGGCTCCCTTTTCTTCGAGGATCCCAACGACAGTAAACGGCTTGTTGTTGATTCGTACTTTTTCACCGATGGGGCTAGAGGTTTGGAAAAGTTTTTTAACAATCGTTTTTCCGATCACGCAAACCTTCTCAGCTTTTTCAATTTGCGAAGAATCAAAAAAAGCGCCGGTTCTAACTGTCCAATTTCGGACCCGTAAATAATCTTCGCCGACCCCCCAGACCTCATTCGGGCTGATGTTCAGGTTGCCATAAACCACCTGTCCGCCGCTGCCGACCACGGGAGAAGTGGCGAAAACTGAGTTGCATTGGTTGGAGATCGCCGCAGCGTCTTTGGAGGTCAATGTGTTAACCCGCCCGGAGCGTACTCCCGCTCGTTCTTGAGACGCGGGTTGAATGATAATTACGTTGGTGCCAAAACCTTCAAGTTCACCTTTGACTAACGCTCCGGCACTTTGACCAATGGAAACCATGGTAGTGACCGCAGCGATTCCGATGACAACGCCTAAAACAGTGAGTGCTGCACGCATTTTGTTCTTGGCAAGTGCACGCAAAGCGATTCGAAGTGTTTTGAATAGACCCATTATTTTTCGCCCTTAGCTTTTTGGCCGGTCACCAGCTGCATTCCCGTTTCCAATTCGCCGTCAACTAATTCGGCATAACGCGTGTCCTTCAATCCAGTTTTAACTTCAATCGCGTGCAGTAAGTCATCCTTCACAAACCAAACGTGCCTTTTTTTAGCTTTGCGATTGGCTTCGACCCTTTCAGTGGAAGTCGTTTCTTTTTGCACTTCATCCTCGGCGGCGGAATAGTCGTCTTGGACTCCATCGAGGATCGTGTGGAAATCTTCATGCACGAACTTTTTATCTGGCGGGTAAAACCAAAGGGCTGCCTTGGGAATTCGCACTACATTTTCGATCTTCATGACTTGGAATGACAAATCAGCCGTCATGCCGGGCAGTAGTTTTAGATCCGGGTTAGGAGATCCAACAACAACCGGATAAGTCACGACGTTTTGTGTTTCGGATGAACTGTATCTTACCTCTTCGATCAAACCTGAAAACAAATCATCGGGATAAGCTGTCACAGTAAACGAAACGGGTTGTTGCTCTTTTGCTGCTTTGCGAATTAAACCAATCTCTGATTCATCGACATCGGCAAAGATGTGCATTTTCTTCCGCATCCCGACGCCGACAACGAAAAGTTCTGGTGTTTGGAATTGAGCGGCGAGGGTCTGACCCGGTTCAACTTTTCGATCGACAATCATGCCATCTTCGGGGGACTTGATTTCGCAATATTCGAGATTGGTTTTGGAGTTGGTTAAAGACGCGGTCGCCTGTTCAATCGCCGCATTGGCTGCATCCAACTGAGCACTTAATGAGATACGATTAAATCGCACTTGATCTAACTCTGACTGAGCAATGAAATCAACATTTTTGGCACGCAGTTTTAATGCGCGTGCTTCGTCGTTAACCGCCTGCTGGTGTAAGGCTTCAATTCGCACTAGATCAGCCTTGCGAGCAGATAGCGTCGCGAGATCACGTGCATAGCTCGCCTCAAATAGCCGAGGATCGATTCGAGCGAGAATTTCATTTTGTTTGACTTCTTGATTGAACTCGACATATAAATCCGTAATGGGTCCTGAAACAAAGGACCCGACTTGGACGGATTTTGTAGGTTTGACGGTGCCGGTTGCATTGACAGTTTTTGTGATGGTGCCAGCATCAACTTCCATCGTTCGCCAACGGGGCTTATTTCGTTCAGCAATCGCTTTGGCTGCGCTGGGGTAAATGGCGGCACCAATACCAGCCAAAATAGCGATTCCAATGACGAATTTCCAAATCAACTTCATCGTTTGACCTAATGCGTTAGTGAGCGAGCTTCGAGTGCAACACGTGATTAATCGCGTTACATTTCATCCTAAAGTGACGGCGGTGCAATTATCAGTTGATTTTTAAAAAAATTGCCCACCGATGCGTGTTTGTATCAGCTTGGCTGGCCCTTAACGAGTGTATGAGGCAGCTTAAATCCTCGCAGACACGTAGGCGATGCTGGAGTTTCAACATCTGGAATACTTTTGGTCTCGAAATGGCATCTTAGTCATCCACGACGGCAACTTCCAACATGCGAACGATTTTGGAAGTGCGTCTCAATTGACTCACAAGTCCGACTGATACAAGTTTGGCTCATCATACCACAAAAGTGGCTCCGCTCCCTTGAAAAGAGAATTCTCTGAATGCCCAAGAAGGGCAGGGGACATAAAACAGAATGAAAATGTCTATTGAGTCTTGGTGTGCAAAACCGTTCGGGAAATAAGCGAGCGATAAATGATGGTTGGCTCACTGAGGGGTGTATCGCTTATCGAGATGTAAGATTTAGATAGGGTGTTTAGCCACACTCTCGTGTCTGTGCGTTTTCGTCGGGAGCATCCGAGCGATGCGAACGACGTCATGTTCATGTAATCAACAGTGATAAATTGTAGGTAATACCGAAACACGATCTTGTTCGGTGAGCCAATCCTTGCCGCAACGTCAAATGATTCCGCCTAGATCCTCTAAGTTGGATTTCAGGGACTCCCCAAGATGTCGAAGCCTAATCAAAGCGAGAACAATTGGTAAACCAATGGACGAGTTCGAAAATCACGATAAACTCGAAGGTGGGGATTTGGGAAATCAATAACGGGGCAGATTTCATGAGATATAAACTTCAAGTGCTCGACTGCGTCAATGGAACGGTAAAGCAGGAGTGGATTCTTCACTTGCCGGCGGTTGTCGGCCGAAGTCCAGAAGTAGATGTGCCGATTGGAGATGCTTCCATTAGTCGCCGTCACTGCGAGTTTTTCCAGAACGGCGAAGGAGCGCTTTCGGTTCGTGATTTCGACTCACTCAATGGCACTTACGTCGGTGACGCCAAAGTGAAAAAGCGGGCCGTGCTTATTCCAGGCAAGGTGGTTCGGATCGGTTCGGTGAGCCTGAAGATTTTGTGGACAGATGAGCCGGTAACTGGTGTTAATCCGTATGGGCAAACTGGCGTCGATACGACGCAACCCATGAGGACGCCCCCAGTGAAGAAGAACTAACTGTTTTGTGAGTTAGCTGAAATTCATCGCACCGCTCAAATACAATGTTGCGAGCAGTGAAGTCACAAAAAATCCTAGCAAAACTCCGCGTTCTCGCTTTTTTTCCGAACTTTGTTTGACGTTTAGGTCCAATTCGAGATAACGTTTTTCTTGGAAAAAAGCCGCGGATTGAAAATTGTTGACTGACATCATTTCCCCCTATTTGAGACTTGAGTTAAAAACTAGCTCAGAAAGCCAATGCTTTTCGAGCCGAATACCGCATTCTTAACAAAAGAGACGGTTATTCTTTTAATGGGGATTCGAAAATCTCATTGTCCCTCACAACCCGCAAAAGACCTTCCCCAGCGATCCCCATCAACTTTTGCCTAAAAGAAACGCAGATTTCTTACGCTGACTTCGAGCTTGTCGAAAACAAAAGCTATCTTTTACCGGTGTGTTTCACCTTCCTGCATTGTCCGAACATGAGCGGGTTGCAGAATAATTGCGAGGCAACCTTACAGGATTCCCGCAGAAAACCGAGGTTTACCGGATCTCCAGTTTGAAGAGAGTCATGATGTTTTCATTTTCTAAACGTAAAAAAACGGTCGATGCTGCGACGAAAGTACGGAAGTTAATTGATTTAACTTGCCCGGTCGTCATTCAATGCGAAGAAGGAAGAAGCAGTCGGCGTTACAGCCGCAGCCTTCCTGTGATGTTGCTCGATTGGCTGCCTGGTGAAAGCCCATCCTTGCAACATTGTGGGATGGGTTTTACCACGGATATATCAGATCGTGGTTTTTGCGTTTTGACAAAGTTCGTTCCCAAGTTGCATGACAATATTCTCGGATTGTGTACCGTCAATAATGCTGTCAAAGAGTATTGGTTTTTTCACGTCAGTTTCAAAACTTACCGGCGTGAACCACAGAACTACATCCGAATTGGATATTCAATTGTCGAATGTTTGAACGACGATTATGGTTCAATCGTAAACCCGTTGATTCCGAAACTGGAAGAGTTCCTAAGTATCCCTGATGTGGAAACCGAACCTGCGACCGTTTAATTTGCTCTCAAAAATCTTGATTTTGGTGCGACTTGGAACGGGCACTCGGGGATTATTAATCGTGAAGCCCAAGTGGGCTGTTTCCTTCTTGGTAGCGATTTAACGAAGCAAAGCTTGAATTTAAGACAACCCCTGCCAAGGTGCTAATTGCCTCGTTTGGCTGGGGTAGGACTTGGTCCTGGAACCTGTTCTTTGATCATATACGGCAGCAAGATTTTCTCTTGACCACTGCCTTCGTACCCCGGCAACGGCGCGCCGTTCTCCTGTATTTTTCCGCAGGCCCACAATAGCCCACGAGAGACGGTGTCAAGATATTCTTGGCACAACATTGTTTCGTTGTGATGTCCCAAAGTCGTTCCAAAAACACGGCAACCCTGGTATTCATTGGTCCAAATACAGGCTTGATCTCGTTTTCCTTGGACACCAAACGCTGACGCGAGCACACTCATGTTGGGCCAGGACTTTTCGATTACATAAAGCTCTCCCTTAGGGGTCGCCCAACTTTCTCCAAAACCTATCATGATGGGGTGCTTCGGTGCCCGATTGACAACTTCCAGGCCCTGCTCGGCACGCTTTTCATGACGCCGTGAAGTTACACCTAGCAGCTCTCGCCATTTGTCAGTTTTTGCATTGCGGTAGCTGTGCATGGAGCAATGAATCGCCACCATTGGTATTTTATATTTTGTGTGCCCGCGAACGATGCGCTCAACGAATTCAACGTCAGATGTCGCACCGTAGCATTCGTTGTGAACGATGACGTCATAACCTTTTGCCCAATCGTCAGTTTGGTAAATTGGCAATTTTCTATCTCTACTGTTTGCTCCCAGTAAAATCTCCCACTCGACATTCGCACGTTGACTGAGTCCTTGGGTCAAAATTTGGATTTGATTGTCATAGTCATGACAGCACCCGCCCGCGATTAGGAGGGCTTTGATTACCGGTTTTTTCGTAACCTTGGGTTTTTTGGTCTCTTGAGACAGCCCAAGCGAGCTCATCAGGCTAAAACCTACGAGCAAAGCAACAAATGGTTTTGGGAAGGAGGGCATGATGATTTCCAATTCTGGCGCGCCGCTGGTTGAGGGGCTCGAATCATAACGCGGGGCATGTTTTCGAAGATTTCGAGCTGTCAGCATAACATTTTCTATCCAAGA
>JAQWLH010000288.1 GCA_029247405.1 Mariniblastus sp.
GCCAGTCGATCTATCGCTCACCAGATGGCATCATCAGGCTTATACCTCAATTTACTGATGCTGAATTAAAAGCTGCTGTTCCAGTTGAAACTGGCAAATCCATTTTGCTAGACGGACCGGCGAAATAGAGCTTCAATGGAACGTCAATCGCCCCGCCTATCGAGCCAGCAACGACTTCGTTGAATGGAAAATTTGCGCGATGTGAAACCATAAGCGGCAATCGCTCGGATGGTATCTTAAAGACTGAAATCGTCCACCAGCGAAAGACCGCATCGTTGGCCCCTGCAGGTGGCAAATGGCCGCCGTGCATTATTCTCCCCACGTTGCAATTTCACCACACCCAAGGGGCAAACGCGTTTTCTTTTTGCAACGCCTTCAATCTCCGCGGAAGAAAACATTGGTTTTTTCCACCTATTCTGGTTTGGTATGCCAACTGCTTTGAGTGTCGATCACTAATCTGATTGACCCAATTCTAATATTTGCTCGACAAGAGATTCATGGTGCACGTAAAACTAAAGACCGAAAAATATTGGCGTGCTACCGTAAAAAGCGAATGCGAAAAGCTTCGCCGCGAAAAGAACCGACTGGCCATACGCGCCCTAATGCAATTTAGTTTTGCAGCTTTGGTCACGGCTGGCACGTTCTACGCTTTGGCCACGATGCCTGAATGGCTCCCTTCGGTCGCTGAGCTCATGGAAAAGAATGGAATCACCGAGCGACTTCACGCCATCAGGGCGTGGTTAACCTAATTAATTCAAGACCCAGCATTTGCGGAGATCCCCGCGGTGCTGCCCTCCGATAAACAGAATGCCCAAAAGTGGATGAGACTTTTGGCATTTTGTTTTGTTTCGCGCGTTTGGTTCGCAAAGTATTATCTACCACCCCGGCAGCAGCGATTCGCAAAAATCAAGGTCACCTCATATTCTCCTCGATCCAAACAACACTTACTTGACTTGCTGCAGCGCTCGAAGTCGCGCCGCTTCAAACTCATCACCTGCATTCCATGCTGGAAGGCTAGGCTGATTGGCCGCTTGGACACCCGTGAAAAACATTAATCTCGCGTCATCAATCGCCCCATCCAAATTCCAGTCATCGCTATATTCATCGCTGGTCTGATGATAGATATTTTCAGTCCACTCGCGCATTTTCTGTTTTCCCCACCCCTCAGGTTTACCAATGACAAAAACACCCGACCCCAGATAGACACCGGGCACCCCGACTTTGGCCAAACTGAATTGGTCTGAACGATAGTAATAACCACGATCGGGAAATTGATCACCAACAACCAAGCGATTTTGCCATTTTGCCATTCTCTCAACAATTCGATCCATGTCTGACTTACCACGGCCAATCACGGCAATATCTTTTGTTTTGCCAAGTATATTGATTCCATCAATATTGATCACGGCCGCCAAACGCCCCGCCGGGATTGGCGGATTTTGAGCTAAGTAATCCGAGCCTAGCAGGCCCTGTTCTTCAGCAGCAACGGAAGCAAACAAAATTGATCGTTTGGGTCGTTCAGATTTTGGCAAGTTAGACATCGCACGCGCAATCGCTAACATTGAACCAACACCCGACGCATTATCGACTGCACCATTGTAAATATTGTCAGTTTTCTCGTCGCGTTTTTCCGCCATGCCGATATGGTCGTGATGTGCGGTATAGACGATCCACTGTTTACTAAGCTCCGGATCGCTTCCCCGAAGCAATCCCAAAACGTTACCGGAAGTCCGCTCGCGAACTCGGCATTTCATAGAAACCGACAGCGTTGCACCAAGCGATATCGGGCGAAAATCTTTACTTTCTGCCGCTTTCTTCAGGCCCTCAAGGTCTTTTCCAGCCGCTTTCATCAATTGGGTTCCAGCCTCATTGGTCAGCCAACCCTCCATTGGGAGTCGACCCGATTGAGGTCCCCCCAATGCCATCTGTTCACCCGTCCACGAAGTCTGGACGACTTGATAAGGATAACCGGCAGACGGAGTGGTATGGATGATCAAGGCGCCAACCGCACCCATCTCGGCAGCTTTGGCGTATTTATAATCCCATCTTCCGTAGTACAAACGAGTTCTCCCAGCAAACTTGTTGGGATCATCCGCTGGGTCGTTATTCATGATGATGAGCACTTTGCCTTTTACATCGACGTCTTTAAAGTCGTCCCAGTCGTATTCAGGAGCCTGCATTCCGTAACCAACAAATAAAACTTCCGCGTCCTCAATTTTGGACTCGGAGTTTGCTTGACCACTTGTCACGATGTAGTCATCAAAGTTGTTGAACTCAACTAAATTTTCACCCACTTTAAACGCAAGCGTTTTGGGTGGTTGTGTCGTGACACCAACCAACGGTACGGGCTGGACCCAAGCCCCATCAGCGGCCGCTGGTTCGAGTCCGATCATCTGAAACTGAGAAGTTATATAGGCTTGGGCAAGTTGGTCACCTCGAGTTCCTGGACCGCGACCCTCAAGTAAATCATCGGCGAGGAATCGAATGTCACCACGAAGCGAATCTTCGGTAATGAACTTTTTGGCGACTCGTTGCTGAGCCTTTGTTGGCAGCAATTCCTGTGAATGTATATTATTCGCAAACAACAATAACAGGCAGATTGAAGCTGAAACAAATTTGCATCGTCGGGCTGTAGGCACTTTATCTCCTGAGTTCGCGAAGGATGGTGAGTCGTCGAAGTCCCACATTGTAGCTTGGAATCATTTCGTTTTTCCAGCGTCTGAGGTTGAAATGATATTTCCAATTGGGTTTGGCTGCTACCAAGCGTTAAACGCCTGACCAACCCAAATTTTTCAAACGTCACTTATCGCAATCAGTCGATGCTTAGGTTGCGTGGTTTTGTTGATATCTACTCCAACTCAATGACACGGGTTTAGCTGGCGACCGTGAGGCTAACGCGTATTTTCGGCAAGCGGTGATTTTAAAAGTAGCCCCCTGATGCAACAATCGAATCTAATGTCGCTAACAGCTAAAGAATCGACGCATTTTTTTGCATGGACGTCGTGATAACATCCCGTCGAAGGCTAAAGGTCATCGGCGAATATCTCAAGGACGTTTGTTTTTTAGCCGCGCCTGCATCGTTGGTTCACTCTCAGATCGACAATAGGACCAGCGGTAAAACGTCACAGTCCAAGAACAAAGTCGATTTCATTTGGTATGAGACCTGCTTTACGTTTGCTGCGGAACGAATCCATGCTTTGGCATTCACAATTAAAATACGTAAAACTTAATTGGTAAGATCTCTACTTTCGCACCAATGAAAGTAATCGAAAATGGTTTTGCAACGGCTGTATCAAACTGTTGACAAACCTGTTGCGCTTTCGACGACGCCCTGAACCTATCTAATATCGCGGTTCACCTAAAACCCCACTTTTTTTCAATTTCAAACCGCTGGCGCGAAAACTGCTTTACCAAGTCATGGCAACCGTGGTAACGAAGCCACGGTCAATTTTGAGTCGTAGTCAAACAGTAGGTGAACCACGTACTACGACATTCCCCTCGAACAAGTGGAGAAATGACATGTTCAAAATTACAATTCGTTCAGCCGCAATCTTGCTTGCTGCTGGAGCAGCGATGAGCCTGGTGAGCCAGGAAGTAAACGCACAATGTGGCTACGGCGGCAGCAGCTTTGGAATCAGCAGCAGTGGTTTCAGCCTCAACATTGGTACCGGTTATCGCGGAAACAGTGGGTATTATGGTTCGAGAAGCTACGGGACCTACGGCGGAGGTTGTCGTAGCTACAACCGAGGTGTCAGCATCAGTGGCTATCGCCCAAGCTACTACCGACACCCCGCTTGGCATAATACAACTCGCCTTGATTACCACCCGGGTAGAACGGTTCGTTACCGTAGCCACTACGTGCCCGGCCATTACGACATTTACCGCACTCGCCACTACCACCACTGAAATTGGCTTAACAATTTCGCCGCCCCGAACCCTCTTCAATGCTGTCGAGGGTTTTTCCTAACAAACGCATGAATTTTGCTGGGGAAACAATTCCTTCAAAAATTAGTTAAAAACAAAAAACTCACCTCGGTGAAAAAATCCCAAATTACAATGTTGAAAATTACCAACAGGAAAATTGTCATCCTTGGCAACGACCTGCACTTACACTCGCTCAAGAGCCGTATTTTCAACCGGGAGTTTCAATGAATCGCTTTCTCGTCCTCTTTCTTTTTTTCGCGTGCCCATTTTTATCCGACCAAGCCTATTCACAACCTCCGGTTCCAAGCGGTCCCGGTTGCCCCGCAGCGTATCTTTTCAACGATGGTTCATTTTGGGCATATGAAGCAAATCTTTGCACCACGATTTTCGGACAAAATTGTCAGCCAACCGAAATGACTCCATTCAAAATTCTGTTTTACACAAAGGACTTAGGAACAATAAATCCCATTTGCATCTTTAAGAGTTTTTCTTGCGAATGTTCTGTAACAGAAATACCGGTCAATAACGGAGACGCAGCGCCACTTCTTTACAACCCTAATGGAAAACAGCCCGCTAAATTTTCGAACAAGTTAGCTAATGCGACTGAATTTGTAGGTAAGACAGCTGCAGGTGCCTGGTACAAGTTTGTCTCGGCAGATTACTTTAGTCGGGGAAAAACGACACCGATACGAATCTGTTTTATGATTAAACCAGCCGACAATCCCGTTGCCTGCACTGGATCCAATGGACCTAACTGCACCCCTGCAGCGTGGTTCATCAAAAACGACAATCAAACCGACATCACAGTTAAAGTCGTCTCCGGTACAGCAGTGAATCCGAAAAAAGTCCAAGTGATCAAAAATACGTTTCCAACGGACTACAAAGTAATTCGGCGTCAATAATGTCGCTAAAAACTTGAACATCTCAAACCGCTTGGGTCAGTCACTCAAAGCGGTTTTTTCGTTCGCTCTGGGCTTTATCCGCATGGTTAAACTTTTGGCAACTCGAAAGCCAAGGTTGGATGACGAGGAAATAACAGGCCTCCAACACATGTCACTTTTTACACTAAATTTTTTCTTCTCGTTGAAGGGCAGTCCCTCGATCCACATCGATGGACCGTCGACAACCACTCTCTGATCGACATTGACTTTTGCTCCTCCCAGGTTCTCCGACTCTGAAAATGCTCTACCAGTGACCTTATTGATTACCATTTTAAATTCTTGTGTCCATTCAAGCTGGTGAGAATAGAACCCAGATAACTCAGGGTAACGTAACACATTCCTTCGCCCCTGATTCGTTAGTTGGTCGCCCCAATTATCAGTCCAGTCCTCGAGCGATTCATCGCCCCAAGGATATTTTGTTGTCCCTCCATTGGTTACGATCAGCAGATATTCATTCAACGTAAGTAATCGCAAACCCGTTCGCTCACAAAACTCAAGAGCTTCCCCGTAAGTGACATTGGTCACGCTTGCATCAGGTGGAATGTCAGGTTCCGCAACGCCTTGCCTCTGATAATCATGCACAAACGATAAGGGCAAAAAAGACATGACTTGCTTAAACTGTCTTACGCTCACCTCCGTATTGCTCACCAAAAAATCATCAACCTGCACGACCCCCACCTCGTGAAGCGGAGCAGTGGCGTCAAATTCCCCTCCCTTTATTCGGGTTAAATTCAAACCAAATTTTTCTTTAAGGTCAGGCGTGGGAGTGCGTTGAATCGAGATGTTCGGCCAGCGAATATGCTCATTCGGCGTAATCACTTTAAAACGGTCATGAACAGGTCGATCAATCATAGCACGATCAATTGAATTCAATTCGACGCGCCTCCGCACCTCAACCACGCCGACATTCTCCACCGAAGCTTCGACAACGTAAAAACCTGCAGGTAATTTCAACTGAAATTCCTGAGTCTCCGCATCCAATTCCGCGGCAACAAAATTCTCAAAATCAACCCGGCCCATCTGACGATCAATTCTTGCAACGCGGACTTTGGCGTCAGGATGGTCTACCGTCAAGCTCACTAAAACCTTTTCGATTTTTGATTTGGCAACAACAGTCGGATTAAACTGCTTATAAATTAGCCCTAAGAATAGCCCAACAATTGAAATGCAAACGAGAGCCGAAACGATGTTTCGGCGGACAAACCTCGCCGCTCCTTCAATGGGACTCAGACGCCGCGCGTTGACCGGCAAGCCTTTAACGAATCGCTCAAGCTCTAACGCTAACTCTAGAGCGGATTCATAACGGTCACTCGGCATTCGCGCCATCGCTTTAGCACAAATCGCAGAAAGATCCTTGTTAAGATTTGGATTCTGCTTTAAGGGGGACCCCACCTCGCCCCGGATAATCTCATCCGTAATGAGATTTGTTTTTCCACGGTACGGGCGGTATCCCAATAGCGCCTCATAAAGAATCACTCCGATTGAATAAACATCAGTTCTACGATCCGCTTCTTCCGCTTTTCCGAGGGCCTGTTCAGGAGACATGTAACCGGGTGTCCCAACCACCTGGCCCTTCTTAATCACGAATTCATCATCATTTGTGGAACGCTTTGCCAAGCCAAAATCCGTTATGTGTGGCTCATCTTCGTGGTCAATCACAATATTGCGAGGTTTGACATCACGATGAATCACGTCCGCCTGATGAGCAGCGTGGAGTGCTCTGGAAATCTTTGCGAGCAAGGTTGCGATCTTTTCCGGTACTGGCCTCTCTTCTTTTAGCCAGATGTTGAGTGTCTCTCCTACAATCAACTCACTGACAATAAACGCTTGATCGCCCTGACGCCCCACTTCGAACACCGATACGATATTAGAGTGATTAAGCTGGGCTGCAGCTTGGGCTTCTCGCATGAAAACCTCCGAATATTCGGGGGTCATTTCTATCATTCGCGGAAGCTTGACTGCGACATCCCGTTCGAGATTTTGGTCATAGGCACGGTAAACACTCCCAAAACCACCCTCACCCAAAAGCTTGATGATTTCAAAATGCCCAATCATTGTTCCTGGACTAAGTTGAAAGAAAGTTTCTTGCCGTTTGGTATGAGTCAACGAATGGTCAATACTCAACACCGCCGTCATGCGGATTTCATTTTTACAATTGCGGCAAACCAAGGCATCCAGAGTCGACGCTACAGCCGTGGTCATCTGGGCTTGGCATTTTGGACAAGAAACAATCATTGATTCACTAGATACAGCGGGTGATAAGTCACGTTTAGAAACGGCATCATAAGGTATACTTCCCTTAATTTTATACTGGGCATGAGAAAAGACTAACCCAGACTCGAAGTAAGATCACTCGTTCCTGTCCCCAATGAGTCGGATTGCTCCCCGAGCAATGGCATTGGTGGCTATCTCGGCTTATAGTATTGCAATCAGAGTTATCGATCTTTAAGCCGCCAAACGCACGACGCGTAAGATTTACAATCTTCTAATTGTTAGAGCTTTTTGGAAACCAACGGAAAAGAAAATGCGACTTTCGCGTGAAATGATTCTTTTGATCGGCTCATCAATTCTTCTGCTGACCTCTCTCCCCAAGCCTGCTTATTGTGATGACGACCTGTTTCGGAATGTGGTCGCTCCGTTATTTTCCGAACATTGTTGGGGGTGCCATAACACCGACAATCGTGAAGGCGAGTTCTCCATTGAATCAAAAGAGGCATTTGAGGCACGCCAATTCGTCATTCCTGGCGATGCCAAAAACAGCAAACTTATTCATTTGATTTCCCCGCTCGACGGTGAACGCGCTGAAATGCCACAATCCGGAGATTCATTGACGACTGCCCAAGTTGAAACGATTAAGGAATGGATAAACGAGGGAGCTCGCTGGCCAATCGGATTCACAATCGAATCAAGCCAGCCACCAGATTTTGACTGGTGGTCCTTTAAGCCGTTACGACGGTCCCCCCCACCGACCAGATCCACCCTGGGGGAACCAAAATCAATTCAAACTCCGATCGATGCCTTCATTCAGAAAAAACTTCTCGAAAATGGACTCAAATTCTCACCCGCTGCTGACAAACGGACGTTAATCAGACGACTGTCTTTCGACCTGAAAGGACTTCCTCCGACTTACGAAGAAATTCAAAAATTTGTCAATGATAACGACCCACTGGCTTACCAAAATCTGGTTGACGAATATTTAGCATCACCTCGATACGGAGAGCGTTGGGCGCGGCACTGGCTCGATGTCGTCAAATACGCTGACACCTGTGGATATGACAAGGACAAACTGCGAAACAATGCTTGGCCTTATCGCGATTACGTCATTCGATCCTTTAATGACGACAAACCTTACTCGCAATTTGTTCAGGAACAAATTGCGGGCGATGCTATCTATCCTGACACGCCCGATGGAATTCTTGGGCTTGGCTTTTTGGCATCGGGCCCTTGGGATTTCATCGGACATGTCGAGGTTCCTGAAGCAAAAATTGACGGCAAAGTTGCTCGCAATATGGATCGCGATGACATGCTGTCCAATACACTAAACGCGTTTTGCAGCGTCACGATCCAGTGCGCCCGATGTCACGACCACAAGTTTGACCCTTTTTCCCAAAAGGATTACTACAAACTCCAAGCCATCTTTGCTGCCGTAGACCGTGCCGAACGAGTCTATGAACAAGATCCAACAATTGAAGCAAAACGAGATAAACTTCAAAGCACCATTTCAGGCCTAGACGCCACAATTAAAAAACTAAACAAGCAAATTGAATTGGCCGGTGGCGAAACTCTGAAGCAATTAGATCAACAAATCAGCAATCTTAAATCCGCCCCCCAAACCACCCCCAAACCGGAGTTTGGATATCACAGTCAGATCGAATCCTCCGCAGACGTGGCCAAGTGGATCGAACTTCAATTCGATCAGCCACAACCCGTTAACCAAATTGTGCTGCACCCTGCCCATGATGATTTCAATAGCATTGGAGCAGGCTTTGGCTTTCCTGTCCGTTTTAAAATCACTGCGGACGGTCAAACCATCTTTGACCAAACGCAATCAGACTTTCCGACTCCAATTTCGAAACCGGTCCGAATTCCGTTCAACGGCAGTGCGACTAAAATCCGAATCGTGGCCACCCAACTAGCGCCGCGAAAGAATGATTTTATTTTTGCTCTCGGTGAGGTTGAGGTTTTCCACCTCGACCAAAACATTGCCGGCACTGCTACTGTCGATGCACTTGATTCGATCGAAGCACCCGCCCGTTGGCAAAAATCGAACTTGAACGATGGAATTTGGTTTGATTTATCATCAAGCCGCCTTGACCAAATGGAGATAGATCGGCAGGCGACTGTGATCAAACTTGTCGGTCAAAAGTTGGTCCAACAACTTAATGATTCAAACCAACGCAAGGAAGAACTTGAGGCCAGCCTGTTAAAGCTACCGCGTGGCAAAATGGTGTATGCGGCTGCAACAGAATTCAAACCAGAAGGTAATTTTAAGCCAACGCGGGGTCAGCCCCGTCCCATTCACTTTCTTAGTCGCGGGAGCGTAACATCTCCTGGTGCTTTGCTGGGGCCCGGAATGCCAAAATTTAGTGACGGCAATGAAATCAATGAGTTAGGTAACTGGGACGACAACGAACAGGTTTCCGACCATCAACGGCGAGCTGCTTTGGCACGCTGGATCGCCTCCGGCAAGAACCCGCTGACCTGGAGAAGTATTGTCAATCGCGTTTGGCACTACCATTTTGGTCAAGGCCTCGTTGACTCTCCCAATGACTTTGGCCGCATGGGTGCACTCGCTTCCCATCCCGAGCTTCTCGACTGGTTGGCGGTTGAGTTTCTTGAAAATGGGGGCTCATTTAAGAAACTTCACCGACTCATTGTCACGAGTTCGGTCTACCAACAAAGCTCGAAATCAAACCCATCTGCCACCAACATCGATTCAGGCAATCAACTGCTTTGGAGAATGAATCGCCGGAGACTTTCTGCGGAGGAGATTCGCGACTCAATCCTAATGAGTAGCAGCAAGCTGGACCTGAGAATGGGAGGCCCTGGATATTACCTATTCGCTCTAGAAAAAACCGAGCACTCACCCCATTTTGAGTACCACAAATTCGATCACACTGATCCCAACTCCTATCGCCGTTCAATCTATCGCTTTATTGTGAGATCGCAGCCGGATCCATTTATGAACACCTTGGATTGCGCTGACTCATCGCAAAGCACTCCTGCACGAAATGAAACCCAAACGCCACTGCAAGCTCTGACGATGCTCAACAGTGATTTCAATCTAGTGATGTCTCAACAATTTTCCAATCGACTCAGAGCTATCACCAAATCTCCGCAACTCCAAATCAGACACGCAGTCAGAATCGCGTTAGGCAGAGAGATCTTGCCCCACGAGGAAACACTATTTCAAAACTACGAAAACCAGCACGGCATGGCAAACCTCATGCGGGTCATTTTTAATTTGAGCGAGTTCATTTTTGTTGATTAAAATTGGAACACCGCCCCCGTTCTCACTCAATCAAATTCACCCAAACCCATCAGTTCAATTCGATCTTCACCCGACAACAAGAATCTCCAACACTTTTAGACTGAATCATGGACTTTCATCGAAGACAATTTCTGTGCAATACGGCATGGGGTTTTGGATCTCTAGCTTTAACTTCGATGCTGGCAAATGACATGGGGATTGCGTCCGATGATTTGCTCGAGGGGTCTTCGAAAATTCTTCATTACCCTCCTCGTGCCAAACGCGTAGTGCAGCTATTCATGGCGGGTGCAGCAAGTCATATTGACTTGTTTGACCATAAACCAGAGCTGGAAAAACACCATGGTGAAGCGTCTGACTTTGGCGAGAAGGTAGAGGCATTCCAAAACGGGCTCGGGCCGTGGATGAAATCACCTTTTAAATTTAAACCGTATGGCCAATGTGGGAAAATGCTCAGCGATGCCGTTGCTGATCTTGGCAACTGCGTCGACGACATGGCATTTATCCACAACATGACGGGAAAGACAGGTGTTCACTCGCAAGCAACCTACCTTCAAGCCACAGGTTTCCAAAGACCCGGGTTTCCGGGAATGGGTTCCTGGATCAGCTATGCGCTAGGGTCAATGAATGAAAATTTGCCGACCTTTGTCGTGTTACCTGACCATCGCGGTTTCGCCAGTAACGGACCCAAAAATTGGGGAAACGCATTTTTACCGACCAGCTCTCAAGGCACGACAATCTTTCCGCAACGCGCTCAACCCATTCGCGATTTATTTCCAAAAGGCAATCAAGTCACACCACAAAGCCAAACAGACGGGCTAGCGTTGCTCAACCGCCTCAATCGAGATTATTCAACACAAAGGCTCGGGGATGAGCGGCTTGAATCGAGGCTGAAAACATACGAACTCGCAGCGAAGATGCAATTAAGCGCCCCCGAGGCACTGAACCTGTCTACCGAACCTGCGCATATCCTCAAGATGTACGGCCTCGACAAAGCGGGAGCGGAATATTCAAAAACAATTAACGTCCCAGAAGAAATTGAGTACTTTGGCCGCAAGTGTCTAATCGCTAGACGGTTACTCGAGCGAGGTGTTCGCTTCGTACAAATCTGGTCGGGAAACGACAATAGCTTCCCACGCCGTAATTGGGATAGCCACGAAAACATTGAACAGGATCACAAACCCTTAGCCACCGGAATGGCTCGGGGCGCTGCTGCATTGATTCAGGATTTAAAACAACGAGGATTACTTGAGGACACGATCGTACTGTGGACCACTGAATTTGGCCGAATGCCGTCAACTCAGGGGAGCAAAGGACGCGACCATAACCCGCATGTTTTTACAAATTGGCTCTGCGGTGGAGGCATCAAACCTGGTGTTACCCACGGTGAATCTGATCAGTGGGGATTTAAACCACTCGATCGCGATAATCCGACGCAAGTTTATGATGTCCACGCGACCATCCTTCAATTGCTCGGCCTCGACCACTTACGACTAACCGTTAGACACAACGGTATTGATCGGCGTTTAACCGATGTGCACGGACGCGTGATCAAAGATATTTTGGCCTAGGTTCGCGCAACCGGGTGAGATTCACATTTCGCGTTCATGACTAAAACGCGGCACCACGACCCACGACCGAAAATAGAATCAGGCTGAATGCTTGAACACGAGCTAACGACCTCCAAGGCCACGATTTGCCCCTATTCATTGCGTCAAGAGGCGGCCACCCCTTCTTTGCGGACGAGGAACTTGAATCTGAATTCGGTTCCCTATAGATGAAATTTCAATCCATCGTGACACCCAACCAAACGGGGTCGCCGGGATACTTGTTTGACTCGCCAAGGTCGGCGAGAGAATGCAAACTCTAACTCGGCCCGCAGGAATGCAAACTCTTAGCAATTCTCAACCTAAATGGATCGAGTTTTGAGGAGGTAATCTAATAACCGGAACCAGCTTCGGAGATCTTTTCAATCGGGTGCCAAGTCGTCTTGATTTCACAAAAATCCTGAATCAAATAGGGATTTTGCGAGCTCTCCTCGGTCCAATCAAGCGAATAAGGCTTTACCCGTTTAATGTTCTCAACCGCGAACTCTTTGATAGACCTCAGCATATCTTCGTTTAGGCAATCGGCCGCGATCGCATTGATGTCTAAGTGTCGCCCAAAATGCTCAAACAATTCTGCTTTGACACCCGTTAGTACATTCACCACACCGCCGGGCACATCTGATGTTGCGAGAACTTCGCTGAATGTAATTGCCGAAAGCGGTTTTGTTTCCGACGCGAGAACGACACAGCTGTTGCCGCCCGCAATCACAGGGGCAATTAAAGACACCAAGCCAAGCAGCGGGCTATCCTCGTTAGCAACGATAAAGACAACACCAGTCGGCTCCAAAACTGAAAAGTTAAAATGCGAAGACGCCACCGGATTAACCGAACTGAAAATCTGCAGATATTTATCACACCAGCCGGCGTAATAGATCATTCGGTCGATGCTTTGCGAGACCTCCTTGTTTGCCGCTGAAGTGGAAATCCCCTGTGCTTCAAGCTCAGCTACAAATTGATCTGACCGGCCTTCCATCATCTCTGCGATGCGATACAGAATCTGCCCCCGGTTGAATGCAGTTCTGCCATTCCAACCGGATTGTGCAGCGCGTGCGGCAACCACCGCATTTCGAACGTCTTTTCGAGAACACAGGCAAAGATTGCCAAGTGATTGCCCGTTCACCTCAGGTGAGTAATATCGCCCCGATTCTGTTCGGGGAAATTTCCCACCAATGTAAACTTTGTAGGTCTTTTGAACTTCTATGCGACCGTCGGCGCTTCCGTTGGATTTAGTCATCGTCTTGATTTCAACTTTGATTAATAAGTATTTCTGTATCTTCGGTCAACTAAACGTCGAGATAGGCCGCCAAACCATGTAATCCACCTTCACGACCAAACCCGCTTTCTCTGTAACCACCAAAGGGGGAAGTAGGATCAAACTTGTTGTAAGTATTGGCCCAAACCACGCCTGCTCGCATCTGGGAAGTCATGTTAAAAATTTTGGATCCTTTATCAGTCCAAACACCTGCCGACAAACCGTACGGAGTGTTGTTGGCTTTTTTGATTACTTCTGCGACCGTGCGAAATGTCTGAACTGCGAGTACGGGACCAAAGATCTCCTCCTGTGCGATGCGATTCGACTGCGCGACCTCAGTAAACAGACTCGGACGACACCAATAACCATTAGCCGGGAGAGTACTTTCCGGCTGGTAAAGCTCGGCGCCTTCCTGCTTTCCAATGTCGATGTATTGGTTAATGGTCGCGAGCTGCTTCTTTGAATTGATCGCTCCCATGTCAGTGTTCTTATCCAATGGGTCCCCAACCACAAGCGATTCCATTCGCAGCTTAAGTTTGCGAATGACTTCAGCATAAATAGACTCCTGCACAAACAAGCGAGATCCGGCACAACAAACATGACCTTGGTTGAAATAAATGCCGTTGATCACTCCCTCGACCGCTTGATCGATCGTGGCATCTTCAAAAATGATGTTCGCCGCTTTGCCTCCCAACTCAAGTGTGCAGCGTTTGGTGGTTCCAGCGATTGCCTTCTGGATAACTTTCCCCACGTGAGTCGACCCTGTGAATGCAACTTTGTCGATGTCTTGATGATTAACGATAGCGGAGCCAACTTCACCATGCCCCGTCACGATATTGACAACCCCCGGTGGTAAGTCAGCCATCTGGATGACCTCAGCCAATTTAAGAGCGGTCAGCGATGTCGATTCAGCGGGTTTAAGCACGACGGTGTTTCCCGTCGCAAGAGCTGGAGCAATTTTCCAGGCTGCCATTAACAAGGGAAAGTTCCATGGAATGACCTGGCCCGCAACGCCCAAGGACTGCGGGTTGCGATTCGGAAAAGCATATTGAAGTTTATCGGCCCAACCGGCGTAATAAAAAAAGTGGGCAGCTGCCAATGGAATATCAATATCGCGTGACTCACGAATGGGCTTGCCGCCATCCATCGTTTCAATGACCGAAAACTCTCGGGCTCGCTCCTGAAGCAATCTTGCGATTCGATAAATGTATTTGCCTCGCTCCTTGGCTGGCATTTTCGACCAAGTTTTGTCGTAGGCATTCCTCGCCGAACTCACCGCTTGATCAACATCCGCCTCGGTCGATTCAGTGATTTCAGAAATGGCTTCTTCGGTCGCTGGATTGATCGACTCAAATTTAGTGCCTCCTTCTGACTCAACAAATTTACCGTTGATAAAATTACCATACGACTTTTCAAGCTTTATGTGGCCCGTGCTCTCGGGAGCCGGTTCGAGATCCCACGTTGAAGTTGAATCATTCATCTTTAGTCATCCAAATCTGTGTCAAATTTCGGCCCAAGCCATCAGTCAATTGAAAAGTAATCTGCCGATTGATAGGCACCCGTTTGCTGTTTCACAATCTGCATCAAAACATCATTTGCTAAAGAACTGGCCCCAAATCGAAACCATTGGTTGGTCAGCCATTGCATGCCGAGTGTTTCTTTAACCATCACCAAATAATGCAAAGCCAATTTGGCCTTGGAAATTCCGCCAGCGGGTTTCATCCCGACCATTTTGCCAGTCTTAAAATAATGATCACGAATGGCTTCCAACATTACCAGCGTCACAGGCATCGTTGCCGCCGGCTTGATTTTACCCGTCGAGGTCTTGATAAAATCGGCTCCGCCTAGAATGGCAATGTCGCTTGCCAAGCGAACTTTGTCCAACGTCCCAAGCTCACCCGTCTCCAAAATTACTTTCAGACGAGCACCGGTACAGGCTTCTTTGACCGCAGCAATTTCGTCATGAACGTAACCATAATCACCGCTGTGAAAACGCCCCCTTGAGATGACCATGTCGATCTCATCAGCCCCTTGTTCGACCGCCATTTTCACGTCGTCTAACTTGATTGCGAGGGAAGAATTTCCGCTCGGAAAAGCAGTCGCAACTGAAGCTACCTTAATCCCCGAGTCGCCGACCTCCTCCTTCGCCAAGCCGACAAAATTCGGATAGACACAGACTGCAGCAACGGTCGGCAAGCCGTCCACCGCGTCATGGAGATGCCTTGCTTTGTAGCACAGTTGTTTCACTTTTCCCGCGGTATCCATGCCCTCAAGCGTTGTCAAATCAATCATGTTCAGAACCATTTTCAGGCCCTGCATCTTGGCTGACTTTTTGATGCTTCTCGTGCGAAAACGGTTCGCCCGTTCTACGACACCGACCTGATCGACAGTCGGGGAATTAGATCTAAAGTTAATATTGGAAGTCTTCATGGACTCAGTTTAACACGCCGCACTTAGTTTCCCATCCCCAACGCTTCTCGGATCTCAGAGATAGGGAACCTCAATCGGGGTGTCCTATCGCTTGCCTGGATTACCACCGGAGGAGCGGGGCTCCGTTTCTTGTCTCGAAGGGACACTGGCTTAAGTCGACTCCCTTGATTGATGCGATCGCGGGTCAGGGATCTTTAACGAATCACCCGACATTGAAACGCCCCTAGCCAATTGTTTGCTTGATTCTCGGATCATTCGATTAGCAAACCACCACATGACCAGAGCAATCGCTAATAAAGTCAACATTGCATACAACGCTAATTGGCTCAATTGAGAGGTAAGCGACCTGACGTCTGAGAGCAAATCCTCACGGTCTTGGACGGCCAGAACTCTCAGAACTTTGCCTGGTGGCCCAGACTGACGCGGCACATCCCATGACGCAACAATCGAATCAGCCCCATACTCGTTTTGAATTCCAATTTCCGTTTGCCCAACAGGATCATTCCAGGAAAACGTATCGGACCCGCCAGAACCTTCATTCTGATGTGGTTTGGCGATCCGCCCCAAATCTCCCACAAATACACCATTAAACAAATCTTCAGGCAAGCGGCCTTCACTTTCTTCAACCTCCAACAACTCACGATAAAGAGGATGCTCAAGAATGATGCCTGAATGCTGGCCGGGTCGGCCATCGACCAACATCGTATAGAAGTTTTTTTCTTCCCGATCAAACTTGGATAGCTTGCCCAAATCAACCGTTACCGCAACGATACCGAGGACTCTTGATTCTCCAGAATTTGTGATGATCGGTGTCGAAAAAGCGACTTTCCATGTCTTGGATTGCTCACTGCTAAATGCTGCTGAAACACTCGGCTGGCTGATAATCTTGCGTTTTCCTAGATGGTCCAAAGAACTGCTGTCGACTAAAGATACATCGTTGGTCTCCAGATCAGTTTTCAAATGGTTTGCGTCGACTCCCGTAAAATAGGTTCGAAAGGAATAGTTATTGCCCAGCGTGTAGTTGGTTTGCCCCCCAAATTCTGAAGCAACCTGGTTTCCAAAACGATCGGAGATAAACCAACTGGCCGAGACGGGGAACTGCCCCCCTTGAAAATCCATTCTTTGCTTTAGGTACTTTTGTAGCGGGGTGCGTAAAGGATTGGAAATAAATTCACGGCGCAGAGGAGTCATTGCGGGATCACGTTCAACGCGTCGCCCCTGATCGTCAACGTACGAGTTCTTTTCGGGATCTGCCAAGACCATTCTGAGTTGAAGCAACTGTTCGTCGGCTAGAAATCGTTCAAACTCTTGCTGAAACTGTTCATCGTTGGCTAGATCTTGGACCGCACGAAAATAGACTTCGATTTGATCCATGGCACTTTTGGCCGCCATCTCCGCGGCAAACGAACCGCTGTCATAAGCTTTATCCATCACCGCGATCTCGGCTCGCGTTATCGCTTGATTAAAAGCCCGCCAACCAAACAGAGTAACGATGCCCATTAATAACAACGGCAACAACAGCCCCAACAACATCAAGGGTCGTCGAGCTTTTGCCATCTCGCGTTGCCGAAGCGCAAACAGCACGTTCTGCACACTACTGAATCGCTTTTTTGGATCTGGGGCAATACACCGATCAATGATATCGGCAAGCATTCGATCAACGCCAGGAACTTGGCGATGTGCCGTAGGTTTCATTGCCGAATTGATGGACTTGCGATATTTTTCAAGTCGCTCTTCAATGGCATCGGTCGATTCAATTTGCTTTGCAATACTTTCAGTATAGAAAGGCGGTTTGCCCGTCAGCATGCTGAACATTAAAGCACCCAACCCATAGACATCCCAAGTTGCATCTGGCATGGCGTCCATGTCCGCCTGCTCCGGCGCCATGTAAAAGAGCGTTCCTAATGCCGGCGTCGAATCCGTTTTTAGTCGGGCCTGTCCAAAGTCGGCCACACGTGGATTGCCGTCCTGGTCGATCAATACATTTCCGGGTTTTAAATCGCAATGAAATATACCTTTGCGATGTAGCTGAACCATCCCCCGGGCAACATCCTCAAAAAGTCCTATCGCTTCGGAAGCGGGAATCCGATTGCCACTCTTTAAGCGGTCTTCTAATGAACCATGTTCAATGTAGTCCATCACGTAATACGGCGTTGCGGCATCCCACCCCACGTCGAACAATTGAACGACGTATCTCGCATCCGAACTTACCGCCAGCAATTTCTCGACCTCGCGTCGCAATTGCTGTACTCCGGCGGCGGTCCGACGAGTGTAAAACTTAACGGCAACTGGCCTGCCGGTTTTTAAATCGGTCGCAGACCAAACCTCACCGTAAGCGCCGCTGCCGATGAATTGCTGAAGTTGATATCCAGGAATTTGTGCAGGTGGTTGATTGGATTCCAAACTCAGCTCGCGAGCACGCTGCTGTTCTTCATTAGTTTGGTGCTGAGTACGATCCGAAGCCATCGGGCACTTTGGAAAAACAATTTATGATAAGCCGTCTGCAGACCTCTTAATGTACCAAAGACCCGCGTAGAAAAAGAGGGAGGATTGAAATGTATGACTCGATTGATCGTCAATCCAACCTGAAGGCTTCTGTTAGCTCTTTCGAATGAAGCGCATTTCAAAGTTTCAGCATCCGATCAATCACATGTTTCTGAGGCTGCTAAGTCCTTGTTGACGATCACAGGAGAAACCCCCAGACAGCCAATGCTTATTCCGGTCCACACAATTGAGCGAACTGAATAAAGCCCCTCAGTAAGATTGACGCACGCAGAAAAAGAAGAACATTACCCCCGAACTGACGCATTTTGGTTATCCAACAATTTAAACTCTATGGAGACCTAGGGTTTTTGCCAAACGCAAAAGTCAAACCAGATATCTACAGATTCCTTATCAGCCCTTTTCAAACATCCGAACCGATGGGCAGGAGGCCAATAATGGACAAGGTCGAGGTTGGCTTTCGGACTGAAATTTAAGAAATTGGCAAAAAACGGACGTTTCCTCGCGAGTTGAGCTAGTAAATTTCTCACGCCACGCGCTTTGCTCAACGTTTTCATGATTTTTTCGAATTCTGTTCGATTAATTGCCGACGTCGAATCAACATTGAATTACCTTTCTAAAACTTCATTACAGTAAAACTTCATTACAGTTATTCCGCAAACTTGGACTTACACCATGAACCGCTCAATAATTCTAATATTGGCCCTTGGGATTTTGGCTCCATTTTCAACAGCCCAAGAAATGGCTGAAGTAAAGAAAGATTCTCAAATCAATGCGGGATTTCTTTCGCCGCTAAAACTGCGAAGCATCGGTCCCGCGTTTATGTCGGGCCGAATCGCGGATGTCGCGATCGACCAAAACAATCCGAACATTTGGTACGTCGGGGTTGGTTCGGGAAATGTCTGGAAAACCACCAACGCCGGAACCACATTTCAGCCAATTTTTGAGAACTACGGTTCGTACTCTATCGGTTGCATTACGATTGATCCGAGCAAAAGCAACATCGTTTGGGTGGGCACTGGCGAGAACGTTGGAGGACGCCACATCGGTTTTGGTGATGGCGTTTATGTCAGTCACGATGGTGGCAAACAATTCAAGAACATGGGGCTCAAAGATTCCGAGCACATCTCAAAAATCTTGGTTCACCCGACTGACTCGAATATCGTTTACGTCGCATCGCAGGGTCCCCTATGGTCGCCTGGGGGAGAACGCGGTCTTTTCAAAACAACAGATGGCGGGCAAACCTGGGACAACCTACTGCAAAAAGGTGAATTCACCGGAGTCACCGACATTTGCTTGGACCCCCGAAATCCCGACGTCATTTATGCAGCGACTCATCAGAGACACCGAACCGTTTGGGCACTCCTTAACACGGGCCCTGAATCAGGCATCCACAAATCTGTCGACGGTGGCAAGAACTGGACAGAGCTAACCCAGGGTATTCCCGGCGGCGACAAAGGCAAAATCTCGCTCCAAGTTTCTCCACAAAAATCGAATGTCGTTTACGCTGGGATCGAATTGCCCAACCGTAAAGGCGGCTTCTTCCGCAGTGAGGATTTCGGTCATAGCTGGAACAAAATGTCCGATTACGTTGGCGGGGGAACTGGCCCACACTACTATCAAGAAATTTATTGCGACCCGCATCGGTTTGACGTTGTTTATCACGCTAACGTGAGACTCGGTCGAACCGAAGATGGCGGAAAGACATTCGACTCAGTTTCAAAAAGCACAAAACACGTCGACAACCATTCCGTTTCATTTAGTCCCACCGATCCAAATTTTCTTTTAGTCGGCTGTGACGGCGGACTCTACAAGTCTTACGATTACGCTAAGAACTATCAGTTCTGCGGCAACCTTCCCCTGACACAGTTTTACAAAGTCGATGTCGACTATGATTTTCCTTTTTACAATGTCGTCGGTGGTACTCAGGACAACAACTCGCAGTATGGCCCAGCTCGAACTAAAAACGTTCAAGGCATTCGAAATTCGGATTGGCAAATCACCATCGGCGGCGACGGACACGACAACGCGATTGACCCGGAAGATCCGAACATCATTTATTGCGAGTCTCAGGAAGGGAACTTGCAGCGATTCGACCGTAAGACCGGACAGTCAATCGGGATTAAGCCACTTCCCGGTGCTGGCGAAGAGGATTTTAGATTTAACTGGGATTCCCCCATTTTGATCAGCCCTCACGACCATCAAAGAATCTACTTTGGCTCAAAGCATCTCCATCGCAGCGATGACCGAGGCGATTCATGGACCAAAGTCAGTCCGGACCTTTCCCGAGACGTCGATCGACTCAAGTTGAAAATGATGGGTCGCGTTTGGAGTGTCGACGCCGGCATGGATCTTTACGCGATGTCGCAATACAGCAACATTACATCAATCAGTGAATCTCCAGTTGAAGAAGGCCTCCTTTATGTCGGGACCGACGATGGCTTGATCCAGGTCTCAGAAGATGGCGGCGAAAATTGGCAGAAGACCGACCAGATCTTTGGTGTTCCTGAATACGCATTTGTCAACGACATTAAAGCCGATCGTTTTGACGCTGACGTTGTTTATGCCTGCCTCGACCACCATAAAACGGGAGACTACTCACCGTATCTGGTAATGAGTAAGGATCGTGGTAAAACGTGGAAGTCAATGGTTGGTGACTTACCCGACCGTCATTTGGTCTGGCGAATCGAACAGGACCATGAAAACAAGAATCTGTTTTTCCTAGGCACTGAATTCGGGCTTTTCTGCTCAATCAATGCTGGAGAAAACTGGATCAAATTATCCTCGGGTGCTCCCAACATTCCTTTTCGCGACTTGGCGGTTCAACGCCGTGAAAACGATCTTGTATGTGCAACGTTCGGTCGTGGCTTTTATGTCCTTGACGATTACACGCCACTTCGCGAACTCAGTGAAGAGTTACTTAAGGAAAATGAGCTTTATCTTTTTCCCATTCGCAAAGCCCTCTGGTACATTCCCGAAGATAAACTTGGTGGCCCCACCGGGTGGCAAGGGGATAGCCTGTTTCGCACACCTAACCCAGAATTTGGCGCAACGTTTACCTATTTTGTGCGTGACCAATACAAGACAAATAAGCAACTGCGGAAAGAAAAAGAAGCGAAGATCAAGCAGGCTAACGGAGACGTTCCAATCCCAACTTTTGAAGAGTTGCACGCCGAGTCCGCAGAGATTCCAGCAAAGATCTTTTTTGAAGTCTCCAACCAGTCAGGAGATGTCGTTAGCCGTTTCAATGGAAATTCACAAAAAGGCCTCCACCGTGCGGCGTGGAATTTACGATATTCTGGTGTTTCTCGTTTCGGCGGACCGATGGTTGCCCCGGGCAACTACACCATCCAGGCATTCAAATCAATCTCAGGAGAGATCACAAAACTTGGCACATCCCAACAGGTTGAAGTCGTGTCCATTGTTGAGCCAAGCCTCGAACCTGGAGACATCGAGCAGACCATTGCATTTCAAATGGAAGTCTCACAACTTGCGGAAGCCATAAGTGCTGCTTCAACTTCACTGGCCAATGCAATTCAAGGCATGCCTGCAATCAAAACCGCAATTTCCAACAGTCCAAATGGAACACCGGATCTACTCAAACAGGCAACTAAGCTTGAAAGCCGAATGAAAGACGCAGACAAATTGCTCAATGGCGATGCCATCAAGAACCAGCTATCTGAGCCGACTGTACCAACGGTTGGCAATCGGGTTCGAGGTGCGCTCTTTGGCACAATGAGGAATACACACGGGGTCACTCCATCGCAAAAAGAGCAAGTCGAGATTGCCCGCGATGAGTTCTTGCCCCTTGCCAAAAAGGTCAAGGATTTGCTTGAGAAAGATCTAAAATCGTTTGAAAGCCAATTGAGTGATGCAGGAATCCCTTGGACTCCCGGTCGCGCCATCCCAAAAATTGACTAGGGTGCCCCTATTGAGATAGGGAACCAAATCAGAAGATTTCCTGCGGTTCCACCTTTGGGGCTGGGAATCCCGCGTGGCGCGGCCCGCTCGAGATGGCTGCGCCTCGACCTCCTCGCATTATAAGGATGAATGGATTGCCCAAGTTTGGCCCGGAGTGACGTGGCGAGGTCGTTTTCGAACCACGCACAGCGAGCTCGAGCGACGTCAGAAGCCACCAGGCAACCGCCCAAGAACCAAACAAAGGTTTTTTCTTTGTTTAAAGACATACAATACTGCTTTTCCTTTGCATCAACTTTGACGTATAAGTAATCGTATCGCGAGTTTGCTCGGACGTCTCTGCTGCAGAGAAACTTGACCTAAATATCCGATGATCGACCATTTGGGAAAATGTATCCCTTTATTCGACCGCTCGGCAGAACCATGGACAAGCTTTGGTGTTCAAGACGATTTAGCAAGCCTAAAAATTTCACTGGCAGACGTTTACAGCATCAATCGGCAACCGTTAATGTCGCACTTCGGTTGGATGGTATCGTTGTTTAACACACTCAACAAACCAATTTGAAAAAACTTAATAGTCGCAATTGAAATCAGGTTGTGAAGGATACTTGTCGACCGGTATGACCTATGCAGAGTCCAGACCGCGAACGACAAAGACCCGCTTAGACGTAACCACACAATTTGTTACCTGATTTATTAAACCTCAATCTCGGATCACTTTTATCGCTTCATTGCGAATTATTCTGTAACTATGACTCGATGCTCTGGAAAACTTTGGCTTGTGACTGCAGCTTTTAGCTTGCTGGTAATGATGTCGACGTTCGTCGCCGCAACTAGCAACCACCACTGCTCCGAAGAAGCATCTTCTGAACTAGTCGACATTTTTGAAGAGGCCGAAGCCTTATCAGAACGAAGTTCCCACAAACTCAGGCGTACACGAAACTCTTCGAAATTCGCTGGCGAGGTCGCAGGCGTTTCCCACACCGCGGTGAAAAGCCGCAGGTTTTCGAAACCAAGTTCCGAGCGTGACCGCCACAATGGCATCGGCGGATTTCTGCGCATTTAGCTTCTCCGGCGAACACATCTTCAGATTGGAAGATTGTTCCAAAGATAGCGATCGAGCGACAGCTAAATTGACACACGCCCAACTCTGTTTGGCGCTTCATTAGCACGTCTCAGTAAATTTCTTTTGCAGCTCTATGCTTTCCCGCTCAGCGTGACCGTCGGCAGCTGCACGCTACGTTAAAGCCTGTAATACAAACATTTAAAAATGAGGAAAACGATGAAACTTGTCGAAGGAGTCAAGCATTTCAAGCAAGCGGTTTACCCAAGTATGCTTGGAGATTTTGAAAAACTGAAAGCAGGCCAGTCCCCGCAAACTCTATTTATCACCTGTTCCGATTCGCGAGTCGTTCCGAACTTGTTGACTCAAACAGGTCCTGGGGAAATTTTTGTAATCCGCAACGCTGGCAACATCGTCCCATTACCCGGGTCCGGCGAGCTGTCGGTTGAGGCAACGATTCAATATGCAGTCGATGTTCTCAAAGTCAGTGAAATTGTCGTTTGTGGCCATTCCCATTGCGGCGCTGTTACAGGTTTATTGAACCTTGATTCGCTTGAGTCACTTCCGGTGATTCGCGACTGGGTCAAACGAAGCAAGAAAGTGCTCGAGAAGTTCAGCTGTTGCAAAACGGAGGTGCCACAGGCGATCGCAGCCAACGTTCTTTTACAGCTTGAGCACCTTCGTCAGTATGAGTGCGTTGCCAATGCAATGAGTGAACGAGAACTGACGTTGCATGGCTGGGTCTATCACTTCGAATCTGGCGAAGTCGACTTCCTCAAAGAAGAGCCCGCCGACTTGCACTAGTTAAAGCTCAACGCTGATTTAAACCCCTTATCAACTCCTCAAAAAATCCAAGCCATCTGACTTAAGGCATAAGCCAATGATCAAAAAAATAAGTGACAACAGGAATGAGAGCTCTTCTTCCGCGGAAGGCACCCGGATGTTTACACATTTTCGTGAAGACTTGTTAGCGTCGATTGTTGTTTTTTTGGTTGCCTTGCCTTTGTGTATCGGCATCGCTGTCGCCGTCGGCGTCAGCCCTGCCAGGGCACTTTTAACAGGAATTATTGGCGGTTTGGTAGTCGGTTTTTTCGCTGGATCGCCACTTCAAGTCAGTGGGCCAGCAGCCGGACTCTTTGTAATCGTTGCTGATTTGCTCGCCAAAGGCGAACAAAGCTTCTTAGCCAAAGCCAGCTCGGGTGAGGCATTGGCTCAGGAAGAAGCAATCACGTACTCGTTAATGGTTCTCGGGACTTCAGTATTCCTCGCTGGATTGCTCCAAATTGTGGCAGGTAAAATGCGGCTTGGCCAATGGTTTCGCGCAGTTTCACCCGCCGTCATCAAAGGCATGTTGGCGGGGATTGGCATCCTTATCTTTTTGAGTCAGTTCCATGTAATGCTCGACCATGCGGCCATGTGGAAATGTGAAAAAGCCCACGGAGGGTTACAATATCTTGCGACGATCCCTGAGGCCATCATCAAATGCTTTTCGTCCGACACATCAGCCAATCACCATTTGGCGGCGATCACTGGTCTGATCACAATTGCGTGCATCGTGTGCTGGCCGATGGTTGCCCCCCGGCGACTTAAGTTGATGCCGGCAGCACTTGTTGGAATCACCGTAGCGACGATCTTCGCTTCTGTCGCAGGGCTGGAGATCCAAATGCTAGACGTTCCCGCGAACATGTTTGAGGAAACGACACTTCCGACATCATTAACATGGTTCCAACTGTTGTTTGACCCGCTTGTTATTACTGGGGCCATCGTGATCGCTTTGGTTGCAAGCGCCGAAACATTACTCTGTGCCACCGCAGTCGATCAGCTACACACAGGGGAGAGGACGAATTATGACAAAGAACTGATGGCACAGGGATTAGGCAACATTCTATGCGGCCTCATTGGGGCGTTACCCATGACGGGAGTGATTGTCAGGAGTTCTGCGAACGTCAATTCGGGTGCCAAGTCTCGCCTGTCTGCAATCCTGCATGGTGGATGGCTGTTGCTATTTGTGGCAGCTCTTCCCTTTGTTCTTGAATACATTCCGAGAGCAGCCTTGGGAGCCTTACTTGTACACATCGGGATCAAACTCATTAATCCGAAACAAATCCGACAATTGTGGCAAACTAGTAAGAGCGAAGTCGCTATTTACGCGGCAACTCTGGGAGTCATCGTGTGCGATGACCTATTGGTTGGCGTCGTGGTTGGAATCATGCTTTCAGCCGCCAAACTTCTCTATCGGTTTTCGCACCTCGAGTTAGAGCTTCGTAACGTCGGCAATGCGACTCATCTTCAAATGCACGGGGCAGCCACATTCCTTCGTCTGCCTTCGATGGCTCAAAAACTTGATGAAGTGCCAGATTCCACCGAGCTTCATGTCGACTTTGAGCATTTAAGCTACATCGATCATGCTTGCCTCGACTTGCTGATGAACTGGGCAAAACAACACGAGCAAACGGGGGGAAAACTCATCCTGGATTGGGAAAGTTTACACGGGCGATTTTCTGCCGACCCGAGCGTCGAGGCCAAAGTTGCGTTGGGAAATTCTCCGCCTATCGCCCCCCCGCTGCCGCAGACTCCATACGATGCGGGACAAACATTGGTTTAGCAACGCATCGGTAACTGAACGGATAGTTGCCAAAAACATCAAATCTCCAACTTCGTCTGAACCGTTGTGGCCTTGGACAGTCGCCCCTCGCGATTGGTACTGCCACTGCGTGTGAGAGGAGAGATTTTTATTCGAGTTGGCTTTAAACATCAAACAGCTTATTCCGAGCCTGTTTGACGACCAATAAAGTCGCTTCATGATGAACGCGTTTCTCTGCTGATATCGCGTAGAACTTATCGAGCACTTCAGGAATTCGTCCCACCAATTGAACGCCATATTGTTTCTTGATGAGTGATTCGATCGCCGTTGGAATTGGGAAAACACCTTCTCCGGCTTGACCAAAAACTTTCAGCAAAGCACTATCCTCAAACTCTGCAACGATATCTGGAAAAATATCATTATCGTCCATCCAGATATCGAGCGAACGGCGGACTGCCGTATGGTCGGTGGGGAGCAAAACCGGTGCGTCTGTCAGTGAATGAGGAAACCCTTTCTTGTACTTTTTCGCCAAGTCTGGAGTGGCAAGCATCGACATACCACATTCGCCCAATTTGTGATTGTAAACTTTGAACTCAAGAGTTGGTGGAGCAGGGGCGTCTGAAATCACCAAGTCTAATTTATGAAGTGCTAAATCAGACAGCAATTGATCCATCTTACCTTCGTAGCAAACGGTGCGTGGGCGATCCTTCATGTGCAATGCAGGCTTCAACAACTCGAACACAATATGCTTTGGCACCACATCGGGTAGCCCCACGACAAATCGTTTTCGATTTCCCTGATGGCCAGTTTTGATAAATTCGCGGAGTTCATGCCCTAGAGCAAATATCTCTTCGGCGTAACCGTGCACCTCTTTTCCAAATTCAGTCAGAACCAAGCCGCGTCCTTGTTTCTCAAACAGTGGGCGACCAACGGATTTTTCTAATTCTTTGATTTGGGCAGCGACGGTTGGCCGAGCCAGATGCAACGACTCTGCTGCTGCTGCAACAGTTCCAGTTTGGACAGTCTTCCAAAAGTAGAATAGATGATGATAGTTGAGCCATTCCATAAGTTAACTTTCCGGAGTAACAACGACTTTTTGGTAACGACGACTTTTTGCACAAGGCGAACAACGACTGATTGAACGAGATTATCGGCTATGCCTCTCATCTTCAACATGGAATTTGATTCAGTTTAGAAGCAATCACAACGGCGCTGCAGTTCCCATAAGCACTGCCACCTATTATTTTAAGTTCCAAGAGTACAGTCGTGGCGGCGATTACATCTATAGCCGTCGAAACCCTATCACTCAGTCGCTTTCCAGTTTTCACGATGAACACAACAAAAATTCAGGCCGTCGCTTTTGATATGGACGGTTTAATGTTTAATACCGAAGACCTCTACGATGAGGTCGGTCAAATCCTCCTGCAACGTCGCGGACAGGATTTTTCTCGCGAATTGAAGCTTGAAATGATGGGATTACCCGGACCCATTGCCTTTGAGATCATGCGGACCCGATGCAACCTGTCCGACACCGTTCCAGAGCTGCAAACCGAATGCGATGCAATCTTCCTCGATCTTCTACCGGGGCGAATTGAAACCATGCCTGGGCTCGAAGAACTCTTACAAGCTTTAGAGGAAATTAATATCCCCAAATGTGTCGCAACAAGCAGCCATCGGCAATTTGCGAAGAGGGCGTTAGGATTTTTTGACCTCGAGCCACGCTTCGAATTCATTCTCACCTCTGATGATGTAGCCCGAGGAAAACCACACCCGGATATTTACCTGGAGGCGGCGAGCAGAATGGGGGTCCCGTCCGCCGCAATGCTAGTTCTTGAAGATAGCTATACGGGAAGTCGCGCTGCAGCAGCCTCTGGTGCCTTTACGATCGCCATTCCAACACCGCACAGTCTTGAAATGGATTTTTCACACGTCAACGGAATGGCGAAGCGACTGGATGATCCAGTCATCATGCAGCGGTTGCAAATATCAACCTGAAGCTTGGGGCCCTTTGCCTCCCCCACAACTGGCTGAATGCCTCGACCATCAAGCTGAAAACGAAAAACACCATCTATCAACTGCCGTCACAGCTCGTATGCAGCAAAGCGAATTAAGGTACGTAGTTTACTGCGTCGCCCGAATAACAAAAATTGAAAATTGGAATCATGACGACCGCGATGTCCCTTGTTGTGGTAGTTTATCGACACCGGTGAGATGACAGATGAGCACGACCTGGAAACGGCACGCTCCCCCCTAACGACAAACGAAATCCCACCCTCAAGCCAGACATTCGAACGATGACACCATTCGAACTATATTTTTATCCTATCTTTGGAACTGGTCTAATCATCGCATTGTTTGCATCCATTGCGGCCGGAAAAACTTCTCGAATTCTTTTGGCAGTCATCTTCATGTTGATCGGCATTGGATCATTTTGGGGAAGCCTATTCATTGGCTCAGAAGTTGGTTATCAGATGTGGCAAAGTATGCCGAATCCACCCGACGTTGCGTTTAACGACACAATGCCGATGGGAGCATTGATTGCAGGCTGGGTGCCAGCATGTATTTTTTGCGGTTTTATATTTGGAGCGACGAAGGCTTTTTGTTTGCTTTTCAACAGCAGATTGAAAAGTAATGAGCAAGCAATCGTCTCTGCAATCGAGACCGGAAATCCATACCAAACTCCTCAGTAGCTGGACGAAAATAATCAACGAGCGACTCGATAATGCACCGTTCCGATTACATCTGGTGCGGAAATCATTGCCGCAGCAAATGCCCCAAAGAAATTCATCAAAATCCCCAATGCAACGCACAACGATGCAATGCCCCCATTTTACTACCAAGAATTGGATCGCCTTCTTGACCGACTTCAAAAATAAATTTACGGCGGGGGTAAATTAAGGTTACCGCGGTAATTTTGAAGTCATATCGCAGGGACATAAACAGACCCGTTTGATCAAATTCACCACCTCGCGCCCGAGACGCCCAAAAAACCCACCCCACAAATAGCCAATTTCTAGTAGCTCTTCCAACCCTTTTGCCATCGCGATGTTACCCAAGCCTCAAGTCAGACGTCTTGTGTTTTGTTGCTTGAGGCGCCGAGTAAAGACGACAACAGTCGTAGATTCTCAAAATCCATCGCTAATCAGTTAAACGGAATCTCACCTAAAACACCAAACCAGCTTGTCACTCGTGCCACCATTGCCCTCATCAAAAATGCTTCCCCAGGAATTCTGAATCTGCGAAATTAAGTGAATCAAAGCGTCACCACGAATCGTTGCATTGATGCATGCCAAACTGCACACTAGACTCACTGTAGATGCAAACTTGTTTTTGGTGGCAAACCACGGTCACCTCTAAATTTGAGAGAACAGATTTTATAAATTGAGATCACGCCAACGGCTTTACGATCATTGCCATCAACTGGCGCAATGGGAAATATTCATGTTAAATCGAGTTGTGTTCGCCGCAGTCGCCTTTTCAGTAGCGATACTAACGCAAGGAGTAGATGCCCAGGACCTAAAATCCTGGAACGACGGTCCGGCCAAATCAGCAATCACAAAATTTGTTGAACGCGTTACAACGGTCGGCGGCCCCGAGTACGTTCCCCCGGAAGAACGAATTGCCGTGTTTGACAATGACGGGACATTATGGAGTGAAAAACCGATTTATTTCCAGCTTGCCTTTGCACTGGATCGCTTAAAGGAGCTGGCACCCACCCATCCTGAATGGCAAAACAACCCCACGCTGAAAGCGGCAATCGATGGAGACATGAAAAAAGTCATGGCCGGTGGTGAACACGCCCTGTTAGAGATCGTGATGGCCACCCATGCTGGGATCACGACCCAAGAGTTTGAAAGCATAGTTTTAAAATGGATCAAAAATGCGAGACATCCTCAAACGGGGCTTCTTTACACTGAGATGGTTTACCAGCCCATGCTCGAATTGATGACTTACTTGCGGGCAAATGGCTTTAAGACTTGGATTGTCTCCGGTGGCGGCATTGAGTTCATGCGACCTTGGGCACAGTCCATCTACGGAATCCCGCCGGAGCAGGTGGTCGGATCGACCATCAAAGTTAAATTTGAAATGCGAGATGGAAAGCCAACTCTCGTCCGCCTCCCCGACTTGGACTTCATTGACGACAAAGAGGGCAAGCCAATTGGCATTCACAAATTCATCGGCCGACGCCCAATTGCCGCATTTGGAAATTCTGATGGCGACCTACAAATGATCCAATGGACGACCGCGGGAGAAGGGGCAAGGTTCGGACTTTACCTCCATCACACCGATGCGGCTCGTGAATTTGCGTACGACAAAAATTCATCGGTGGGTCGACTCGACCAGGGCCTTATCGAAGCTGCGAAAAATGGGTGGACCGTCGTCGACATGAAAAAAGCTTGGAAACAGGTCTACCCTAAGGCCGCAACCCGATAACAAACCGGCGTCGCTGACGAACAGGTCCAAGACCTGCCATCCTAATCTGAAGCCCTCAGCAAATCTTGCGTACCAAGGGGGCGATGATTAAGAGCAGGCAAATGGCATTGCTCGTCTCATGGAATAGCAGGCTTTGACTTTCGCAGGAAAGCAATCACGTCGTTACGTTTTTCAAGCCACCTCGCCTGATTCTTTTTAAAATCAGGGCAGGTTGGGTAGACCAGCAAACGGCCGTTGTCCTTGCTTGATTTTTTAACGGAAGCACTCCCGTTTAAGAGCAATCGTGAATCCCACGACCTATTAAGCCAATCATTTCTTGGTGATTGACAACCGCTCTAAATTGCAACGGTTTCCGTAGAAGGCCCAAATCTCTGCTCGTCGGGTGCGTCGAGCATTTCACCACCAACTTTGGGGAAATAACGAGCGAAACCGATATTCTTTGCCGTTCGGCACCCCACGGGGCCTGATTGCAATCTCTTTGGAAAATGGCAAAACTCCCCAAGGCCGCTTACTCTCTGATCAAAACATTTCATGGCGCCTCCACCGAGAACCATTTCAACAATTCAAAAACATGAAAGACTGGTCGCGACCACCTTCAGACCGACTTGGTCCAGCAACTGACAACGGTGGAAGCCATAACAATCATGCACCAATTCTTTCCCCATCAACAAGACTGATTGATTTGTTTGCAGTCTTTTTGCAAGGTCGCTGCGGGCAATTCCTTTAAACTCAGCGGGTTGAGAAAGGAGCCAAGAAGACCCATTTCTCGCCAATCTGAATTCGGTCGCTCACTTGTAACCCGACGTGCTTACCGAGTAACAAAATTTGCATATATTTGCCAATAACATTCGGTAGGTGTCGAACCTAGAGCGTGAAATTTAGGAAAATCTACACACTTCTACTCTTCCCTTAGGGTCATTGATGAAAAATCTGCGAACCGTTGTTTTACCTGCAGTCGCCTTGGTTATCTTCTGCATTTCGTTAAAGAACAGCTTTCTGGTCGCGTCCAATAGTGAACGTACAACAGCTGTTTGCACCTCCATCGAAAAACCAACTAAACGCACTCGCCGAAGCCGCTCGCGTGGCTTCAATCCATTACGATCATCCGAGTATAAATTTCGTTTCACCTCCAAAGACGGTCAA
>JAQWLH010000037.1 GCA_029247405.1 Mariniblastus sp.
GTGATTTCGCACAAGAGCAAGCGCTCTGTTCAAGGGTCGCACCGTTGGCTGAATATGTGAACGCTCACAAAAATGTGACGGTGGACGTGGGGCAAGTCATGTTCGGAGAAACGACCAGCATGACCGGCGACGGACCTTTGGGGTATTTTTTGCAAAATGTAAGTGGTGAGAAATGGTACTCGTCAGATACCGAACTTGAGTCAGGATGTGGTGTTTCACCGATTGATTACAAAGATAAAAACTTCATTCACGCACTCCAATGGGCCATCGGGTTGGAATGGTACCTGATGGTCGATGACCCATGGCAGGTGGTGATGAGCACGGATCACCCTAACGGTGGTAGCTTTTTGGCGTATCCGCAGATCATTCGGTTGTTAATGGATCGCTCCTTTCGCGAGGAAACATTAGGCCGTGTGAATCAGCGTGTCTTGAAGTACTCGAATTTGCCAGATCTTACTCGTGAATACTCGCTAAGTGACATTGCGGTGATTACCCGGGCAGGTCCGGCGAAAATCTTGGGTCTAAAAAATAAAGGTCATCTTGGTGTGGGGGCCGATGCTGATATTTGTGTCTATTTGCCGAGTGAAAATTACGAAGAGATGTTTGGGTTGCCGCGAATGGTCATCAAGGACGGGCACGTTTTGGTGGATGACACTGAAATACGCCAGACCATCAGCGGCAAAACTTTGACTGCCAGCCCTGAGTATGATCGGCAGCGGGATGCAAAGATTGAATCCTGGTTTGATGACCATTATTCCCTGAACGTTTCAAATTTTGGCGTGAGGCGCGAGGATAATGAGGAAGCCGAATTCAATCGAATCCGGACGGTGTAAGCCCGTCTATCCGGCAGTTAGCTCCATCAAACTGCTGAATTAACTAGATTCTTTCCAGATTTTGCTCCAAATATCTGGTGGCAGCATGCGAACAACTCAAAAGACAATTGGTTTTTTGTAATGGAGGAAACGTGAACGTTGCCGTAATAGTATCGATTTGGGCGAGTTCGATTTGGATGGGAGCGGCCGGTTTTCTGGGGGATTCACCCGCTCAAAATCTTACGCAGCAAAATGCAGGGAACAGCGTTGAGTCGGCGGTCATGGAGGATACTCAACTCAAAAGCGACGATCTATCGGGGAAGTTGACAGAGCACGCAAAGGATCTCAGTGACACACTCAACCAGGATCAGACGATTCAAGATGTTTCGGCCGGAATTCTGGAACCAATCTATTTGCTCGCGGATTACCTGTCGCACCCTTCGTTCTATTGGGTTGGATTCTCGCTGATGGTGGCCGGAGTGGTTAGTTTTGCAGGACAGTTATTGTTCGCAAAATTCTTCCTGCTGCTCAAATTGAAATTGAACGTCAAGGAAGTTTTGTCGGATTTACTGGGGTTAGCGATAAGCTTGGTCGGTTTAGTGTTGACCACTCAAGCTGCAACTCAGAACTCAACGTTTGCGCAGAATTCAGTTTCAGTTGTTTCTGCGACGGCTGTTGGAGTTGTTGCCGGCTTGGTTTTCTACTGGTGGGGGCAATCACTTGAATTAAAAGCGGCACGCGAGGTACAAAATAATGCCAATGCGTAACAGATTTTTGGCCCCATTACTGAAATGCCTCACGGGGAACTAAATAGTCCCTTTGTTGAGTTGCCAAGAAGTACTCCCCGCACTTTTGAGGTGTTGGGGAACTGTTGCCATCTAAAAAGTTGCACACTCTTTTGGTTAGATTCCCTCTAATCGCTCCAAAAGTGCTGCGACTTTTTTTTGTTTAGCTTGGGGGGCCGAAACGATAAAGCATCGGCAGTTGGGGGCGTAGATGTATCGCTCAGACTTAAGTTGATCGCCAAGCGTCGTCTCAAAAACTTCCTTGAGGAACGACTCATCCAGCTTTCCTGCCAGCAATTTGCTTACGGGGTAAACTTCTAAGTCACGTGTTTGGGTGGCGATCGCGTGCGTTGTCATCAGCATGGTTTGCGAGTCAACTGAGAAGACCTCCAAATTCATCGATGTGGCAATTTGACGGATGACTTCTCTAACGGTCGGTTCGTCAATGTTCCCCGGCAGAAGAGTTTGCGGACTCCATCCTTCTTTAAGGACGTTATTCCAGTCGACCAATACTGCGACACCGGTACGGGTCTCCAGTTTATTTAAATAGGATCCAATCGGGGTGCGGACAGACTTCCTCAGTTTGATTTCTTGATCAAGTTTCTTCTCGCTCAATCGGGATCGAGTTCGGATGTCATTTAAAGCGTTTGAATCTGAGGGGGCAGAAATTAAAGTGAATGAAGAATTGAGCTTATCCAAAAAACTCGCTATCTGAGCGTGACAATCGGTCGGACACTCAACAACAATCTTTTCGCCCTCAAGTTTTATGGTCGCTGGATTTTCAGGACGAACCCAGATACTGGGTTGAATGAAATTCTGGATGTAAGCGAGGAAGGTTTGCTTGTCTACCGCTTTGAGATCGGGGATTTTTGGAACCTGGTACTCTAAGATCTTGAAGTCTTTTTTATTCGCAACCGTGATAGTCATGCCCATCGAATCCGGGCCGTAGGTGAGGCCCTTGGGATTCAAAAGTTGATGGATGGCGTTGCCAAGTTCTGTGTTTTCGACCTTCGACGTCACGACCACGCTTGGAGAGGTCCCCGCAGCGGCAATCGCTCGTGCATCAACGGTAAAGGGAACCCCCGAAATCGTCGTCAAATCTCGCGAAATCTGTGACAAAGGAGCAGCGTCGTATAACAGACCGCCAACGCTAAGTTTAAGTTTCTCCAAATTGGGTTTGGTCTGGATGGGTTTGGTGACGACATACTTGGGAAGTCCCGCAGGTGCATTTCCTGTCATTTGGTCAGCAACATCGCGAAGTTCAGTCAGCGAAGTATTCGATGCCTCGAGGAGGCCAGCCATATCTCCGATCTTCCGATTCATTCTTTCCAATTGAGCAACCCCTGTTTTTTTGCGAGCTGGTTCGGGAGCGAGGTCAATTTCAGTCGGTTGGTTTCCATTTCGAAATGGAAGTTGTGTTGGCCCGCCCTGCACCGGAAGTTGCGGGGGCTCAAGTTGGGACAGCTTGAGCTCAGGTTTGAGTGGATTTCCATCTAAGTTGGGAGTTGGATTGGTCGACTCGTTCAAGACAGGATCGATATTTATGGAAGGGCGCTCAATGGCCCCAGGGTTTTTGCTTTGCTTGGGCACCATTGGACCGCCATCCGAATTCTGACCAATTGGAACCGGGGCATTGGCGGCAGCCTCTGGATTGTTCAGTCTTGGATTGCCGTTGATTCCGGGCCGCGGATCAGGCATTTGAATATCGGCGTCGTTCAGGTCTGTTTCTACCTGCTTCATTCCTGTTGGCTCTTGATTGATCTTGCCATTGTGAGGGATGTTGGGGGGACCGCCTTGGAGATTTGCTGGGTCACGCTGATTCGGTTCGGCATCAAAGTCGGGATTGTTTCCCTCACCAACGGCATCGAGCGGGCTGGTCTCTTGGTTTGGATTCTTTATGTCCACCACTTTTTTTTGATCGTCAATCAAGTTTTGATTGGCTTGTTGAGAGTCCTCATTTTTGGCAACTGCGGGATCGTCTTTTTGCAGATTCATCATGGTTGCGACGATGCCAGCCCCAATTAATAGCAAGGCGCCAGCGAAAATAACCAGGGTCGAAAACATTCGTTTTCTTTTCTTTGATTCATCGCTTTGCCACGCATCGTTGGGCAGCATGGGTTGATCAACAACGGCTTCAGTGGTTGACTTGGGTTGAGTAGTAGCCGCTGACGTTACATTTGACGAGTTGCTTTCAGGGGGATTTTGTTTTCCCGAGCGGATGGGGGTGGGGGCCGAGTCCGCTGGGGTGGTTCTGGTTTTGGTCTTGGGCTTGGCATCAGCGGACGCCGTTTTGCCAGGCAATGCGGGTTTAGCCAAGATTTGATCAATGTCGTCAAAGTCACCTTGGAATGGGTCGGCCGATTGGGAGACCGATGCATCGACCTTTGAGCTGGAGTCAAACGACTCCGACTGCGCCGGTTTGGGAGGGACCCAACCTGCTGGCGGCGCGACGCGAATCATCGTGCCGCATTTTGGGCACGCCAACAGTTGGTTGACGGCAGAAGCTTTGGAGACTTTTAATCGGGCGGCGCACGATTTACAGATTATTGAAAATGGCTGCACAAATACCTCAATCCGCGAACAACAAACTCAAGCAATCTCAAAGGTTCAAAAACGAACATCCCCGAGGACAGGTTTGAATGTTGAAGGTCGACAGCAAATGTTCAAAATCATTCCAGCATTCACTCAAGATCATTCCATCATTCAGGCGGGGGTAATAATCGCAGTTGCCTTTGCCTCATTCTAGCGATTATGTAGCTATATGTCGTCTTTTTGGGTCGCACAACTCGTGGACTAAACTCAATAATGAGAAATCTGCACGGTAAAACTCGTATATCACATCGTTATTGGGTCTTAAATGCGGGCGGCAGTTGATAGGACTTTTTGGCGGCGGCGGCCCGAGTGGTGATTAAAATCGCTTTGGCTCCCGGGATCTCAGGGTCTTCAGCAACTACCCAGATTAACTTGCAATTTGGGTCGTTTGCACCGGTGATGTCTTTGTCCGGGTTGGCCTGGATCATCACCGAGGTCAGGATTTCGGCGACAGATTTTTGTTCCATCAAGAGCTCGTTAGGACGTTGGTTTTTTGTGATGCCATCAGCTTCCAGATCACCGCCAAGTAAACGAATATGAAACTCAAATGGAAGCTTGCCCAAGTCATCTTTGATTTCCGCCTCCAAATCTGACATCAAGACGTTCAGATCTGGCGGATTAGCGACATTCAAATCCCGTTTCGATTCCAATAGCTCCTCGAATGTTTTGGGGCCTGTGTACGTTGGAACTTGTACGACCGATGAGCCAGAGGCAAAAGTGACAACGAGTTCGGATGCCGCCAATAAATTGTGTGCAGCCATCGGTGGTAGCCAGCAATTTGCAACAACTTCCCCTTCCTCCACACTCCAGCGCAGGTTTTTGGTCAGGTTAGCGAGCATGCTCGCATAGCGGATGCGAACGCGATCCCAATAAGGATTGGGTGGAATATTCGAAGTGAATTCGACGAGCAAGTCCCGGCGAGTACGCATTTCTTCGACCATCGTTTGTTTGAGCTCGGGGGCTTTGAGGTCAAAATTCTTGTCGAGCATGATTTCCAAATAGTTTCCCGAATCGAGATGAAGGCTGAGCAGTCCGCCTCGGACATCATCCGGTAACAGGATGTTTAACTCACGATTTAGGCCGCTTAATTTTTCTCCCATCAGTTGTTGGCCTTCGTCGTTAAACAGGGCATTTCGTAAAAACATGATGTTGATGTGTCGATCATTGTCTGTCCAATCAGCGACTTTGCGGAGTGACCCAGAAAGTGCATTTGCACCTGCGCTCAAAGCGACCTGTTCGACAAGTGTTTTGCTCCCAAAAGCGAATCGGGAAATGGTTTCATCCTCGTTTGGCTGGTTTGGGGTCGGCTCTGCCTGCGTGCCTGAATTGAGGTCGTTGACATCCGAATGGTTGTTCTGAGCAAAGTCGTCGTGCAACACATAAAAGGCGTTTTGGCCATCTTTGGATTCGAGAATGTCTTGTTGGTTCTCGAGCGAAGTAAGCGTTGGTCGATTCCAAAGCTGCATGAGGCGATTGGAATCAATCGGTTGGGTTGTTTTGACAATGAAAAATGGTTCATAAACAAACGACTCGCTCGAGTGCAATGAAATAATCAGTTGCTCCATATTCTCGAGGTCGAGTCCTGAGAGGTCCTGCAGGCGCTCCAGTTGCACTGCAATTTCCGGTCCCAAGCTCTTCAGGATTTGGGCTCCTTCGGGCTGTGTTACCAAATCGTTTGGGCGGACAATAAACAGCATTTTTGGGGAAAGAGGCAGGTATGAGAGAGCGATCGGCGGGCCGTTAGTTGGCGTTTCCCAGAGTGATTTTCGATCATCGTCGATCAATTTCTGTGCGACCAATGACTGCGAATCTTTAGGTGATTGGTCATCAGAGGGTTGACTCGTTGAGGTGTTCTCTCCAATCTTGGGCTTTGTCTTTCCAGCGGAGTCTTCTTCCTTGACAATTTTCGTTTGGTTGGCGAAGTAAGCCAAACTGCCAATGGCACCAGAGAGTGCCAACAATGAGAGAGCGATTGCTGCGGGGATTTTCCACCGATTTTCTTTACGTCGCTGCAAGGCCTTTGCCGCCGCTTCGATCTTGGTCTTTCGATCGTTGGTTGTAAGATCCGCCTCATTAAAATGAATCGCTGGTGCTGTTGATTCATGAACGACTTGACTGTCGGTGGTAATGTTGGGGCTCGCGGCAACACTCACCTGATTAAATTCTGGCAAAATCTGCTTCAACGACTGGCGGAAAGCCATCCGAGCTGTCGAATTGGAGAGCTTGATTGAGTTGATTTCGTCAGCCTTGCCGGAGTGGAGCGCCAGCAGATTGGCAACTTCGCCGACTGATTGAGGCCTCGAGTCCGGATTTTTCGCCAGCATCTTTTTAATCAGCGATTCTAGGCCTTCGGGCAGCTCATATTTTTGAAGACTGGGAGGATCTGCTTGTTGGTGGAGTTTCCTTTTCTTTTCGGGGTCCAATTCAGGAAAGAGTGGCCTCCCGGAAATGGCTCGAAAAAGGGTGCATCCGAGCGCATAGATATCGCTGGCTTGATTGCCAGTGCTGGATCGGTCAGGGCATTCAGGGGCGCGATAATCGAATGTACACTCCCCGCCATTGATTTCTTTATTGGCGATGTCGAAATCTGGATCAGGAAAAGGGTTGATGCGCAGCTCGACCTGACCGCTCTTGTTGATCCAGATGGTGCGCGGCGAGATCGCATTGTGAATAAAATCTTCTTGATGAAGCCGCTGGAGCCCGTTGGCGGCTTGGGCTACGAGTGAGCAGGCTTTTTGCCATGGTAGTCGAGCTTTCCGAGGCAGTTTTTCAGCCAGACTAGTCCCACTGGGGGATTGAGAGACTACAAAACGATGTTGTGAAAGGACGACCGTTTCATAGATTTCGGCAAGATTCGGATGTTCAATATTTGAAACGGAATCAACCAAAGACTCGATGTGATTCCACTGCTTTAGGTGGGCCGTCTGGGTGCCTGGTAAAAACTGCAACAAGACCAAAAAACCGGTTTTGGTGTGTTTGGCGATAAAATGACCCCTGAGCAAGC
>JAQWLH010000049.1 GCA_029247405.1 Mariniblastus sp.
GGTCTGCGTTGAAAAACGTAGCAGCCACTTTTGAGTTCCGTCAGTCGAAATTTGCTCGGAGACAATCTCCGCGTGTTCAATGGTGAATGACGCGTCGAGTTTTTTTCGTAAATCCTTGCTCAGATTCAACATTTCATCGAATGAGCCAGCCCCACGAATGTAGATCCAATTCCAAAGCTGGCTGACGCGCATGCGGGCTTGTTTTGCCGGCACACCAATCGATTGCAGATGTTGGCTCAGTTCTTCACGAGAGAGTCCAACGAGAGATATTTTGGCGGTGGGCATTATTTGTTTTTCAAGTCAAAGTCGCGAGGTGTCAGCCCTTTTTGATAACTCCCAAATCCAAACTGAGTCGGTTTGTATGGATCGACATAGTCTACATTGGCTTTGGCTGGGATTGAGCTTTCCATATCCAGGCACCAGAAAGCCGCGTTGATAACAAAACGACGAAGACCCTCACTTTCAAAATCGGTTGAGGCACCCATCGTTGTGCAAACAATTTTGCTCACTTTGCCGGACTCGCTTTTAAATCCTTTGCTCCAAGCGAGAGGCATCATTGGGTTGTTCTTTTTACCTTCAACCGGTTTGTCATCTGGGCTCATTCCCGCGAGAACTTGGCCTTTCAAGAGTACGTTCGCTGATTCAGGTAGGTTGCGAATACCGTAGACATCCGAAGGGCCCCAAACGTCAGTAACGCCATTGAGAATGGGGTTGTCTTTTTGACCGTCCGCAATAATTCCACGGCAGCTTTCACGTTTGTGATGACCATGGTGATTGATCCAAGTGTCTCCGAGGACCTGTCGCCCGAATCCCCCCAGCCACTCTTTGTTGTTAAAGCCGTAATGTTTGTACTGGCTAGGTGAGTTTCCTGGATAATTGAAAGCATGTGTGGATGTACGTGTGCCAATAATAGGCTTTCCCGCATTGACGTAATCGACAAAATGTTTCATTTGTTCATCTGGCAAGTTTCGAAATCGCAAGCCTAGAATCAACAAGTCAGCGGAGTCAATTTCTTCCATCCCGGAAATGTTCGTCTGGTGGTCAGGTTTGATCGTTCCGTCGGCTGGGTTGATTGCAAACAGTACCGTGCACTTAAACCCGTAACGCATGGCGAGAATTTTTCCGAGCATGGGCAACGCTTGTTCGCTGCGATATTCATCATCGCCAGAAATCAATACGATGTGTTTCCCCGCCCCAGGACCTTCTTTCCCCTGATAAACACACCAAGGGTTTTCTGCAGATAGGTTGGTTGATTCAGTTTGTTTGTTGACCTGATTGAGCGAAGTTTGAGTGGTTTGGGCAATCGAAATTGGTCCAAGCATTAAAGAGAATAACAGGCAGGTGAATAATAGCGTGTAAGTTTTCATTTTAGTGGATGGGGGTACGGTTGATTGAGACGAAATGTTTTTTGTCGGATTCATGTTTATTCTTCTATTTTATCGAGCCTTGTTGGCTTTTGGTTTTTGATTGGAATTCTTGTTTTTCTTAGGCGTTATTTGGTCGCCATTGACGATCTCTTCAAAGGCCGCAATCAAACCAGCCTCGACTTCAGGATAATCCTCTGCGAAGTTTTTTGTTTCTCCCAGATCCGATTCAAGGTTGGAAAGATGGTACGGCTTGGTGAATGGTTTTCCCTTAGGCGTTTGCCGACCACCGGATCCATTACCCAGAACGAGCTTCCATTTGCCATCACGGATTGCGAACATTCCGGCCGCAGAATGATTGATCACGTGCGGTCGGTTTTCTTGAGTTGGGGGCAAGCCGAAACAATGGGCGAAAGAAAAGCTGTCTGGCGAGCCGCTTTTTTCGAACGGAGCCCCGGCGATTTGAGCAGAAGTTGCAAGGATGTCTGTTAAACAGATTGTTGTGGATTCAGTTTCTCCGGCACGAGTTTTGTCTGGCCAGCGAACAAAAAAAGGAACCCGGTGGCCGGCTTCCCAGATGTCAGCTTTCGTACCACGAAGTGGGCCATTGGCGACGTGGTTGTCTCGTCGATAGCCTTGAATTGATTCGTCGTCGGTGTGGTCTCGCTTGCCGGCATCGTCATAACGGTGCATGAACGATCCATTGTCGCTTGTGACGATAACGATTGTCTTGGCAGCGGCATCGGTTGAATCCAATGTCTTCAAAACCTCACCAATGGTCCAGTCGACCTGATGGACGAAGTCGCCGTAGGGGCCGATTGCAGTTTTATCACGAAACCGGTCTTCCGGAATGACCGGTTTGTGGGGAGCGGGCATGGGAAAGTAAAGAAAGAATGGCTGGTTTGTCTTTGCTTGCGCTGTGATAAATGCATTAGCTTGGTTGAGCAGATGAGTAAGGCAGTTGACGTGTTCAAAGTCGACGCCAATTTCACCTTTTCGATAGAACTTTGGAAACCCTCGTGCGTTGATAGTTTCACTTGGGTTGGTGGTTGCCTGGTCGTTTTTGACATAAACATACGGGCTCATATCCAGCGAAGCTGGAATGATGTAGCTTTCATCAAATCCATGTGAAGTTGGGCCGTCAGTGATTGGTTTCGAATAATCAACCCGTTTAGTCTGCTTGTCGTCCCCTTGCCAGCCAAGTCCTAAATGCCATTTTCCGATGCACGCCGTTCGATAGCCCGCGGCCTTCAAAATGCCTGCGATGGTTTGTTGTTCCTCGTCAATCAGCGGCTTGGAGAATCCATTAAGAACACCACGTTTGAGTTGGGTGCGCCAGCAGTATTTTCCGCAAACCAAACCATATCGAGTAGGTGTACACACTCCAGAGCCTGAATGGGCGTCAGTGAAGTTGACCCCTTCTTTTGCCAGTCGTTCAAAACTTGGGGTCGGGATCTTTGAGTCAGGGTTGTTGGGGGTTACGTCGCCGAAGCCAAGATCGTCTGCGAGAATGACGACGATGTTGGGTGGGTCATTGGCAGCAATGATCGCGACAAATGCAAGCGGCAAAAATATTGATAAAAAAAACGTTGTTTTGGTCGCCATCGAATTCCCCATAAATAGGCGTGTTACCCCCAAGATTATAACGCCCCGAGGCGATCCATGTTTAGAAATCCGATCTGACGCAAGCCTTGAAGCGTTGGATTTTCGACCGCCCTCGTTGATCGCGCAGAGGGGTGAATGAAATCAAATTGGGCATCTAACCAGTTTGCGATTGAAAACAAACGCCAAGCGCAACAGCAATTCAGTCAAGCAGCCGAAATTCATCGGCTTTGATTGAGCTGATGAAGTCGTACCGATCCGATCTGGTGCTCAAGGCAGGCAGTCATCCACGAGTTTTCATTCAAAATCAACGAGGCTGACGATTGGGTACTTTTCAAGCTTTTGTGCGCCGTCAAGAAATTTTAAATGAATGAGAAATGCACAAGCCACAACATTTGCATCGCATTGCTCAACCATTTGACAGCAAGCTTGGACGGTCCCACCAGTTGCCAATAAGTCGTCAATGACCAGAACGTTTTGCCCGGGATTGATTCCGTCGACATGCATCTCAAGCGTGTCAGACCCGTACTCAAGTTCGTAGCTGTGTGAATGTTTCTCGTAGGGGAGTTTTCCTGGCTTGCGAATCGGAACCATGCCAACGCCAAGGCGTAGAGCAAGCGGGACAGCGAATAGAAATCCGCGGGCCTCGGCAGCGGCAATGATGTCAATGGGCGTGTCTTTGAAGGCGTCGACAAAGCGATCGATGCAAGCCTCTAAAGCATCGTGATGACTAAGGAGTGGAGTAATATCCTTGAAACTGATTCCTGGTTTTGGGAAGTCGGGAACGTCACGAATGTAGTCCGCGAGATTGATGGTGCTCGTTGTGTCAGTCATGAATAAATGTTTCGGAATTGAGGTTTGCAGAAATTTGGTTCACCCCAAGTATATCTGACAGATCCGTTCCAAAAAAGTGATTGATTCTCCGGGAAGTTTCTCGTGGAAAGTACGATTCACTTCAGGTTCCAGAGTTTTTTAATTTAAATCTTTTATTCTTCGCTTCGATTGTCTGTCGCATTGGGGTGGCAGAGGATTAGACTCGGGGACGGGGGCCTCTGAGTGCTCATATGAGTCCACATTGGTTAATGGTTCAAATACTTGAGTGGATCGAAGATTAAATGAGGTTTGATTTATAAGCTAACCCCGGCCAAGGGGGATTCGACTTGGTAGTCAACGATTTTCCATTTGTCTTTTTTATCTTTTATGAAATTGACAGTTACTTTGAATTGACCAAATGAAGTTCCGCCTATTTCTTGTGAAGAGCCACTCACGGATACTGCAAAACAAATTTCTGCTTCATTTTTGCCGGGTTGGCTTCCAGCAAAGTAATTCGTGCCAATCACGCGACATGATTCAAAAGTCGCGCGTCCCATGTCACTGATGACCCTCTGTTTTGTTACCTCGGCTTCAGCGGCAACATATCCAACAATCCCATTGGTGTTGTTGGTGGCGACGAAATCTGCAAGTTCGCTGAGGATACTGGTAACTTCTTCCTGCTCAGTGACATACAGTCTTTCGCACAGTACCGTGCAAAAAGTCAAGCCACCAATTCCAATGGCAATATAGACCATCACTTTTTCTCGCGATGAAAATGCAAGCCCTATAAAAATCAAAGTTAGGATTACGCCGGTGACCATTGGTACGGTCGAGTTCTCGGTTAGCCAATAGATCATGCTTCATTCCTTCAAGTGTGGTTTTGCAGATTCATTATAGGGTGTAGACAGCATGGGACGAATTCGGGGTGGCTTGGCTTTAATCCGGTGGATAGATCGCGATCTTTGCTTGGGATGAGTTGCGGTGATACACCTTGGTTGAAATTTTTTTCCGGCTCACTTGTCGAAATCAGCGGTGGCGGAATCAAGCGGAGGATTAGAGAAAGTAATTCGCCCAGATGAACGAGATGCCCTAGATTAAGCGGGGGTTAAGGGGTTACTCAGTCGAGAGGCAGTTGTTTTACGCGTTAAATAAAAAAAGATCCCACGCGATTGAACGCGTGGGATCTTGAGACGGGTGTGTGGCGTTGAACTCAAAGCATTACGCTGTGGCGTTATTGACTTGCTTTTTGTTAAACAGCGGGCCGGCGTAAACGGCTCCGTCGCCCAGTTGCTCTTCGATACGAAGCAATTGGTTGTATTTAGCCATTCGGTCAGAGCGTGAAGCCGAACCGGTTTTGATTTGGCCGGTGCAAAGTGCGACGGCAAGGTCGGCGATGGTCGAGTCTTCTGTTTCGCCGCTGCGATGGCTCGAAATGCTAGTGTAGTTGTTGCGATGGGCCAGTTGGATCGCCTGGATCGTCTCAGTTAGAGTTCCGATTTGATTCACCTTGATCAAAATACTGTTGGCAATACCCTCATCGATCCCACGTTGAAGACGCGTGGTATTGGTAACAAAAAGATCGTCACCCACCAACTGAACGCGGTCGCCGCATTTATCGGTTAGCATTTTCCAGGCATCCCAATCGTCTTCGCTGCATCCATCTTCAATGGAACAAATCGGATAGTTGTCTGCCCAATCGACCAAGAAATCGACCATTCCGCCTGAATCGAGTTCTTTGCCATCAATGCGATAAATACTTTTGGCTTCGTCATAAAATTCGGTCGCGGCAACATCAAGTGCAATTTGAACCTGTTCGCCAGGACGGTAACCCGCTTTTTCAATTGCGGTCATGATCAGGTCAAGCGCCTCTTTGTTGCTGCCAAGATCTGGGGCAAACCCGCCCTCATCGCCGACAGCGGTGTTGAGCCCTTTGTCCTGAAGGACCTTTTTCAGGTTATGAAAAATTTCGCATCCGCATCGAAGTGCATCGCTGAATCGCTCAAAACCTAACGGCATGACCATAAACTCTTGGACATCGACCGAGTTGTCTGCGTGTTCTCCACCATTAACGATGTTCATCATAGGGGCTGGAAGGAGGGTCGCTTGAGCACCACCAAGATAGCGGTAAAGTGGCTGGTTGCAGAAAACCGAAGCTGCTTTTGCGGTGGCCAAGGAAATTCCTAGAATTGAGTTTGCACCCAAATTGGATTTGTTATCCGTGCCGTCTGCATCGATCATCGTTTGATCAATCAAGGCCTGATCGCAGGCGTTCAGTCCCAATAGGACTTCGGTAAGGGGGCCATTAATATTTGCAACGGCCTTACCCACACCCTTCCCCATGTATTGGGATTTATCGCCATCACGCATCTCCCAAGCTTCGTGGGCACCGGTGCTTGCTCCACTTGGCACCGCTGCAGTTCCGAATGAACCATCAGCCAGTGTCACATCGACTTCGACCGTTGGGTTGCCACGGCTGTCGAGAATCTGTCGGCCTTTGATTTCTACGATGTTGTCCATTTAATCTTCCGTATCTTGGTTTGGTCTTGGGAGTTCTGTTGCTAGTTCAATTTCAAGTCGAGTATTGTCATCAAAGATGGTGGGGTTCGAAAGGGCTTATCAGCGAGCTTTTTCGGCAAGAAACCCTTAGTTGGGGCACAACGTGGTTATGGTTGACCATATTGCGGGTTAGTGGATGTGGAGGACGGTTCTAGGCTGGGGTCATTGAGCAAAAATTGAGTATCAGGGGGGGCTTTTGTTGAATTCGTTTTTGAGAAGCGGGGATTTTAGCCGTTTTAAATTGGCGGCCTCGACCTACAATTTGCCTTTGGAAATGAATGAAGGTTGATTCGCGCTCGCGCTGAATCGGATTGAATACTTTTGCGTACTGGAATCGAATTGTTTACCGGCCTTGTGGAAGAAAAGGGGATCGTCGAATCTGTCACCGTCATTAATGGCACGGCGGATCTTAAGGTCTGCGCCCCCATTGTTTCAGCGGATGCAAAGATCGGTGATAGTGTGGCGATCAACGGATGTTGCTTGACGGTTGTCTCAATTGAGGGAAGTCACTTGACCTTCCAAGCT
>JAQWLH010000077.1 GCA_029247405.1 Mariniblastus sp.
ACCTCGGCCCCCTGCGAGACCAGCTTGGCCTATCGTACGACCAGCTGATGAGCCTAGGCCGAATCGACCCACAAAATACTGAGGAGTCGTTTTGCATGACTGTGATCGGTTTGAAAATGTCACGCACAGCCAATGCGGTCAGCCAATTGCACGGCTGTGTTTCGCGTCGAATGTGGTCACACCTTTGGCCCTGGAGGGTCGAAGAAGAATGTCCGATTGGCCACATCACCAATGGTGTTCACTCGCAATCCTGGCTCGCCGATCAAATGGCAACGCTCTACAACAAACATTTTCCACCAACATGGATGGAGCGGGTCGGAGAACCCGAAGTCTGGAAGAACATCCACGAAGTCGATCCGGGTGAACTTTGGGAAATTCACAATACACTCAAAGCCCTGATGATTTCATTTGTTCGCCGCCGCCTCAGCCGACAATGCCGTCGCCGTGGTGAAGATAATGCGGCGATTGAACACGCACAAGGAATCTTCGACCCCAACACATTAACGATCGGTTTCGCCCGTCGCTTTGCGACTTACAAACGAGCCAATTTGATTTTTTCTGATCCAGATCGTATCGACGCTCTTATTAATGACCCGAATCGTCCAGTCCAAATCGTGTTTGCTGGAAAAGCTCACCCCAAAGACGAACCGGGAAAGCAGTTCATTCAATCCGTTGCCACCCTCCGAAAGGACCCCCGTTTTCGAGACAAGGTCGCTTTTGTCGAAGACTACGACATTAACGTTTGTCGACACCTGATTCAGGGTGTTGACGTTTGGCTCAACAATCCACGTCGGCCTCTGGAGGCTTCAGGTACCAGTGGTGAAAAAGTCGTTCTCAATGGTGGGTTAAATCTGTCAATTCTCGATGGCTGGTGGGCAGAGGCCTACGATGGCGCTAATGGTTTCGCCATCGGGAAAGGATCGTCGCATGTTTCAGATGAAGTCACCGATGAACGCGACGCAGAGTATCTTTACCAAGTGCTTGAAAACGAGGTGATCCCAACGTTCTATCATCAGGACATTGACGGACTACCGCGGGAGTGGATCCGCCGAATGATTAACTCAATCAGCACCCTGGCTTGGCGGTTCAGTTCCGACCGAATGGTGATGGACTACGCCCAAACCTGCTATGTTCCTGCTGCTGGCGGGTTGAGCTGTAAAGTCTGACGAAGATCTAAATCCGAAAGTTTGTTCCTCCCTCCGCGCGGTTCAAACTCGGATGGCCTACTCTTGCCGTCGCCACCTCTCGTCGTTAACAAGGAATATTAAGTTACAAGAACTTTAACCCAAGAATTTTTTCTGTCGTTTTTGTGAAAAATATATTTACGAAAACTTGTTGAAAAATCGCGCGACAACTATCGACCCGAACTCGCTGTTTTTCTATAAATCCAGTGTCTTGTTTCGCCGACATTAGTTAGATACAAAGCAAACGGACGGGTTACTCAAATGCTTCTAGGCTTTTAAAGAATTAAATTATCTGCCGGCGGCAAAACCAGCGTTCTTCAACTAACATATTGAAAGAGCGTAAAAACATCACAACACACTAGGATTCAAACATTCAAACGTTTGTTCTTAACAATACAGGATACCTCCGAAACTGACGGCTGAGGGACCAATTTTTAGGGTAGATCTAGGTCAATAGTGGCTTGTGCTTAGCACGTCCGACTTACGTCTGTCTCCCAGCGACTCCCATCGCTATCTCATTCGGACGTATCTTTTACATGCCGCGTCGCAGCTTTCTGCGATGCGGTTTTTTTATATTTTGAACCGCCCCAATTGCTCAACCTCCAACTTATTTGCTCAGGCTAAAAGCGAATCGCGAGCAACTCATGACGTTCCTCCGAATCAGCCCACCCTTTAGAGGCCAATTTCAAGCATTACAGAACCGAGAGCGTCAATCGCGGTCGTCAAAGCTATGGGGATCCAAGCCCAACGCGTCACAAATAGTGGCGGGGCAACGGAGATTAAATCGTTTGATAAGCCTTTGATAATCAGCTTTTGAGTTGATATTGGTTAATGAGTCGAGATCGGGATCGATCAAGCGAATCGAGTCCATATCAGGGTGGTTCGCATTAATCTCTCGGGCCAACTTTGACACGCGAAGTTGATTGGCGGCGACTCTCTCTCCAATCGTCGAATACAAAGTAGTTCGATAAATTGATGCCATGCCAAATACGCGCTCGCCCTCTTGCGGGACAACCGCATTCGACTGCCCAACTTCCCCAAACAAGTACCGAATCAACTCCGGTTTTACCAAGGGTGCATCACAACTCGTGACAAAAGCGAACTCAACCAGGCTCGACAGTCGCTTTAACCCAACACGCATCCCCTCTAAGGGGCCTTTATTTGGTTCTTGGTCTTGATCAAACAAAACACCATCAGGTAAATCATGGTTCGAAAAATCAATATCGCCGACCAGCACAATGGGATCGCAAACTTGACTTGATCGAAATACGACCTGCTCAAGAAAAGTCATTCCTTTAAAGACCAACTGCGATTTATCCATTCCCATCCGGGTGCTCTTACCTCCGCAAAGCACCACTGCACCGAGATTTTTAACAGGAGCGGGTAGTAGATTGGTCACGTGCTGTCTGAATCCAAGATAAAAAGCTGTTACACTAAGTAAAACGTACGCCCCTGTCTCGTTCGAGCATCCTATGGCTCTTGTCCTCTGCCAACAAGTCGAAACCCAAATCCCGATTGAAGTGGAAGGAATTACGCCGGAACGATTGCTGGGCAAGTCTAACCTTGAGATCGGCCAAACCAAGATCCTTTACGGAAGAGACGAGGTCGAACTCGGTGAATTATTCTCGATCGCTGGGGCTCTAAATGCATCAAGACATCTGGTTTTTGACGGCAACCTGGGCTGTGTTCAGGGGATTGGAGCAGGGCAGAGCAGTGGGACGATTGAAATTGAAACCGATTCCGGCCGCCACGTTGGCAGCCAAATGTCCGGCGGACAAATTTCCTCGAAGGCCAGTGTTTCAGATTTTCTTGGCATCGAAATGACCGGTGGCGTTATCAAAGTTAAAGGCAATGCCGGTGATGGGGTGGGCGGACATTTCCCTGGCTCAAAATTCGGTATGAACCGGGGTTCAATCCTGATTGGTGGAAATGTAGGCAACGGCCTCGGGCAAGCGATGCGTCGCGGAACGATCGCGGTTGGCGGCACGGCAGGTGAACTGACCGGCTGGAATATGCTTGCCGGGACCATCATGGTGTTCGGAGCGTCGGGAATCGACGCAGGCGCTGGGATGAAACGCGGAACGATCGTGCTTGCTGGCGGATTGAAAAGCCAACTTTCACCCACTTTTGTGAGGGGCGGTTTCTATCCAGTCCCGATTTTGAACATGCTCGCGGGCTGGCTGGAGCAAAACAATTTTTTTGCAGATGTTAGTTCGCTACGTTCGTCTTTCCAAGCATTCAATGGTGACCTCCTCAATGGTGGTCGTGGCGAAATATTTGTCGCCGAAAGATCCAGCCATTGAAACGCAATGGCTATTCTCCAACTCGCAAACGCGAACAGCCCCGCCTCTCTCGGCAGCATTTCATCTTCAACCCAATCTCCCGGCTGCGCGCGATTTTGATCGTGCAGAGGCAAGCCAGAAGCAGTATTGAATCACATCAGCGGAAAATAACTGCCTTATCCAAAAATGGCGACTGTAGAAAGAGACGGCCGAGCGCAACACGACAGTAAAGAGCTCAACAAATTAATCAGCAAAAAAAATTGCCCGCGGCGGTTCGCCAAGAGAGCTATTTATTCTGCCGATTGTTTTTCCTTCTCCGCTTGGGCTGATCTTTCATTGTTTTGGCGGCCAACTGACTGTGCGCTTTGAGCTGAGCATTCCAGATCGCCTCCAGCTCTTTTGCTTTTTCCGGGAGCGAGGTAACGATGTTATTTGATTCAGCCCGGTCATTGCTCATATCGTAAAGTTCCCAAGGCTCCCCGTCGCTTGCAACCAACTTCAAATCCCCGACTCGAACCGCGCGGTTGCCTTCATGAAGCCACCAAAGGGACTCGCGTTGGATCACAATATCATCGTTGAACGCGGCAAGCAGGCTTTTCCCGGGAGCCGCCGGAATCGGTTCGCCCTTCCATGTCCGAGGTTTCTCAACTCCGATCAAATCCAATACGGTGGGGAGAATGTCGATCATATGCCCTGGCGTATGGCGAAGCTCCCCCTTGGCTTTGATCCCCTGCGGCCAATGAACGATCAGAGGCGTCGCAATTCCCCCTTCGTGCACCCAAGTTTTATGTCGTCGAAACGGCGTGTTGCAAGCGCTCGAAAAACCAGGGCCGAGGCATAAATAGCTTGCCTCGCTTCCCGGCGCAGCCGTTGGGTCGTGCCCACCATTTCGCACCATGATCTCTGCACTAGCTCCGTTGTCCGATCCGTAAAAAATCACCGTATTCTCAAATTGCCCCATTTTCTTGAGATGCTTCAACAGCCGACCAATTTCTTGATCCATCCGGTCAACCATCGCTGCATGAATTGCCATTTTGGTAGCTTGAAAACGACGTTGCTCATCTGTCAATTCTGCCCAAGGCATTGGGCGACCAATTTCTCCACTCCCAAGCTTTTCATATGCATCAGCAAAATGATATGGAGGACCCACGGTAGTTTCCAATTTTGATAGTGTCGTTTTGTGAATCCCCATTCTCAGCTGCTGTGCGAAACGCTCGTCTCGCATTGCCTCCCAGCCATTTAGATAGCTATCAGCGTAGCGTTGGATGTCTTCTGGGGGCGCATGCAAAGGAAAGTGCGGTGCGATAAACGCGACAAAATGAAAGAAGGGTCGATCGGAATATTTTTCCGAGTGCTCTTCCAAGCAACCAATCGCATGATCAATAGTCGCAGTCGTCGAATAATAGCCGGAATCAGCAGCAACTTCTGCAACAGGTTGATCATCGATGCGATTATCTTTGTTGCTGAAAAAATTCCCTTGGTTGCGAATGTCCAGCGAGCGATCAAAACCGGTTGGCAAGACCGGACCATCAATGTGCCACTTTCCGCTATGGTAGTTTCGATAACCATGTGGTTTCAAAAAATCAGGCAAAAGCCTGGCCCACTTTTGACGGACTCCACGATTCCCACCTCCCCCCCCAAGGCTAGGTAATTTGTCTCGGTGGACTTGATGAGGATAATACCCCGTCATCAAGGAGGCGCGCGTCGGCCAGCAACGACCCGTGTTATAAAACTGAGTAAAGCGGAGGCCATTGGCCGCCAACTTATCCAAATTCGGAGTCTGAATCTCACTGCCGTAACATCCGGGATCTGAAAAACCCGAATCGTCCGCGAGAATAAAAATAACATTTGGCTTTTCCGTCAGCGAGTCGGAAACGGCTGCTTCCGACTTGGAAATAGTCACCGATAAAACTGTCAAACTGAAAACAACAATGCAAATTTTTCCCGACATAGCTTACTTTCAAAATTGCCGAACAACTTTCACTGGGAACTCATAGTTTAACCAATCTGCTTTACTCACACATTATGGTAAATTAAACAGATCAAAACATTTCCACCCAAAGGCAATCCATGTTGAAGTCTACTCCAATCGTCGTCTTGGCGATGATCGCCGTCACGACAGTCGCTGTCTCGGGCTTTGCGCAAGAACGCAAGGTCAACGACCCTGCCGGACTCACGAAGTATGCAACAGTGAAACTTACTGCCGACTTGAATCACTTGAGCGACAACCAGCGAAAGATGATTCCGCTGTTGATTGAGGCCGCAGAACAAATGGACATCGCTTTCTGGCGGCAGGCCTACGGGAATCGCGAAAAAATTAAATTCCCAGAAGGACTTTCTGACTCCGCTACAGCGGCCTTAAATCGTCATTCACAAATTAATTATGGCCCGTGGGAGAGACTTCAGGAAAACCGGCCATTTATCTCGGGGGTGGGTGAAAAGCCTGCCGGTGCAAACTTCTATCCAAAAAAGATGACCAAAGAGGAATTCGAAAAACAAGTCGCTGACAACCCGGATTTAAAAAGTCTCTACACGATGGTTAGATACGTAAAAGACAAAAGGCCCAATCTTCGCGCAATCCCATACAACAAATATTTTAAGAAACAATTTTCCGTCGCTGCTGAAAAACTTAACGCTGCCGCAGAGCTTGCAGAAGACGAAGGTTTCAAAACTTACCTGAATGCCCGTGCCGATGCCCTTCTGAGCAACCAATATCAACCGAGCGATTTGGCTTGGATGGAAATGAAAACCAACAAGCTCGATATTGTGATTGGCCCCATTGAAAACTACGAAGACCAACTTTTTAGTTACAAAGCCGCCTGTGAAGCCTACGTGCTGGTCAAAGACATGTCGTGGAGTGAAAGGCTTTCAAAATACGCGGCGATGCTGCCTGAACTCCAACGGGGCTTGCCTGTCGAAGAAAAATACAAACAGGAAAAACCTGGCACCAACTCTGACCTCAATGCTTATGATGTCGTCTACTATGCCGGTGATTGTAACTCGGGCTCCAAAACCATTGCGATCAACCTCCCCAACGATGAAGAAGTGCAATTGAAAAAAGGTTCACGTCGCCTCCAACTTAAAAACTCGATGCGTGCAAAATTCGACCAAATCCTGATTCCGATTGCCGATTTATTACTCGTCCCAGAACAAAGGAAGCACATTACCTTCAACGCGTTCTTCTCAAACACGATGTTCCATGAAGTCGCCCATGGCCTCGGAATCAAGAACACGATCGAAGGTAACGGTCGCGTTCGAGAAGCCCTGCGTGAAACTTCCAGCGCACTCGAGGAAGGCAAAGCTGATGTGCTGGGCCTTTATATGGTGACCAAATTAATGGAACAGGGAGAAATCACCGAAGGCACCCTGGAAGACTACTACATTACATTCATGGCCGGCATTTTTCGAAGTGTACGATTCGGGGCAAGCAGCGCGCACGGCAAAGCCAACATGATCCGATTTAACTTTTTCGAAAAACTGGGGGCCTTCACACGGACGGACTCAGGCCAATACCGCGTCAACATGGACAAGATGAAAATCGCCGTTAAGGAGCTTTCAGGGGCAATCCTTAAATTACAAGGCGACGGCGATTACACGGCCGCAAAGACATTCGCCGAAAAAAATGGCTTTGTGGGAGAGGTCCTTAAAGCTGATCTGCAAAGGGTCAATCAACGCGGGATTCCAACCGACATCGTATTCGAACAAGGCCTCGAAACATTGGGCCTGAAGTAAAAGCAGTTTAAAAATCACGCGTTGAATTACGACCGCTGGGGCGATTTTGACCTGCGGCGTCGCAGAGGCGAAATTGCTGAAACCGCAAACGTCCCCGTGGGCAACAAGCGGCACAACAAGTTTTTAAAGTTTCGCCGCGTGTGTCCGATCCCCAACAGCCAGCCCAAGTTTACCAGCGGGGATAATCATATTCTTCGTTTCCAGGGTCAAAGTCTTTATCAGTCAAACCGACGTTGAGTTTGATGTCAGTGTAAAAATAACGCTCCAATAACACCGGCTCACCCCCCTTAGTTTCCGGCCAGAGAAAGCCTTCGTAACCAATTGGAATGTTACGCTCATCGTCAATGTAGATTCGGGCAATGTGAAAATCGAAGTGCTTTCGCTTGTAAGGATGAACCGCTTCAAAAGTCGTGCAAAGCCGACCATTAAGTTCAATTCCACGCTTTAACGTAACCACACACTCACCGTACTGTTGATCTTTGACACCGAATTCCTTCATCTTTACCAACAAGTTCCGGAATCCAATTTCTCGAATTGAGTATCGATTTCCTTCCATTGCAATCGCACCATCGGGATCAAGCGGAATGCGTTTGAGATTCAACAGTCCAGTTGCATGGCCAATCAGCTTTCCATCATTCTGACCTTGAATCCAAATTGCCTCCTGCCCGACATTGGCTTTAGGCTTCAGGAACTTGGTGTAAACAGAAAACGGAACATGCGGTTTTGCTTTTTGTTCATGCCTGATTTTGCAGGTGAGATATTTTTCGCCCCTCAATTCCTCCCCCAACCGAACCTGACTAAAAAGCGTCGCGGTGTAGTCTTGATATTTTTTGTCAATTTCAGCAATGCTGAGATCGGCGATTTCCAGCAGTGGCCCAAACGGATGTTCCGCTTCATCAATCATTTGCTGATCAATGGTTGCCGTAATGGCTCCCGATGACAGTACAACTGTTGATTCCTTGGATGCAGCCTTGCTATCCTTTTGACCGAGACTCGACCCACTGGAGTTAATAACAATGGGTTTAATTTCGCTTTGATCAACTTCCGGCGCGAACCATCGTTGGGCAAAAAAACCGCTCACACCCAGCAGAACAAGAACCAAACTTCCACTTAGCACGCTTTTGCCAAACCGAAAACTTCCGTCAGTTCCGTCTGCTGCTGAAGTGTGATCTGAATTAGTCGATTGAGTCATATGATCAACAATAGGTGAAATATTTTGACTGAGTCACACCCGAGCGTGGTCATCCCGCGATGGAAGTTTACCTCATCGTCTTAAAAAAAGTTTCAAATCGTCACCGTGAAAGCGTTCCGAAATTGACGACTCGTCTCACTCTGTCGCAAACAAAAGAATGGGTTCAACGCGCTGAAAACTGCTCGGCAAACTGCAAGATCCAGTTGTCGATCATCTGTTCGAACGCCTCCTGCTTGGCCTCTAGAATCGCCTCAAAGTGATTCCACGCAAAAAGCTCCTTGTCCCGAATTGTCCCCTTGCCAACAATGTTCACGACATTGAATTCGTTCTGAGGCCGAACCGTAATTTCGATGCGGCTGAAAAACGAACCCGCCTTTCCATCCGGCCCGCGATCGATATCAACACGCGACAATGCCCCGCCCCAACCCTTCGAACCATAGATAATGTCGTACTCAAAACCTGGAATGTGATTCTCAAGTTTCTTCAAACACGACTCAATATAATCGGAAAGATTCAGCCGAAAGTCATTATGAGAATTACGAACATCCTCTTTTGAAAGTTCGGATTGTTTTTGCGCGTTGGCCTTGGCAGTGTTACGATTCTGGCCGCGCTGAATCGCTTCTTCGAGTTTATTTTCAAAGTCCATATCTAATCAATCTTAGTCTCGCCTGTGGGGAACAATCGGAAAACATGCTCCGCCTAAGACTCATTCTTTGGCTGCTTTTTCGAATCGGCTTTCTTATCAGGCGTTTTTTTGACAAATTGAGCCAAATCAGAAAACGAACGCATGGGTTCCTTCCCCTGCAGCATCCCGTCAGTTATCGGTTTAACGGGTTTAGGTCGGGAGCGGCGAGGTGGGCGGTCTTTAAAAGAGCTACCCTTACTGTAACTCCGTGAGCCAGTTTTCCCCTTACCCTTGAACTTGTTGTCAAATCGCCCCGGACGCTTACCAGATTGCTCGGAGCCTGCCGAACGCTGAGCTCCCGTGGAATTCGATTCATTTTTGCCTTCGTACTTCTTCCGGCGCCTCGCTGCGGGTTTCTTGCTGCCCGGACGCACTGCCGTCAATTTAACCCGGCGACGTTCGGTATCAATTTCTGAGACCCAAACCCGTAAAACATCACCCACGGCGAACAACTGATGCGGGTCACGAACAAAATGGTTTGAAAGCTGACTGACATGGACCAAAGAACTCTCACCGAGCCCAATATCAACAAACACACCAAAATCGACCACATTGACGACCTGCCCATCAAGCTGCATTTCAGGCTTCAGATCATCTGCTTTAATGATCCCACTACGAAAAATCAGCTTCTTGGATTTTCCGCGTGGATCCCAATCAGGCCGCTTGAGTGACATCAAAATATCTTTAACTAACATTCGTCCAGCCGAATGCTCAGTACTGATTTGATCAATGTCCAGTTCCGACATGCGCTTTAAGACTTCTTTTCGCTTTGCCAAATCTGCTTGTCGAGGTCTCTCAACAACCGTCTTGGCCAGATCGACGCTTGTCGTCGGTTTGGCTGAAGTCGGAGCAGGCGACGAATCATTTTTGTCAGCCACGTCAGTTGGGGATTCAGTTGCTTGACTGGACTCCGTCGGCGACTCTGAAGCAACCTCTGGAGCTGACTCGTTCGAACTCGACCCTACCTCTGGCTCAACGACATTTGCTTCGACGGTATTTGCTTCGACGGCATTTGCTTCGACGGACGAGGCTGCCTCGACGTCCGCTTGGACGGGCGAATCAGGATTCTCATCAGTGACCGAGGGAAGAGCTAATTCAATCTCGGCCGAAGTGGAGGCTGTCTGCGAACTGTCCGGCACTGCCTCGACCGCCTCCCCATCTGACTTTGAAGCATCTCCAGTTGCCTTCGCATCAGTCGGTGCCGGTTGTGCAGTAGCGGGGGTCACTTCTTGAGCAACCGGCTTTACGAACAACTCAGCTAAACTTGCATTAGCTCGCTTCAAAACATCGCCAGCAATCAGGTAACTCTCAGGATGAATTGAGGTTGAATCCAGCGGTGTGTCGCCACCATGGATGCGCAAAAAACCGGCCGCCTGAACAAAGGTTGCGTCGCCGACACCACTGACATTCTTGAGCTCCTCGCGATTCTTAAACACGCCATTTGCTTGCCGGTATTCAACAAGCCGCCGTGCCGTAAGGGCATTCAAACCTGAAACATATTTCAATAACGAGGGGCTTGCTGTATTTACGTTAACGCCAACCTGATTGACGCAAAACTCAACGACGTTGTCGAGTGAATCACTGAGATGTTTGGCTTTGACGTCGTGTTGGTACATTCCAACACCAATATTCGCTGGTGCGATTTTGACTAATTCAGAAAGTGGATCCTGAAGTCGGCGAGCAATCGATATTGCGCTTCGAATTGAAGGCGATGCATCGGGGAGCTCCTCGCGTCCAATTTCACTGGTCGAATAAACACTCGCACCGGCTTCATTGACCATCGCATAACGAACATCGCCATTGGCAAAATGCTCACTGATGATATCAGACACCAACTGTTCTGCCTGACGACAGGCAGCCCCGTTACCGATTGCAATCACGGAAACACGGTTATTTTTAATCCAGTCGACAAGTTTCTGCTTGCCCTCTTCACGACGCGTTTGATTGCCAACGACAAAGATATGCCCTGAATCAAGGACATTCCCACAAGCATCAACTACAGCAACCGAACACCCCCGCTTAAATCCAGGATCAATTGCAATCACCGTCCGATTGCGGACAGGCGGTTGCAAAAGCAAATTCCTGAGATTACTGGCGAAGACTTCGACAGCATGCTTTTCTGCGGCCTCGGTCAGCTCTCTTCGAATTTCGCGCTCCAATGAAGGCACAATGATTCGAGTTAACGCGTCAGTGGCGCATTTTTGCATGAACTCCTGATACGGATGCGATTCAGGAACCATCGCCACCAAGGTCGGATCTTTTAATTTCTGGGGCGCAACATCAACCCTGACCTTAAGCTTTCCAGCACGCTCGCCTCGGTTGATTGCTAAAACACGATGATGGGGAATCTGCTTGAGCGGTTGCTTAAAGTCATGAAAATCTTTGAACGGATCTTCGACTTTCTTCTTTTTCTTTTTCTTTTTCTTCTTCTTAGGCTTCGCCAACACTTCAGCAGCTGGCGGCACTGCCGTGGACGACTCAGCATCCGCCGACACAAGAGAAGAAGATGTGACGTCTACATCCGAGGGGGCAGGATTTGAATCCCCTGGCTTACTTTCCTCAGGAGTTTCAGTCGCAGGAGTTTCAGTCGCAGGAGTTTCAGTCGCAGGAGTTTCAGTCGCAGGAGTTTCAGTCGCAGGAGTCTCAGTCGCAGGAGTCTCAGTCGCAGGAGTCTCAGTTGCAGGAGTCTCAGTTGCAGGAGTCTCAGTTGCAGGAGTCTCAGTTGCAGGAGTCTCAGTTGCAGGAGTCTCAGTCGCAACAGCCTCAATCGCAGGAGCCTCAATCGCAGGAGTCTCAATCGCAGGAGTCTCGGCTGCAGGAGTCTCGGCAGGAGCAGAGGCAGTTTCAGCCGTTGACGGCTGAGGGCTTGATTCTGTTTCAGCCGACGTAGAATTCGCAGCCAATTCGGGGGACTCGGTCACATCGACCTTGGATAACGGAGTCGCTCCCTGCTTGGTTTCAACTTGTTTCGAAAGTGGATTCTGCTGAACATCAGAACTGACCTCCGGCCCGGCACCCACCTTTTCGGGGGCAGCTGCTCCGGCTTCTTGATCCGACGGCTCGTCTGCAGAGGACACAATTAATTGGGTTGCAAGTTTGCCATCGTTCCACATGATTCGACGCAGCATACTTCGAACTTCGTCACTCTCACCCAATCGCTCGGCGAGCAGATCGCGAACACCATTAAAAACATCGTCAACCGAGTTGAGCCCCTTATCGACTCTCACGTATTGGGTTGCCAGCGTGGCTAGATCGTTATCCGGTGAAACACCTTTGAACACATCGTCGGCCAACGGTTCCAGCCCTTGCTGACGAGCCACCAACGCCCTCGACTGCTTTTTGGGTTTAAAGGGCAGGTAAAGATCTTCAAGCCGACGACTGGTCGTAGCTTTGCTGATCTCTGAATTGAGTTCATCCGTCAATTTTCCCTGCGAGTCGATCGACTTAACAACAAAGACTTTCCGCTCCGAGAGGGCGCGCAAGCTTCCCACGCGTTCCTGAATTGAAAGGATTTGCTGTTCATCAAGCCCGCCAGTAAGATCCTTTCGGAAGCGAGTGATGAAAGAGATCGTGTTGCCTTCGTCAAGAAGTTCAACCGTTTTTTCAATTTTCTCTGGAGGGAGTTTTAAATCTCGCGCAACTACTGCAAGATCAACTTTCATGGGACCATCCTTCTTCGGATCATCCTGTTGTGAGATTTGAGACAAGCGTCAGGCCTATGGACAAAATCAAATTCGCAAAAATACGCACTCTGCGGTGCGTCTAAAGTTTATCATGGGTGAGCGAACAATAAACAGGGCACGGATGATTCGACCGAGAAAAAGCTGATTGAAACCCTATGCCCCATTGATTTACATCGTGGTCTAAAACCAGTCTTGAGGACACCATAATCGCCAAGACGGTTCACGAAAACGCCACTATCGACTTGATATTGCGTTCGCCGCCCTTGGAGCACGACTTTCGCCACCCAATGGAGTTTAGCGAGTCCAATCAACTCAAGGCTAAGCCAATTGGTTGGAATCGAATCACGGAACCTCGGTTTGCGTCGACTTGTCTTGAATTTGAGGCACTAATCTCACCCCCCGTACGATCCACCCAATCCGAATAATCTTACGTCTGCCGGTCGCACGCTGAACAACTCCCTTGGATTCTCTGGAATTCCAAGCCTCCATTAATTGGTGACTAAAACTAAAACGTTGACCGCCCGTCACGCACAAATTTTTAGTTACCCCATGTCTACCAACAGTAAATCCCAATCAGTAAGGCTCGCTACGACACCCGAGCGGATCGAAGCAGATCATGGATTTATCTCAGATTCGATCGCTACCGGTGTCCTGTTTGCCCTTGTTTTGACCGTTGGTCAACGGATCATCGGCTTTGGACGGGGAATCTTGTTTTGTCGATTGATGACCGACCAACAACTCGGGCAATGGTCAATGGCGTGGAGTTACCTGATGTTGCTTGCACCACTGGCAGTCCTCGGCCTTCCGGGATGCTTCGGCAAGTTCACAGAACACTACCGACAGCGAGGCCAACTCAAGAGTTTCGTTGGTCGAATTGGAATCATTAGCCTTGTTTCCACTGTAATCATGTCCAGTGCGATTCTCACCTTTCCAAGCAAATTTTCTTACCTTCTATTTCGCGACCCAACTCAAACTGGATTAACTCTCTGCTTGGGAGTGACACTGATCCTCGTCTCAGCATCAAATTTTCTCGCCACTTTAATGGAATCCCTTCGGCAGGTTCGAATCGTTACCGTGATGCGATTCATAACGGGCATCTCATTTGCCGTCTTAGCCACCATGCTCTTGTTACTGTGGGACGATAGCGCATCGGCCGCAACCACGGGATTTGGAATCAGTTGCGGAATCGGAGCCTTGCCAGCAATCTGGATTCTCTGGAAGTACCGGGGGATTTTTAGCGATTCAGGCAACCGACTCCCCCAAGCAACGATGTGGAAGCGAATCGCTCCATTTGCAGCCTGGCTCTGGGTCGCCAACCTACTGAACAATCTCATTGAAGTTTCGGACCGACAGATGCTGATTCACTGGTCCAACACAACCGTAGATCTCGCCCAAGGTTCAGTTGGCCAATACCACAGCGGGAGAGTCATTCCGCTCCTTTTGGTCAGCCTAGGTGCCGTCATATCGGGCGCCCTTCTCCCTTACATGAGTGAGGCTTGGGAAGCCGGCAAAAAGCACCAAGCCAAAAACCAAGTGAACATGGCAATTAAGCTCGTTTCAGTTACATTCACGATGGGTGGTGCTCTCATTTTGATGCTCGCACCGCTTTTATTTAACACCATTCTTCAAGGCCGCTACAACGACGGTTTAGGTGTTTTGCCAATCACTTTGGTTTATTGTATTTGGTTCAGCCTGATGACAATCGGCCAAGAGTACCTATGGGTAGCAGAAAAAGGAAAATGGGCCACGCTGGCGGTCGGCCTTGGTCTGATCCTAAACGTTGTACTTAACATGATCCTGATTCCGCACTTTGGACTTTTTGGTGCCGTGTTTGCGACCGCAATTGGGAATGCGTCAATCCTGACCACGCTATTTTTAATGAACCACTACTTCGGCTGTCAGACCGATCGCGGCATCTGGCTTTGTGCGTTGCTTCCTCTTTTACTCGTGACAAGCAAACCGGTGGCCATCGTTGCCACCATTGCCTTGCTTGCCATCACAACGTTTTCGGAAACAATTTTTAGCAGGGAAGAAAAGACCATCTTGATCGATACGGTGAAAGAAAAGCTTCAACGTTTTACCAGCTAATAATTACCCTCTAACAACCCACAAAACACTGCTTAACCCATAAAATTACTCAGCTGGGCCTTTTCCGCGCAACGAGGCTCCTTCAGCTAAATCATTGGGGATTTTTCGATTTAAGCCTTTGAAATCCAGACTTTTCGACGTTCTAATAAGGGAAAGAAGCATCGTTGGCTTTCGCTCAACAACCCATTCGGCGACGAGAAAGTAAATGAACGCCATTCTGCAGACTTTTGCCAAGATTGCAGTTCATTGCGCGAACCACAACTGTTGACCTGTGACAACAAATATTGCGAATCAAATACCTTAGGAGGTGATATGTCAAAACATCTAACACTAACACTTGGACTTGTGATTGCTGGGATCGCATTTGCGACCTACCTCGGATGCGATGGTGCGAATGCTCGCGTCGGCGTTGCCAAGGACGCGGCGATCAAAAAGATTGATGACTTACTTGGGCCACTCAATGTCAAGCAAAAAGAAGTTGAGAACGCATACGCCGAACTGAAAGAAGCCTCGAGTGGACTTCGCGACAAACGGATCGAGGCGCAAGTCAGATTAAAATCTCTCACCAATAAAAAAAGTGAGATGGATACAGAAAAGGCAAAGCTTCTCGCCGACCTCGGCAAACTCAAGCAGTATTTATCTGATGCCGAAGCCACCGGCGCGATCAAAATAGGTGAAAAAGAAGTTTCGATCGAGCAGCTGAAAAACTTGGCCGATGGTACGATCAAAAAAATGCAATCCCTCAATGACCGTGTCGCCAAGAACGAAATCATCGCGTCGGCATGGGCTAAGAATCTTGATCTTCTGAAAAAGAATGATGACACTTCGGCCGCACAACTCTCCAAGCTTGAAGGCCAACTCGACCAAATTCGTTCGAAGAAATCAGCACTTGATGCGATGAAAGAGGCGGCAACTATTGCGGGCCCTGGAGTTTCAATCAGCGACAAGTTTAACGACCTCACGGAAAGCGTTGACGAGCTACTTGTAAATCTCGACACCGAGTGGGAAATCGAAAAGGTTAAACTTGATGAACGGATTGCAGAAGTTGAAGCCGAGAGCTCGCTGAGCCTCGACGAGTTGCTAAATGACAAGACCGATATTTCAACAACCATGGGCGAACTGGATAAGATCCTGAAAGCCGAAGGAAACTAGTTTTACGCACTAGCTCAAGATCCCCAGCCAGTCATTGGCCCCCGATGACTGGCTTTTTTTTCATTAATACCAAGCATCCCAAATGATTTAATGGCCAAAAAAGAAACATTCCACTCGTTGATCACGCTCGGCCTTTTTGGGGCACTGTGTTTCGTTGGCTACCTCTGGTACTCAGGGGAATTAGTTCCACGGGTGAAGGTTGCTGGCGACAACATGAACGACGGTACCTCAAATTTGCTGAAAACCGAAGAGCAGTTCCGAGACAAACTCGCCGAGTTGAAGATGCAACGAGACAAAGTCCAGCGCGGTGCAACTCGACTCGAAAGACTGAAAGCCGACAACATTACTCACCTGAAAGAGAAGGGGATTGGCTCAGGAAAAGACTTCATTAACTCCTCAGATCCTGATGTGAAGAACGCTGTCATCAACCTTAAGGAGTGGGTCACCCAAATCACCAAGATCAATCAGGAAATTGGCTATTACGACGAAGCGATCTCCAGCATCAAAGTTATGCTCGACAAAATCGAACGCGATCGAATCAACGAGTCAATCGCATTGAATGAAGAAGAGTACCTCGAACTTCAAAAGGTCATCGTCGACTTAAATGAACGCCTGAATGTAAACACCACAATCCTCGAGGATGAAGAATTAGGCAAACTGCTGGACCTGGAAATGGCTGGCTCAAATTAACGATTTTTGCGTTTGTAAAACCAAGCTTCTTCCTCCGTGGCATCAAGGTTCAAAACCGAAACTGCACACCGGTAAACACACTGTTTACTTCTGCCCCACCAATATTGAAGCAGTCCACGCCCAGCATCAACTCCACACTTTCAAATCGACGAACAAATGCGGCACGAAGATGAGCGAAGTCCGCGTCTCCAAGATTCCCAAAATCTCCCTCAAGAGCCAACATTAAATGACGCGTGATGCGTAAGTCGAACCCACCCGTCAAATTGAAACCTGCCTCAGGCCCCCAAGCATCATTCAGCCAATTGACCCCTAAACCGATGCGTCCACGGACGTTTGGGCGATTCAGAATTTCATATATCAAATTGACATCGCCAATATAGAGATGGTCACGATAGCCGCCATCCGATTCGCGAAGCATCATGACCGTCGCCTCCAATCCCGGACCGCCGGAAGCCTGCAGTCGCGCTCCCATTCCGCCGGTGGTGATCCCGTCAAAGCTCGACCCAAGCGTCGCCCAGAGAGCTGAAGCCTTGACCGGAAACCAGTCTTTGCCTACTGCGGCATCAAACGCAACCGGTTCGGCCACTAGCTCGGCAGCAGCCGGACCCCAAGTATCCCCTAAAATCGTCGGAGGGGTTGTTCCCCATAGCGGTTGCTCGATGAGAACCGATTCTACGGCCGGCTTCGCTGGCCCAAACACAGGCTCGAAAAGCACCGGCGGAACATGTGTCATACAAGCCGCGACATGGAACGTGGCTGGTCGGCACCTAGGGGAATATCGGGGTTCACACGCCCGGCCATCGTGACGCAGACGACTCGTTGACTTCCAGTCTCGGGTTCCGCGGAAGTCATGATGTTCGCCGCGGCCGACTGAACGTCGAATGGCATCATGTCGATTCTGCGGTTTCACTTCACTCGAAGATTCGGTGGATCGCTCTTTCGCAGCGGTGCAACGCCCTGATTCCGCTGTGCTTTCTGCTGGCTTCGATTCCTGTGAGTTTTTACGTACCGATTTGCTAACACCACGCAGCCGCCCTTGAGCTTGAACATCCACGGTACTACAAGCAAACAACAGAAACACGATTGAAACGCAACCAAGCGGTGACACAACACCTAGGCCGGCAAATTTTAGGATTTGTTTAACGCTCATTGCATCTTCCTTGACTCATTGAACTTTGACGATCGTTCAAAGGCAAATGCAATGCCAACAAAATTTTCATGAGCGTTGGCTCATTTAAAACGCTAAACCTCACCCTAAAGCTGAAACCCGGAATGCCAGCAGCTAATTTGCTGGCGTATCAATAGCGCAACAGAAAGACATCAAAAAGAATCACCCCCTCGAAAGCGACTCATCACAAACCTTCGATCGGATCGCTTGGGGGATTGGTTACGCGAATGAAAATCCTAAAGGACGTAAAAGAAATGCATCACCTTCCAAACTCGGCGACTCATTTAATTTACCATCTTGAGGGTTTTCATCTTCTGACCGGGACTTCTCCGACCGCCGCTTGGCTTTATTTTTTTGCCGCAACGTGTCTGTTGTCTGAACCCAGAACTCTCGACAGCTTTCATCCTGGAATCGCAAATCACGACAGCCCTCGTCCCAGGCTTTGATGATCCATTCGCCTGCCTTGGTCTTATTCTCGGCAAACATGAACTCATGTCGTATGATACGCCGATAAAGTGTGTCGCGGTCTTTCATCAGCCAATGACGATTGGGTTCGATGGGATCACTTTTGGCAAGCAGATCTTTATACGTCTTAATGGCCGAGATCTGCTGCTTGGTATCGTTTGACTCCCACAGTTGATGTGCTTTTTCGAGCGCTCGCTCGGGTGAATAGTTGTGTCGGTACAGAAACCAACCACCCACCAACATCCCGATAATGAGCAAAGGAATGACGGCGCCGCCACGCCGAGAGCCAAACAGAATCTGCATACTGGCAATCAAATGAATGAACCTTTCAATTTCGGTCATGTTACCGTTGTTGACCCGACCACCAGAGAAATGCTGTCCGTGTCGATATTGCTTGGGGCCACCATAGCCAACTCGAAAACGCATGTACTTCGCCCATCGTTGAAAAAGATTGGAAAGTTGCTGCGGGGTTTTTCAGTTTTGAAACAGCCCTCGCCCGACCAGTCACACTCATTGATAACATACTCGGCAGCAAATCAAAACCTGATCGTGTCGCGACTTGCCGAGATGGGGGCAGATTTGGCAAATCATCCCCACGCAACCTGAAATTTGGAGATTGACTTGAGTGCACGTCATCCATCAGAACCAGCCGTTGGCAGAGAGATAACCTTACTTCAAAGCCATCAATTATGTTTTGCAACCGATAGACTTTGGGAATCTAGCAGGCCTCAACTCACAGGAGGGCTCAACGCGAATGATTCCTAAAAACAAAAAAGCCGCTCTCCAATTGGAGAGCGGCTTGATGCGTTAAGAAATATTCTTAAAAAGCTTAGCGGTTCCGAAGAACTCGTCCGCGTAGACGACCGCGTGTGCGAGTGTTGCAGCTATTGCAAGGGTCGACTGGAGCACAGCTCGAGCAACCAGCTGATCCTCGAACTCTTCCAACTCGTTTGCAGCAGTTGCAATCTTGCATCGGCGTAGCAACCACGGCTTCTGCAGCAGGTACTGCTTCAGCAACAGGAGCTTCGACTACTGATTCTGATTCTTGAACAGCCTCTAGGTAAGTGACTTGCGCAACTTGGGGTGCAGCAGCAACTTGCCCACAGCATCCAGCCACTTGTGGCTCAACCGACATGACGTCGTTACATCCGCAACAAGTCGTTGCTTTGCGACGAGCGAGAAATCGAGTTCGCTTTGTGTTGCAAACAGAAGCACAACCATTATCACAAGGAGTTGCACAAGGAGTTGCACAACGGTTACATCGACGAGTCCTCATTGAGGCAACTCTTCGGTTACAGCTATTGCATCCGCTAACCATAGGTGCTGCTTGGCCACAACCAATGCAATCGCTGGTGCTAGAACCAACTACGGCAACGCCGTCATCAGCTACGGGTTCAACTGGTGCAACAGCTTCAGCGTCGCTAACCGACTGCTGTACTTCCGGAGTTGGAGTGGCAGCATCTTGTGCAACTGAAAATGAACCCAACGCCAACAGTGCAGCCACTGCCAACTTAACAACTAACAATTTCTTCATTCTTCTCTCCATAACGGTTTGAAACACATCGCCTGCGGCAACAAACTACCACCGGACTAATTGTAAAAATTTGATTCTAGATTTTAACCATCCCCTAACTTGCTTCCAACCATCCCAAACCGAAATTGCGATGCAATCCTAAAGGAAAACTAAGACCTCCCAAATTGTCCCAACTACCTGTTTCAACAACATTCAAACGTTAGATATTTCGCCAAACGAGAATTGAAAATGATTTGGAATCCGCTTCAAAGTGCCTCGAGTGCCAGCCATGCCCTGATTGCCGCTGAGATGGCAGCGACTTTCAATTTAAATTGGTGCGAAGTCAAACAACCTTCCGATAAATCTAGTGGTGGATTTACTATCACTGTTTAATTTAGCTCAAATATCACCCCTCAAAAAAGAACCACTTTTTGACCAACCTGGCTTAAAAAAAATATTTTTGATGTCGGCACCGTCATTTTTCAATTTGAGGCACTTTGCCCGAACCTGTCGCTTTATGGAACACTCTTGTAGTCAGATGGAACATATTCCGAAGTGAATTTTTTTTCACATAAGCGGAAATCTTGTTGCCAAAACCCCTGAATTTTAAGGACTCAGCTTGAAAATCATTACATGAGGATGACATCGGCACCGAACTTGCTTTCTTGATGACACAACGAAGTGAGCGGTATGACACACCGTCACATCTCAACATGACATCATCACCGGACAATGGAGAAGTCCACGACTCGAATCAAATTTTGACAAGAAAAGCGGTAAACAAATGTTCAAAGCAACCCAACCCAACCCTGATCGTTCGAACCCAATTCGAATTGGGATTGATCAGGGCAAGGCAAATCCAGAGTTCAAAACGTTGAATGAATTTTCGGTCTGGCTCGATGGACAATTGCTCGTACTTGAATCGAGTCACGACAACTTTGTAACGTCAAAATCGGTTCGAAAATTTCTCAAGCGAAGTTAGTTGACGACGTCGTGAGGTAGGGCAGTCAATCGCCACAGTCATGTTTCAGATTTGCAATCAGTTCGGCTGTGCCTCTCTCTCCGATTACGCCCTTAAGAAAAACATACGGGCGGAGCCCAAGTACTTTGTTTCTCCGAACCTCAAGTGGGCTTCCTAGCCGGCCACAAGCAGAGCAAGTTTGCTCCCCCGCCTCCGTGGATGCAAGGCTACAATCCGGACAGCAATGCTGGATTGTCCAAGTTCGCCCATCAGAGAATCCCGGCGGAATTAACTCACAATCGAGCGCCAACTGATTCTCGTCACACAACTTGAGGGCGATCTGAAAATGGACCAGGTCATCTGAGGGGCTGGGAAACTGACCAACAATGCGATCGAACACCTTTCTCAGAAGGGAGACTTGAGCGGGAGATAGGGAACTATTTTGCCAAATCCCATACCATCGCGGTGCTGTCACCTGAAAAAGCTGATCCGCCTCGGGGGCAAGCCCAAGTCGGTCAATCGCCCAATCAACCATCCGCACGAAACTCGAATTGTTGGCATTCGCGTCTTCCACTCCCTCTGAATTACCATCGGCTTCGGTCATTCCGTCAAAACGAAACTCATTGTTTGCTGGAAGCCAACCGTAACAACCGGCCCAAACACCCGGGGCAAAATGCTCCATTGCATTGGCTGGGCAACGGCGACAACAACCGTCGACGTAGTGCTCATCACCATGGGCCTCAAGCACTTCCGACGCAAAAAATCCACGAGCCTCGTCAATACTCTCAAGACTTGCCGAGGGATGAATGCAAACACCTTTTATCACTCGTCCTTCAACGCGACCAACCGAGAGCGCTCGAAGCCCCCTGAGCTGACGAAACGAATCATCCGCCAGTTTTTCTGAAAGCTCACGCAAAGGACAGGCTTTCCGAATTGCCCAGCGGACGAACTGCGGTGTGTGACCGAGGATGGCAACGCTTCTTTTCACCAACAATCCTGAGGGTTCGTGGAATAAATCAGTCTAGGGTCAGCCTGCTCACGATCTTTGGAACCTTAGCAAACTTTGCAGCCTCGAGTGCTTGCTCCTAACAACAACTCTTCCTGCATCCCCTGTCTTAAGAAAGGCTAACGGAGGCTCAACTTGCACCACAATTTGATGTACTTAATGGAGGTGCATTTCGAAAACGAGTTGAGTCCGCAGCCAGAAATCGACTCAATGAATTTCCCAAAAACCACCACGTATCTGGGGCAAAATCATGTAAGCCAAATTAATCCGTCGCTGAAGACTACTCAAACCTTCGCAATTAATGACGAAAATGTCGTGTTCCCGTCAACACCATTGGAATCCCATATTTGTCGCATGCCTCAATGACTTCCTGGTCCCGCACACTTCCCCCAGGCTGAATGATACCGGAGACACCAGCCTCGGCAGCAACTTCGATCGAATCAGCGAAAGGAAAAAACGCATCGGATGCCAGTACAGAACCACTTGCTCGCGCTGCGGCTTTCTTGATTGAAATCTCAACAGAATCAACTCGACTCATTTGTCCAGCACCGACACCAACCAGAGCCTGATTCTTACTCAAACAGATTGCATTTGATTTAATAAACCGAACCATGGCCCAGCCAAATTTGAGCTCATTCATTACCGCTTCACTGGGCTGAGTCTTCGTCGCGACTTTCCACTGAGTCTCATCATCCGGTTGACTGTCGGCGTCTTGAACCAACATCCCACCCAACAAGAATCGGTACTCCCACGCAGGCTTAGCCGGTCCCAACTCGCCAACTTTCAATAGCCGCACATTCTTTTTCCATTTTGGTTTGGTCGTCAAGATATTCTGCGCCTCAGATGTGAAATCAGGAGCCACGATCGCTTCGATGAAGAAGTCCCCCGCAGAGAGAAATTCAGCCACCTCGGCATCGAGGGGGCGATTGATACCGATGACGCTGCCAAAAGCACTGAGCGGATCGCCTGCGAATCCTTTTTCACATGCGCCTACCAAAGTGTCTGCGATCGCCGCTCCGCAAGGATTACTATGTTTAATAACAGCACAGGCTGGTTTATCGAAACATCGCACCATCGACAAAGCCGCATCAAGATCTAGAAGATTGTTGTACGAGAGCTGTTTGCCATTTAATTGTCGCGCATTAATCAGATTTGCATCACGACAATCAGCTCCGCTGTACAACGCTGCTTTTTGATGGCTATTCTCGCCATACCGCAAACTGTCTTTACGGTTTAGCACCAATTGCATCGCAGTTGGAAAGGTCTCCCCCTCGGTTTGTCCGGAAAAATATTCCGAAATTGTCTTGTCATAGTTGGCTGTATGCTGAAAAGCTTGAGCCATTAGGTTGCGGCGTGTCCCCGTTGTCGTCGTACCTTCTGCTTCGACCTCGTCCAATACCGAACTATATTGCTCAGGACTGCACACGATTGTCACGAAATCGCTGTTCTTAGCAGCCGCACGAATCAAGCTCGGTCCGCCAATGTCGATTTGCTCAATGGCCTCATGCAGCAAAACGTTTGGTCGAGCAATGGTTGCCGCAAACGGATACAAATTAACCACGATCATTTCAAACGTCTCGATTGCATGTTCTTTGATCGAGGCAAGATCTGACTCATTATTGTGGCGACAAAGAATACCCGCAAAAATCTTGGGATGCAGCGTCTTGACTCGACCATCCATCATCTCAGGAAACTGCGTGTATTCCGCAACGTCGATGACGGGAACCCCAGCTTGCTCGAGGTGGCGGCGAGTCCCTCCCGTGCTGTAAATTTCGATACCCGCTTTGACGAGCCCTTGGGCGAAATCAACAATGCCCAACTTATTGCTAACGCTGATTAAAGCGCGCCTAATTTTTGGTGAATCCATTTTCAGCTTACTTAAAAAGGGGATTGATCCGCGAGGAACAAAACAATTCGAGCACAAACCCACCCGGCGGGTGAGTTCAAGGTTCGAAATGGACCTCAACGAAGCCTGCAATTTGCGAGGCGTAATTGTTGTTAACTGCCTCAGGATTTTCAACCGGTGTCACTCGACTCTTGTCCCTACTCACAAAACGAATGACAGATACGGGGTAAATTCATGGGTAAATCTACATGTGCAGGAATTCTCATCACCCCAAGGCCTTCCCTAGATTGAATTTGACAAACCAGCCGAGAAAGAGACACCCGCCAACAACCCACACAAAGCGTCTCAAAAGCCGATCTTGGGAAACACTCACTTCCCTGCAGACCACGTATCTGACGACAAATTCAAACCGGTGGCAATAGACTAGACTATTTGCAAAATCGAGCCGAATGCCATGCTGGCTCAGTTGGTCGTCATCGCAGCAGATGTCACACGTGCAAACTTCAAAGAGACCTTGACCAAATCAAGGGCATCATTTGATTGAAATGAAGCACGCAATCGAAACCTAAGATCACTCATCCAAGAAAAACGGAA
>JAQWLH010000110.1 GCA_029247405.1 Mariniblastus sp.
GAGCGCCGCCACCCAAATCGAAAGGAGTTGGACGCCATTTCGACAGATCTACCCATTGTGTTGGTTCATCAATCAGGCCATATCATTTCTGTAAATTCGAAGGCTCTGGAGATTGGTGGCATTACCCAAGAGACAACAAATCCAAGTGGCGGCGTGATTCGGCGATGGCCCGACAGCAATGAGCCCAATGGGGTCCTCGAAGAGACGGCGGCATTTCCATTATTGTTCCGGCTGTTGAGTAGAGTCGGCGAGGAGGGGGCGTCTACTTTTGTCCGTGCAGGCGCAGAATTGTGGGCGCGGTTCGGGTACACCACGGCGCAAGATGGTCGCACGATGCCAGACGCAATTAATGTTTTGAAGGAAGTGGCGGCAAGTGGTGACCTAAAAATTGATATTGTTTCTTACCCGGATGTGCTCGTGGCACGCCAAGAGATCAAGAAGGAGCAAAGTTCTGAGTACAAAGATCGTTTTCGAGTCGCAGGTGCCAAGCTGACGATTGATGGATCGCCTCAAGGCTTTACGGCATGGCGTGACCGGCCATATTACGATCCGGTTGGTGATTATCCGCCAGGGTACTATGGATACCCGGCTGCGTCGGCAAAAGAGGTGGCTGAGGCGATTGATTGGGCGTTCCGAAATAATATTCAGATCATGACTCACTCAAACGGTGAGGCAGCTTCCGATCAGTTGATTGCGTTTATCGACGCTTCAACCAAGAAATATGGTCAGGCTGATCGCCGCCCGGTGCTCATTCATGGTCAATTTCTTCGTGAAGATCAAGTCGATTCGATTAAAGGACTTGGAGTGCAACCTTCTTTGTTTCCGATGCATACGTTTTATTGGGGGGATTGGCATCGAGAGCACACCGTGGGGCCAAAATTGGCTGATAACATTTCCCCAACCGGATGGTGTGTTAAACGTGGGATGCAATTTACATCGCATCATGATGCGCCCGTGGCATTTCCTGATTCAATGCGGGTGCTCGATGCGACGGTAACGCGGCGATCTCGCTCTGGTGACATCATCGGTCCTGAGCATCGAGTTGATGTCATGACGGCGATCAAATCAATGACGATCTGGTCCGCGTGGCAGCATTTTGAGGAAAAGACAAAGGGTTCCATCGAAGTCGGTAAGCTTGCAGATTTCGTTATACTCGATAAAGACCCAACGGCCGTAGATCCGGAGACGATCGATCAAATTAAGGTCACCGAAACGATCAAAGAGGGCAAGACAATATTTGTCCTCAAATCCACCGATGGTCCGAGTGCCGCCGGCGTCCACCAATCGAATGATCGCGCTGATCGGGCATTTACGAATGCCCTTCTTGCAATCAGCGGAGCCAATTCACGATCACTTCGGTCTCGAAAGGGGCTTAACGATGTGAAGCTTCCTCCATCTCCCGGCTGTGCAGGTTGTGCTTGCGGTACTTTAAGCCGACTTGCTGATGCTGTCGCTGGGGGTGGCGAGCGTTGAATCGCAGCTTGGGGGGCTTGCCGATTGGCTCTGAGAATTGTCCCTCAACTTGGATGAATTATGAAATGGCTGTGGAGGATGCGACCTTGATGAGGGCATTCTCGCAGCCTTTTTTCATAGGTCCGCCTCGCATTTTCTCTATCGCCTCGCTGCCAAAATGTTTTTTGTAGTGAGTTATTGCCATTTTATTCATTCCTTCAGGCAGTAGAATTTGGCTTTGATTACACCTAAGAAAATGTTGGCGTTTCGGAGAAGATCAAGTGCATCGTAGTCGAAATATCATTTGGAAAAATATTGAATATCCTCTGACGTTGATAGTTTTTTCCGCAGCGGTTCTGTTCGCGGCAAAGGCGCATTGCCAAGACTCTGGGGCGCAACCAGTACCCTCTCCGGTGACGACTGCTAATGTGGAAGTTCCAATTGAAGATCTGGAATTGTTGCTGAGGCCGCTTACCAAGGAGGAATTGGTCGTCGAAGCCAACGGTTGGCAGAATTGCTTGAAGCAAAAAGTTCAAGACATCGCGAAAATTCGGATCCGCCTTAAATCTGACAAACGCCTAGCTGAGGAAAAGGCGAAAACAGCTGCTGAGGCTGCTAGGTCAACCCAAGGGGAACCGTCTGCAGCAAGTTCGCAGGCTTTGCAGGCGGCAGATCAAGCTGCTTCTGCCGTGAGGCAAACGCAGCAATCTTTAGCCGACCAATTGCCGGAACTCATTGAGGAAAAAGCTCAAATTGTTAAGCGGATGGAAGCGGTGCTGTCTGCGCTAGAGTTAAAAGGGGGGGACGTAACGGCTTATCGCCAATACGTTAGCGCCCTTACCGGCATTGCCTTAGATGCGTCAGATGCCGGGTCTTTTTATGCCGTCGCAAAGGCTTGGGTATTTTCTGAAGAAGGGGGGCAGCGATGGCTTTGGAATATTGCAAAATTTTTGTTGATTCTGGTGCTGTTCTATTTTGGGGCAAGTTTAGTGGCAGGCTTAGTCACTCGCGGAGCCTCTCGCGTTCGGGGTACTTCAAAATTGCTGGTTGATTTTTTGGGTAAGTTTGTCAGGCAAGTCGTAATGATAATCGGGCTGGTCATTGCCCTAGCGGCCCTTGAGGTAAACATCACGCCTCTTTTGGCAGCCATGGGAGCAGCGGGGTTCGTGATTGGTTTCGCTCTTCAGGGAACGCTAAGTAATTTTGCCAGCGGCCTTTTGATTTTGGCTTATCGTCCGTTTGATGTTGGTGACTCAATTGATGCGGCGGGTGTTTCTGGGTCTGTCGATTCAGTTTCGCTTTTTTCTACACTCATTCGAAGTTTTGACAACAAGCTGATGATTGTTCCAAATAACGATATTTGGGGAGGCACGATTACAAACTCGACGGCCAGCGAAACGCGACGTGTTGATATGGTTTTTAGAATTAGCCACGACGATGATATCGCTGCAGCAAAGGCGACGCTTCGATCGCTGGTTTCCAAGCATCATTTGGTGCTTAAGGAACCTTTACCGGTTGTCCAAGTAAGCGAGTTGGGAGAGTCAAGCATCAATCTTATCTGTCGTCCTTGGACAAAAACGTCGGACTATTGGACTCTCTATTGGGACTTGAACGAAGCGGTTAAAGCGGAATTCGACCGTCAAAACATCTCAATCCCATACCCACAAACCGAAGTTCACATTCGTCGAGAAGGTGAGCGACCGTAATTCCGATTTCTTGGTTTGGTGTAGGACGTATGGACTGGTTGCCTACTGCCGCCACAGTCGGCTTGCCGGTCTAAGGCAGGGGAAGGAGTAATCGCACCGAACACCAGCAGAGGAGCTTTCTGATCGAGGTAACCGTTCAGGCATTTTGCTCCAAGGGAGTCAGTGCTGGTTCGTGGGATTCAGCCTTTTTATTTCTACGGCATCGTTCGCTGCAGTATTTTACTTCATTCCAAACCTTGGACCACTTCTTTCTCCATGTCATTGGTTTGCCGCAGCAGGAGCATGATTTTGTCTTCAGCTGATCTTTTCTCATGTTATCGCCTTCAATACGAGTTCTAATCGGTTGGTAACATCGTCCACAGTTCGGGTCGACCCAGGTTGCAATGCACAGAACGAGAAAGAAACCCTAGGCACGCCCAGGAAAGAAACAGGGTCGACCGAGCAACGTTCCACGCCTCCAAGCCACGAACGGAATTACTCGGGTTCCGGCTGCTGACGTTTGGGACCGGGTGGAAAATCGTTTCAATCCAACGGGGGCGATCAGGTTCGTCATCCTGCATCTGATCAATGGAGTGGGCCGTGTTCGAAATTAAATCAAGTGGAACGCCCTTGGTTGAAAGTGACCGATCGATTGTGAGGCACGCATTCCGACTGATCGTCGGCAATGTAAGCAATCCGAGAAAGGACCATAAGGTGAAGCCACACAGCGTGGTGACTAAACCGGCGACGCTCTCGAGACTAGCACCTGGCAAGAACGAACAGAGTAGAAACCCTGACAAATTCCAAGCGAATGCGATGGCGAGGCCACGGTGATAACTGCCAGTGCTAACCGCTAAAGCACGCCGAGCGATCGACGTTGCAAGTTGCTCTCTCGTCAGAGAAAGCCATGCTCGAGGGATTACAATTTGGGCTCGCTTACCAAAGCCGATGATGCCACCCGTGAAACCGATGTCCGTATGCTCGACAACGACAGTTCTGGGTACAAATATCTGCCAAGATTGGATCATTGCAGTCGCGTTGACGAGTTTCTCATTGGAGTTTGCCGATTTGAATTCTCGCCGGAGCAAAAGTCGATTACGAACCACGAAGCAAGAAATCATGCTAATGGTGATCGCCGCTAACCCACCGGTACGGCCATAGATTTGACTTGTCCACACGATAAGTGAACCAAATAAGACAAACAATAATGCTTGGGCGGTAGCTGCGACGAGATAAGCCTGAACCCAATTACGAAAAGATTTTTTCGATTTTTCGAATCTCCTCGGAAATGCAAAACCTCCGAGAAAATCCAAAGGCATTAACCAGATCAAAAAAAGGCTCGTCACAATGATGAGTTGTGAGAGGCCCAGTGAATCAAATTCAGTTCGAGTCTGAGATAAGCGTTGCGGCAACTCAGTAACAAGAGCAAGAAGAGAGATGGACACCAGAGATCCAACGCCGGTTATGCCAAGCCATAGGCGTGCTCGGGCGTAAGTCATGGTTTAATCTCAGACAAAATTTGCGTGCTTTTTATACACCGTCTAAACCGCATTTACTGCCGCTCGGCAACTGTCTAAGCATCGCGCTGAAAATAATTTAAATTACGGTTTTCAATTGCACTTGGAGCGAAAGCCAAAATTTCGGGTGTAGCAATTTCAGGCAGGTTTTGTCTGCAAGTGAGCTAAGAATTTGGCGGGATCGAAGGGGCGGTGATTTTCGCAAGTGGAGTTGCCAGCAAATGGAAACGTTCTTTTTTGTGTCGTTTCCTCGTTCCTTGCTCGGGTTTATTTGCAGATCCAGGGGACGCAACAGCCAGATCAACTTCCGCCAATTTCACTTCAATCAACGGTTTTTTAAACTGCGGGAAATATTTAATTGTGCTTCATCCGCCGAATGAACGATTTCAGTTGCGAGGCCAAGTCCTTTGCGGTTAGGCAAAACGTTCAATCAGCTACGCGGAGAACAAGTCATGTTTGGGATGAAAACCAAAAAGCAAAAACTGGAAACTAAGTTGGCAAAGTTGCGTGAAGAATCTTATCTCCTGTCGCACAAGAATCGAACAAAAAGCGATGAGAAGGCGGCGGAGGCAGATTTAGTGCTGAAGCAAATTGAAGAGATTGAGCGACAAAATTTGAAGTGAGTCGGTCGGAGGCAATTTTGTTTTTGCCGTTAGCTTTCTTTTAACCACATTTTTTTAACTTAACACCTAACTATACGAGGAATATCATGAACGCAGAACACACAAAAAATTGGCCGGATTTGGCGATTGGGCTTTACGACCGCTTAACAGGCAACAATGCAGAGATCACTTATGGCTTTGAAAATATGCATATTCAAGTGCCGAGCGGAACGGGAGCACAAGCTGAGCACGCGGAATGGGTGTTAAACGGATCGCTGAAGATTAGCACGAGCGACACTTCCGACTCCCCAAAGTCTTAATGGTCGGCGAACTTGATGTCGCGATCGCCGACCAGACAGCGACAATTAGTTTGACGAATGAGAAGATCGTATTTCATATCAGTGATTTCAAGACGGCACGCGCGTTGTTAAAAACACGCGTGCCGGATTGGTCGCTCGGTGGGCGTCTCCTCAGAAAGCTTGGGGCCGTCGTTTACGTCCAGATAGGGCAGCGGAAGCCGGTCGAAATTTTCCCACGCCCAGGTTGGGTTGTGCGATTAGTAAGTCCTGCAATCCGCGGCCTCATTAAACTTTGAGTGCGCGTGTGGTTTAAACTTACCGCGGATCATCTAAGAAGAATTATTCAACAGCGAGAGTTAAGCGGTGAAGCAATCGTCAGGACAGCAAGTTCTTCTCACTGGAGCCACGGGCTATGTCGGCGGAAGGTTAATTCCACTGCTTGTCGCGGAAGGGTGTCGAGTTAGATGCTTGACCCGGCGTGCCTCCAGCCAATCTAACTTCGACACAGCTTGCGTTGATGTCGCCGTTGGAAACGCTCTCGACAAAGAGTCGTTAAACGAGGCACTTCGCGGGATCGACACCGCCTACTATCTGATTCACTCTATGGGGGATCACGAAGATTTTGAGCAAATGGACCGTCGTGCAGCTCAAAACTTTGCCGAAGTCTGCTCCGCGCAGGGAGTCAAGCGAATTATTTATCTTGGCGGGCTTGGCGATCCGAGTGACAAGCTTTCTAAACACCTGCGGAGCCGTCAGGAAATCGGCGACATATTGAGAACGTCGACCGCCACCGTCTTTGAATTTCAGGCATCGATTATTATCGGGTCCGGGAGTCTTTCTTTTGAAATGATTCGGGCCTTGGTCGAGCGGTTGCCGGTGATGATATGTCCGAAGTGGGTCAGAGTTCTGGCCCAACCGATTGCGATTGAAGATGTTTTGGCTTATCTCGTAGAGGCCCTCGAACTCCGAGCGGATGAGTCAAGGATTTATGAGATTGGAGGCCCGGAACAAGTGTCCTATGGCGAAATCATGCGGCGGTACGCCAATCAACGTGGCCTGCACCGTTCCATGGTTCCTGTTCCGTTTTTGACCCCCTACTTGTCAAGTCTCTGGCTTGGGCTGGTCACTCCCCTCTACTCTCGAGTCGGTCGCAAATTAGTCGACAGCCTGAGGAACCCAACACTGGTAAGCGACATGCGGGCGAAGGCCGATTTTTCGGTTGAGCCACGAACGATTGATGCGGCGATCGCGCGGGCGTTGATTCACGAAGATAATAAGTTTGCCGAGACTCGTTGGTCAGATTCGTTTTCAGCGGGCGGTGAAGAGAAAAGTTGGGGCGGTGTTCGGTTTGGCTCTCGTTTGGTTGACTCTCGCACCCGCACCGTTGATCTTTCGTGCGAACAGGTTTTTACGCCGATACGGCGAATTGGTGGCGACACGGGTTGGTACTATGGAAACTGGCTCTGGAAGGTACGTGGTTTCCTAGATTTGCTCGTTGGTGGTGTTGGAGTCCGCCGTGGTCGTCGCGATCCCGATCAATTGCGAGTTGGCGACACCGTCGATTTTTGGAGAGTTGAGCAAGTTGTTGAAAACAGGATCCTGAGGTTGGCTGCCGAGATGAAAGTTCCAGGGCGAGCATGGCTTGAGTTTGAAGTCACGGAAGAGGATGGCGTGAGTACGGTTCGGCAAACTGCAATCTTCGATCCCGTTGGATTGCTGGGTATCGTTTATTGGTATTCGTTGTTTCCGCTACACGAGTTTGTGTTTCGAGGCATGCTAAGAAACATTTGTAAAGCAGCAAAGCTGAGTCCGTCTATTGGTGTTGAACTTGCGGATAGATGATTTTGTTACCGTCAAATCGCTGAGCCTATCTCCTAACGCTCTGGATGTTTTTCTTCAACGGTGCCAGAGCCATTTCGTTTGTTGTTCTTGCCTTGTTTCCAGTGCGGATTCGGTTCACACGGAGTGTAGTTGGGTATCTTGGTCGCGACCGATGGCTTGGTGACGAGAAGTGATCTCTTTAACTGTTCGACCTCGGTCGTTTGGTGTCTTTTCTCACCTAGTGCAGTTGTGTTTTTTCCGGTGCGGCAAGTTGTACCGTTACGAACAGCGTCGTCACTGAAATGATCGTGCGAGGCTTTTCAGGAATAATTGATCGAAACTGCTTCCTGCTGATTTATCAGCCGTTTATTCAAGGCACATTGTGCTCTCAAAATTTGTATTAAACCTTACTGGAACCTGTTAATACTCCCAGTGAGGCGTTATGCTCTGGATCACCTCGTACGCCTTATTTTCCGAATCGGTCTACAGATTCGGGCTCGATTGATGCCACGCATTTCGCCCCATTTGTTTGACGTTCAGGTGAGTGGTTTGTGGAGTTTTCGAGGGGTGCCGACCTGGCTACGCGGAATTAGTTTATATCAACGGAGAAACATGAAATGAATTTGACTCGAATACGGCTTGGCTTTTGCTTTGCTGTGCTGGCGGCTTTGATGAGTTTGCCCGCGGGACTGTCTGCTCAAGCAGCGAAACAGCGTCCAAATATTGTTGTTATCTGGGGCGATGACATTGGTGAATCTAATATCAGTGCCTACAGCCTGGGAGTCATGGGGTACCAGACCCCCAACATCGACCGGATCGCGCGCGAGGGTATGATCTTCACTGATATGTATGCTGACCAAAGTTGCACAGCAGGACGATCTTCATTCATTACAGGACAATGCACGATTCGTACCGGTCTTAGTAAGGTTGGTATGCCTGGGGCCACTCAGGGCTTGCAATCCGCCGATGTGACGATTGCCACGTTATTAAAGGAAGAGGGGTATGCCACTGGCCAATTCGGGAAAAATCACTTGGGGGATCGCAACGAATACTTGCCGACCGTCCATGGTTTTGATGAGTTCTTTGGCAATCTTTACCATTTGAATGCTGAAGAGGAGCCGGAGCAGCCCGACTACCCCAAGGACCCGGCATTCCTGATGAAGTACGGCCCGCGCGGGGTCATGGATTGTAAGGCATCCGATGTAGACGATCCGACAGTTGATCCGCGTTTTGGTAGAGTCGGAAAGCAAATCGTTAAAGACACGGGGCCACTGACGAAGAAGCGAATGGAAACAGTCGATGACGAGATCGTTGCAAAAGCTAAAGGGTTCATCAAGCGAAAAGCCAAAGTTGGAAAGCCATTTTTCACTTGGGTAAATTTCACCCATATGCATGCCCGAACACACACAAAGCCAGAGAGTCTTGGGCAAGCTGGGGAATTCCAGAGCTTTTACCATGACGCAATGATCGACCATGACAAGAATGTCGGACAGATTGTCGATCTTCTCGATGAGTTGAAAATTGCCGACAACACGATTGTTATTTACAGCACCGATAACGGCCCGCATCGCAATACATGGCCAGATGCAGGGACGACAAAATTTCGGAGCGAAAAAAATACCGGTTGGGAGGGAGCCTATCGAGTTCCACAAATGGTACGTTGGCCCGGGAAAATTAAAGCAGGAGCGATCAGTAATGAGATCATGTCACAACTCGACTGGGCGCCGACTCTGCTGGCCGCGGCGGGTAACACGACCGTCAAGGAGAAACTGCTCAAAGGTTACCAAGCTAATGGTAAATCATATAAAAACCACTTGGATGGGTACAACTTCTTAAATCACCTTACAGGTAAGGCAGAAAAAGGACCCCGCAAGGAGTTCTTTTACTTCTCCGATGACGGAAACCTGATGGGGTTGCGATTCAAGAATTGGAAGCTTCATTTTGTCGTCCAAGACCAGCAAGGCACGCTGGAAATCTGGCAGCGTAAGTTTCGTGGGTTGCGGCTACCTTATATTTTCAACCTCCGCACGGACCCCTACGAATTTGCAAGGATCACTTCAAATACTTATTGGGATTGGGTGTTTGATCACGCGTGGATTCTGTATCCCATGGGTGATGTTGTTGGCCCATTTCTTGAGTCCTTCAAAGAATTTCCGCCGGTGCAAAAGCCTGGTTCGTTTACAGTGGGAGATGCATTTGATCGACTGAAAGCTGTGCCTCAACAGTAAGGATTGCATTCCAAGGATGTGTGGCGTTTTTTTACGTCACGCATTTTAGGGAGGCGAAGCAGTTTGGTTACAGCGTTTGGTTACAGCGTTTTTTTACTTCTCAAAAAGTTTCTTGGAATCTAACCGAGGCGGCTTATGTTTGCGAAACTGGTTCAGTCTGCCATTTCTGTGTCTACGGTGCTTCTCTTGATGGCTACGCTCGCTGCCCAAGATGGAAGCGTTCTGCCATTTCCGGCCACGCCCATGGACAGTGTGGCGAGGCCTCGATTGCAGGATTCCAAGATGAAGTGGCCCCGGGAACCCAAGCGACTCCAGGATGATGCCCCCAATATTCTGATTGTTCTGCTGGATGATGTTGGGTTTGGGGTTTCCGAGACCTTTGGTGGCGAAGTTCATACGCCAACGTTTACGAAACTTGCGAACCAGGGGATTTCCTATAACGCATTCCACACGACTTCAATTTGTTCTCCGACTCGAGCCAGTCTTTTAACTGGGCGAAACCATACTCGTGTCGGTTCGGGAACTATCGCTGAACGAGCCGTTGCATTCGACGGTTACACGGGGGTGATTCCCAAAGAAGCGGCGACCATCGCCGAAGTCCTGCGGCATTATGGTTATGCGACCTCTGCTTTTGGCAAATGGCACAACACGCCGGCCATCGAAACCACTGCTATCGGCCCTAAGGATCGGTGGCCAACGGGCTACGGTTTTGATCATTTTTATGGATTTCTTGCTGGAGAGACCTCGCAGTGGGAGCCCCGCTTGGTCAAAAACTACGATCAAATCGAACCGCCACACGACGAGAAATATCATTTAACCGAAGACCTCGTCGACCAAGCTTTAGATTGGTTGGACGATCGACAATCATTTGCACCCGACAAGCCATTTTTGATGTATTGGGCTCCTGGAGCAGTTCATGGACCCCATCATATTTTCCCCGAATGGGCAGAGAAATACAAAGGCAAGTTTGACGATGGCTGGGATGCTTATCGAGATCGGGTGCATCAGAATCAAATCAAGATGGGAGTGATCCCTGCGGGAACCAAGCTCACACCACGCGACGAATCAATGCAGTCGTGGAAAAGTATTCCAGAGGACCAGCGAGAGTTTCAACTGCGGCTGATGGAAACTTACGCCGGATTCGTCGAACATACCGATCGGCAAGTCGGACGATTGGTGGAGGGGTTGGAGAGTCGCGGTGTCCGAGACAATACGCTGATCATGTACGTTTGGGGTGACAATGGTTCTAGCTCTGAGGGACAGCGGGGATCGATCAGTGAATTGCTGGCCCAAAACAATATCCCCAACACGGTGGAGCAGCAAATGGCCGCCCTTGACCGACTGGGGGGACTCGATGCACTAGGTTCTCCAAAAACCGACAACATGTATCACGCGGGTTGGGCTTGGGCGGGAAGCACGCCGTTCAAGGGGACCAAGCTGTTGGCATCTTACTTTGGTGGGACTCGAAATCCGATGGTGATTTCATGGCCCAAAAAGATTCAACCCAGTAGCAAGATGCGTTCGCAGTTCCATCACGTAATTGATATTGCGCCAACAATTTATGAAATCCTCGACATCACACCGCCTAAGATCGTCAACGGTCACAAGCAGATTGCAATTGATGGAACGAGCTTCAAGTACACGTTCGATGACGCCGCGGCGCCGACCACCAAGAAGGTGCAATTTTTCGATAACAATGGCAGCCGTGCAATCTACAAGGACGGCTGGATGGCTGGTACTTTTGGTCCATTTATCCCCTGGAACACTCCGGCATCGATTCCACGGCTCGCCAAATGGGATTCTGCAACTGATAAGTGGGAGCTTTATAATCTTGCGGAGGATTTTTCCCAAGCCAACAATCTTGCCGAAGCGATGCCCGAGAAGTTGGAAGATTTAAAAAAAGAATTCATGTCCGTCGCTAAGGAAAATCAAGACTTTCCAATTGGGGCTGGTAACTGGTTGCGTCTGTATCCCAAAGATCGAATCAAGACTCCCTACACGAGTTGGACGTTCAACAAGAACACGCGGCGAATGCCTGAGTTTACGGCCCCGGGGCTTGGTCGTGAAAGTAACCGTGTCGCAATTGATGTTGATGTGAAGGATCGAGCCAATGGCGTGCTTTATGCAATCGGTGGTGCCAGCGGTGGATTGACGTTGTACATGAAAGATGGGCACTTGGTGTATCTCTACAACATGCTGATTATTGAGCAATACCAGACAAAGAGTGCTCAGCCTCTGGCAGCTGGTAAATACAAAATTGAGGTAATCACTGACATCGATGGGCCTGGCAAAGCGGGGACAGTGAGATTGCTGGTTGACGGCAAACAGGCCGCGCAGCTGAAACTTAAACGTACTGTACCAGCAGCTTTTACAGCCAGTGAGAGCTTTGATGTTGGACTGGATCTCGGATCAACCGTATCTTTGGATTATATGGATCAGCGTCCGTTCGCATTCGAGGGGGTCATCCACAAGATGACGGTAAATTTAAAATAGTGACTTGGGCACAAGACAGGCTCAATCACGTCACCCACAAACAGACTAACTTATGAACAACATTATTTCGAAAATTTTGGCCTCTTTTATCGTCATGGTGTTGATGCAATACGCGCCGGCGGTTGCTCAGGAAATTCTGCCATTCCCGCCAACTCCATCTGCTTCCAAGGCAGGGGTGACGATTGAAAGTTCGATCTATAAGAAACGGCAAGAGCCAAAAAGATTGAAGGGAAGCCCGCCCAACATTCTGATTATTTTGATGGATGATGTGGGACCGGCAACACCTTCCACTTTTGGTGGGGAAATCCACACGCCAACGCTCGAACGAGTCGTAAAAAATGGAATTTCTTACAACCGATTTCATACAACGGCGATGTGTTCACCCACTCGAGCTTCACTCCTGACCGGGCGCAATCACACGCGTGTTGGTAATGGCCAGATCGCCGCAATTGCCAATGATTTTGACGGATTTAGTGGAACGATTCCCAAGTCTTCTGCGACGATGGCCGAAGTCCTCAAAGCCTATGGTTACAACACCGCGGCTTGGGGGAAATGGCACAATACCCCGGAAGAGCAAATCACCTCCAAAGGTCCATTTGAATACTGGCCAACAGGATACGGCTTTGAATACTTTTACGGATTCCTCGCGGGTGAAGCTTCTCAGTATGAGCCTACCCTTGTACGCAACACGAGCTATGTTTCTCGTCCGGAGACCTCGGGTGGGAATGATCATTACCATTTGTCTGAAGATATTGCTGATGACGCCATTCACTGGCTGCGAGAACAAAAAGCTTATGCTCCTGAAAACCCGTGGTTCATGTACTGGGCTCCCGGCGCTTCTCACGGACCGCATCAAGTGATGAAAGAATGGGCCGACAAGTACAAGAACAAATTCGATGATGGCTGGGACGCTTACCGTGAGCGTGTCTTTAAAAAACAAAAGCAACTTGGCTGGATTCCCGAGCAAACTAAACTCACTCCTCGCGCTGATTCAATGGCATCGTGGGATTCGATTCCGGAAAGCGAAAGACCCTTTCAGCGTCGACTCATGGAAATCTTTGCTGGATTCACCGAACATGCTGATGCCCAAGCGGGACGCTTGATTGATGAAATTGAAAGTTTAGGCGACCTCGATGATACGCTGATCCTTTACATCTGGGGCGACAACGGTTCTTCATCCGAGGGGCTGTATGGCACCATCAGTGAGCAGTTAGCTCAGAATGGAATACCGACCACTATTTCCCAACATCTTGACGCCCTTGAAGAGTTGGGAGGACTTGATGTGCTGGGTACCAACAAAACCGACAACATGTATCACGCGGGCTGGGCTTGGGCGGGCAGCACACCCTACCAAGGCACCAAACTTCAGGGGGCATACTTCGGGGGCACTCGAAATCCAATGGCGGTTTCTTGGCCAAAACAGATCACGCCAGATCGAACGCCCCGCCCTCAGTTCCATCATGTTAACGACATCGTCCCGACTATCTATCAAATCCTCGAAATTGAAGCCCCTCAAGTTGTGAATGGTTTCAGCCAAGACAAATTTGATGGCGTCAGCTTGGCATATTCATTCAATGATGCAACAGCCAAAGGCCGTAAAAACACGCAGTTCTTCGATATCATGGCAAGTCGTGGCGTGTATCAGGACGGCTGGTTCGCTTCAGCTCGTGGACCCCGAGAGCCTTGGGTGGGGGGGATTCCTAAAGGGATTCGCCAGTGGTCGCCTCTTACTGACCAATGGCAGCTTTATCACATTGATGAAGACTGGAGTCAGGCAAATGATTTGGCTCAAGCAATGCCTGAAAAGCTGGTTGAGATGAAGGCTGTTTTTCTTGCCGAATCCGCAAAGAATAAGAATTTGCCTATCGGAGGTGGCCTTTGGTCGACTGCGCTCTTCCATCCCGAAGACGCACCTGCCTCTTCTTTAACCGAGTGGACATTCAAAACACCGATTACTGGAATGCCTGAATCTGCGGCGCCCAAACTCGGGAAAAATAGCAGTCGCGTAAGCATGGAAGTCGACGTGCCCAAGAATGCCAACGGTGTGCTCTACGCCCTCGCTGGATTCTCAGGCGGACTCACCTGCTACATCAAAGATGGGTATCTCTGTTATGAATTCAATCTTTTTGAAATTAAGCGCACCAAGATTCGATCAAGCAAGCAATTGCCGCTTGGCAAAGTGAAGATCGAAGTTGTCTCAAAGCTGACTGGAAAAATTGGTGGTCCGATGGACGTTACGTTGAAAGTCAATGGCGAGACAGTTGCTCAGAAACTGGTTCCCGCTGCCATGTCATTACACTTCACGAGCAATGCAACCTTCGACATTGGTACCGATCTTGATTCACCGGTTTCGCTCGATTATTTTGATCAGGCACCTTTCGAATTTAACGGGACAATCCGAAATACCAAGATCGAGTATTTGAAGCAGTAGACGAGTTCTGGGTTGCCCGTAAATCGCGATGAAACAATTGCCAATTAATTACGAGCAAGCGTCGTCTAATTTGGTGGGATTGATTCGGCCAGCGGCCAACGCGAAGTTGACAGTAAATCTTGGCTGGTCTTTTAACGTTCAGCTTTCGAAGTACGTCAATTTTGCGAACCGATAGAAATTTAGATCCTGAGGAAACGATTATTCATGTCAAAACAACAAGAGCATCGTGCAGAGATTGCAACAGCGGCAAAGTTGCGTGTCGATGCAACACTCGGTCACATTTGGTGGGCCATACTCATGCGTGGCTTATTGTCGCTTGGCTTGGCCTTGTGCGCTTTTGTCTGGCCAGAAAAGACACTCAGTTTGTTAGTTCAGCTTCTCGGGGCCTACTTTTTAATTGATGGAGTCATTGGGGCGATTCACGCATTTCGGAGTAAGGAAAAAGCGTCTCCGTTGTTGCAGACGATCGTTAGCGTGACGATCGGGTTGGTCTTATTGCTCTGGGCAGACGTCAGTGCCAAAATCTTCTTGATCCTCGTTGGGGTCTGGTTGGCCTTGCAGGGGATTGGGCTGTTCTTGGCCGCGATCCGAATGGATAAAGAAAACATCACTCGTGGTATGACGATGGCAATCGGTGGTGTCATGGCATTAATTGGAGTTGTTTTTGTTTTTTGGGAAGACACGGGTGTGGTCGTAATCTCTTGGCTCGTTGGCGTCGGAGCACTCATCGTCGGCTGCCTCTTAGTTTTCCTGGCAAGTCGCGTCAGACAATTTCGTTCGTCCATCTCAGAACTTGGCTCGCAAAAATGACGCCTCCAATCACCCCCGATCGTTTTTGCACCAGAATTTGAGCCGCTTTTGAATTTTTTCCAGAAATTGAATTGCTCAAAGATGGCTGAGTGAACGATTTATCGGTTCGCATCGCTTGGTGCGGCATCAATTAAGGTGATTCGATTCCCTGTGACTGCTTGTTTTTGGGCGATGTTTTTGCTGAGGCGAGCGGTTGAGTGCTTGCGGATTTCATCTTGCAAGAAGTCGTCTTGTTCG
>JAQWLH010000159.1 GCA_029247405.1 Mariniblastus sp.
CACTGAAATCAAGCGACTCGACGATGCTCGCTCGAGCTACAACAGGAGCGCTTAAAAACGCAAGAAGTATCGCAATGTGGTATCTCATGGTTCCCCCCGGTAGATGATCAACTTCACAGTCCCGGCAATCTAAGGGGGCTGAGAGGAGATGCCAAGTATTTAAGGCAGGGAATTGACTAAAATAGCCGAGAAAATACTGGTGTGTTTTCGACCATTGTTTTCAGTATGTCGGATTTACTCGGTGTTGGTGGAATTTCAGGAGGAGCGGCCAGCCAAGAAATTTCTAGGGGAATCTTTAGCGGGTGGCATTTCGATGGCGAGGAACTGATGCTTGGGAGTCACCTGCTGCCTCACGCGAGATGGCCGCTGAACGTGAGGATCGCGGCGGTCTTTAATGATATGGGTGAAGTGAGGCGTTCCGTATCTATGGGAGATGCCTGCGTAGCTATCAGCTTCGGTTGTCTGGCGAGGACCGGTAGAGCGGTAAGACGGAAGTGCCGGGTAAGGGTGGCAGGTGGGTGCTAAGCCGGTAGGCATCTTCGTTTAGGCGGTAGCGACGCTCAATGATTGTCATCTGATTCTGAGAGCGAATCTCTGGCTTGCTAGAACTAAGAGAACGTTAGGCGAGCGTGCCTAGCGAGGAATTACTTTGCCGATTCGAATTGTGCCGCTTTTCTCAAGTGGACTTCTTTCATGTCATCCATGCCCAGTTTTTCGTAAACGAAAGCCAGTTTCGTAGAGCGGTACTTTTATAAGTGGAAAAGTTCAGTTTGATTTTCTGTTTTTGAGGAGAACATACGGAAAAAACTATCGTTGGGAATTTGAGTATTTCAAGGCCTCCAAATGACGAGGGCACATTTCTGCGTTTTGTGATTTACTTGGGGGCTCTCGCTGGCGAAGTAGGTGTGTTTCAATTGATTATGTAGATAGTTACTCGATTGATGTTCGAAAATTTAATGGCTGAGTGTCCGCATTATCTAGGAGTCGATGCGGTAGCGGCTTTTCTGAGATGGACCTCTTTCATATCAACCATACCTAATTCGCCATAGATAAATGCAAGTTTAGTATGGACATTTTTTTTTCCTTTGATGGTGGCCAAGGCCTTCTCAAATTCAACAAGTGCCTCTTGGTATTTCTCCTGCTCCATAAGAACGGTGGCGTAGGTGTCTCTGAATAAGGGATTCCTAGGGAAGTGTTCGACGACGTCTTTGGATAGCTCGTAGGCTCTTTCAAGATCTTTATTCTCTTCGTCGTTAGCAAGAATCCAAGCTAAGTTGTTCGCCACCACAGCAAATCGGGGGTCTAATTGGAACGCTTTTTCAATATGAAACAAAGCCATTTTTTTTTCTCCACGCTTTGATTTTATGTTGCTCATTGCAAAATGGGATAGTGCGGTGTTGTTACCCGATGCAAGGTTCGCTCTTAAGACATCCTCAAGCTGGTCCGCTTTATCTGACGCATCAGCCAATCGTAATTTAAATTGTCGAAAGAGGGCTTGGTAGGCTGGCAGAAAATTAATGTCAAAGTCTATCGAACGTTGAAGGTAAAGGAGTTTTTCATCAAAGTCATCGGACAGATCATGCCGTAGTAAGCAATACTCGGCCAAGCTCCGCTTCATTTGGTCGGTTGAGTTTATATCCAATCCTTCAAGTAGCAATTTTTCTGCCTCGGGGTACAACTCCAAACGAGTCAGCGTTTTTGCTAACGCGATTCGATTTGTTTCCGAGGCTGGGTCGTCCGTAAGTAGGTCCTCGTAACAAATCTTTGCTCGCCGTAACGCATCTAATTTACGAACTTCTTCGTTTCTCTCGCCGTAGATGGAAGCAATCGTATGGTAATGCATGGGATTTGCCTCGGCTGCCGATTCGAGAAACTGGATCGCTCGATCGACTTGTTGAGTCACCATATAGTAAACAGCGAATGCCGTCTGAATAGCTTCGGATTTGGTATCGTCAGAATTTGATAGATGGAATCTCAAGGATTCGGCTAAAGCAAGATTTTTTGTTTTTTCCACAGCGAGCGTCAGATTGAGTGCTTTGAGTCGGTGTGCTGGCGGGTACCCTTGGCGATCGTCAGGCGCTAAATCGTCAATGATCTGAGTGGCCAGTGTTGTCTCACCAGTTTGGATAAGGCACATCGCCAATCGAAGTCGATCTGCTTCGTTAACTTCTCCGCTTTCTGTAAGGACACGTTGGCTGAATACCAAAGCTCTTTCAAAATCACCGTTGCGAATCGCGGTTGCTGCATTCACACGGTATCGTTGCTGAATCCGTTCACCTTGGGCAATGGTCGAGATCGCCAGCATCGCAATACAGGCGCCTGCAATGATTGCTGGTAAACACCACAGCAAGTCTTTTCGTGCGTCAGAGGTAAGGCGAAAAATGAACAATAGTGGAAAGAGTAAGATCCCAAAAAGAGCCCGGAAGGGACCCTGAGCAAAAATCCGACCTGCTTCCGACAATCCGGCGTAGAGACCGGAAAAGAGTGCCACGAATGGCAGCGAGAGAAATAACCAGATTCGTTTGAGAATTCCTGAAAACCCGTCTAAGCGATCGAGTATTTCCATCAACATGGAAAGGAATGGGAGTTTCATGAAAACAGTTAGGCTTGAAGTAACTTTAAGTGAGAAGAGTTAAGAACGGCTCTTTTATTATAGCAAGCTGTAATTGGTAACTGTTTTCAAAAATCGTTTGATTACCAAAGCGTGAAACCGACTAGGTACAAACGGGAACGCATAAGCGGAAAAAATTTCTGGATATCTAAAAAAAAGCCGTCCATTCGGACGGCTCTTGTTGAGTTGCTGTGTTCTACGTTTTATCGTCTGCGTCGCAATGTGAAACCAAACAGTGCTGAACCGAATAGGAATGCTGCAGTCGGTTCGGGGACGATTGAAAAACCACCATCTATAGCAAAGAAGCTGTCGGTCGTAGCGTTAACTCTTTTGAAAACCAATTCGATGTTGGTCGCGTTGTCCAACGCTGGAATGCCACCTGGACCGACGTAGTCGTACAAACTAAAAGTTCCCCCAGAAGCGTTGGCGAGTGCTAGGGCACCGCTGTCGTAGTCCACATTGGTTCCGTTAAGGGATCGCACGTTAACGGTGTAGTTTGAATTTGTCGCCGTGTACCCAAATGTAATACTATCAACTGGGTAACTTGTTATCCCAGAGGCCGCATCCCAGACGTCTCCGAAAGAGTAGGCACCATTGGTAGTGTAATCGAACTCAGCCACGGTTTGAAACCTTGTTACGCCACCAAAATCCAAGGCTGCCCATCCATCACCAAAAGCATTGAAGTTGCTCGTGTCAACTATAGTTCGGCTTACCGAATAGCTGCCGGTTGTAAATACATTGACAGCAGTAGCGCCAATGCTGAGGTTGCTGAAGTCGTCAATTTCTACCGATTCGGCCTGTGCGGAGGAGTTCGCCAAAAAACAAATGGCGACTACGAGGGCGGGGATGATTTTCATAGTTCTGTCGAATTCATGGTGTGAGTGGTTTATGAACTTCAAACACGCATTTTAACCACCTAAACACCCTATAGTCAACCGGTTTAGGAGGGTTTTTTCGGAATTTCACTTTGATCCGCGTTTTGTAGTGGCCGCTTGAGTTGCGAGCTTTTGATGAGCTTTGGCCAAATCTGGTTTTTCGAGCTGTCGGTAAATAATTGCCAGTTTTTGATGAATGGCCTGTTGGTTCGCGTTACTGCCCAAAATAAGCTCAAACTGCGTCAGTGCCTGCTCAAAATCCCCTTGTTTCAGTAAGATTGTCGCGTAGGTATCCCTAAATCTTGCATCCTCAGGGAACCGCTGCAGTACATCACTGGCCAATTCAAAGGCCCGCTGCAAATCGGGGTTCTCTTCATCGTTGGCGAGCATCCAAGCCAGGTTGTTAGCTATCACACCAAATCGCGGGTCCAGCGAGAATGCTCGCTCAATATGAAATTGAGCGGCTTCCCGATCACCGGCAATAGATTTCAGGCTGCTCATGGCAAAGTGGGCCAACGGAGTGGCCTCTCCTGTCGCAATGTTGGTAAGCAGTAGTTCCTCTATCTGTGTTGCCTTCTCGGCACTTTGAACAGTTTCAAGCCGAAATTGTTGAATCAGTCTTTGGTAGGCCCCTAAATAGTTGATGTCGTAATTCAATGACTGTTGGATCAGTTTGAGTTTTGCGGAAAAATCGTCGGACTGGTCGTACAGCATCGCACAAAAATCGGCTAACGCCCTGTTGATGACGGGATCATTTTTCAACAATCGCCCTTGTTCCAGTACCTTTTGGGCTTCAGGCTCTCTATCCAATTGGGACAAGGCAGCTGCCAAATTAATTCGCGCGTCATGATCGGTTGCATTTTTGAGCAAAATAGCACGATATTCCCGCTCGGCGTCACGAAGTGCATCGAGTCTCGCGGCGTTCTTGCCGCTAGTTTGCAAAAGCTGCGCCATGGTCAGGTAGTGGATGGGATTCTTTTGGGCAGCATTTCTTAAAAACGGGATGGCCTGATCTGGGTTGTCCATTTGGACGTGATAAAACGCGTAAGTTGCTTGGATTCGCTCCGAACTTTGATCACCAGAATTTTGAAGATGGTGATAGAGTTCCTCCAACATCTCTGAAGACTTTTGTGTGGCCTGTCGTTGCCCCAGCAGGATGGCTTTATAGCGGTGGGCAGGTTCGTAACCCACGGAGGAAGCCGGTGCGAGCTCGTTCAACAATTGGGCACCGGTTTGGAAATCGCCCGTTTGCA
>JAQWLH010000140.1 GCA_029247405.1 Mariniblastus sp.
CACGACACTGGTAGACTAGCCGCTGTGATGATACCGTGAGGTCAAAAAAATTAAGCGAGCCAACAACGCGGGAGTTCACACTCTCATATCAGTTGGTTCTTTGCGATTCTCAGCCGAATTCGGGCTGCCAGCGACATTCAAGCGCGATGATATCGTTGAAAGAGAGAGCCCCTCCCCACATCGGCAGCTACACACCTCAATCCACCACTCGAGCGATCCGCCGCACCCCGATCTCTTTGACTGTATTCGGTCCTGACTCAACACGCGATAGAAACAGAATCACCTCCTGAATCTCAGGAGCCAAGTTCACCAGCCACATGATATGCGTCATTGCGCGCCGCACTGACCTGAGCGAAGGCAAGCTCGGCTTTCCGAATCGTATGAATGATCGCCTCGGCCCAATAGCGTTTTCGCAGGTTGACTTGCCCTCCATATCGATGCGTCCAATACTTCGGAAGCTAACTCCAACGATGGACCCGTATAAAGGGAAAAATCACTCACTACGAGAGTTTTATTGCCACTTATCCGAATGTGCCGGCCCACTGGATTGAGGTTACGGAACGAACAACTCAATTCCGCCGCGCGATCGAACAGCCCATCGACTTTTTTGGCATCGAGCCAAACGAAGATGAAGTCGTTTCGGCGGTTGCTCACGTAAATCCACACTTGTGAAGCTCGGATAAAAATTAACAATTCATTCGCGAAAACATCCACCGTATTTAAGTTGTGTTACGTCTAGACCGCCACTTGCCCGTCAATTTGCAGCATGAAAAAGCATTGTTGATGATCATTCAACTAACGATCCGTAGGAGACCATCTACGAAGCAAACGCCGTCGTGTTTTTGCTGCTAGAAGCCGGCTATTGTCTTTCCACCTTTTGGATCCCTGGAACATACGAACATAGTGGACAATCACAGTTTCCATTTTCCAAATGAATGACCGAATCCGAGGCAATGGCCTAATTGGCCCAGTGGGTTCATACTCTAACTCTATCATCAAATCAGCAGCAATTGCCTCAACCAATTGGATCTCGGTAGGGGTCAACTCCTCACGCCACGCAGTCATTCGAGACTTAACTCCATCTAACATTCCTGTACATGCTATTGGATGAGGCAATGTCGAAGACGTACTCGATACAACTCCATCACTGGGAGTCGATTCGCCCAGAAATCGAAACACGGATTCCATCGAAGCCTTCGGGTTTTGAAGAAGTTGCTCATATCGGATTTCCATGTAGGACTCTGGCCGTAGATTTGCTCCCGCATTACGTCCGGCCATCACATTTTCTCTCCACTGCATGGCCGCACTATATATATTTCCTGAACCCAATGGGTGTTTAGACCAGGACCTTGAAACCGCCCGAGGATCGCGAATAATATGAAGAATCTGTGCGTTGGGGAAAATCTCAATCAGAGTGGAGATATGCCTCACGTAATGCGGAGTCTTATCCCCCCACCTAGGCTTATCTTCAGTGAGTGACCATTTGGAGAAGAGTAGAGTGATCGCCTCCGAATATTTTCTACAATTGCTAAACTCTACCTCTGAAAATTCCAGACCCCATTCTCGCACCCTTCCAAAATTTTTTATTCTCCGACCAAGCCGAATTGCCTCGGCTGCGTTTTTCGGATCAGAATAGCTTTTAAAGAAATGGGGAATGAAGTGAGACTCACTAGGAATCGAAATTCTTGGATGAGTTCGAACCATGTTTCGCAGAAATCCGGTTCCACTTCGGGGCGACCCAACGATAAAAATAGGACGCTCTGGCTTATCGTTCATGGTTTCCTTCCACGAGGTTTTTAAACTTGTCGCTTTCATGTGCATTCTTCTGTGGAGTCATTCCTCAGCACGTTGGGCGCAGACAACAATTGTAGAATTTGAATGAAGATCTGTTCCTGATAAGGAACTCCAACCACTGGGTTTCCGTGGCCCGCAACCTAATTAGAATCCTTCCCCCAACACTAGTCTTTTGAGCTTGGCATCCCGACTATGTATTGGAAACTTCTGAGTGTGCAACATCAATCGAAAATCAGATCGACAGTGCGTTGTGAACGCGTACATCACTCGATAACCGGGATCCACCGCATCTCGGCTTCCATAGTGAAAACATTTGCTTGAATCAATAAATAGAACATCACCTTTTTTTCCCGTAAATTCAATTCGCTCTGACGGGTCAACCACTTCATAGATGCGTTCATCGGTGATCCGATACGGTTCGCCACGCTTTTGATATCGCAGCGCCTCTACCGCTTTCTCGGAAGTAGACTTTGGAAGAAAACACCAAGGCCCGTTATCAGGCGTGCAATCACGCGCAAGTAAAATCACATACACCATCGGGAGGTCGTGTATATCCAGGTGATAAAGCTGTGCTTTACTGTAGTCGCTAGCAACATTGAATTGGTTAGTAGACTCAAAAACTCGCACCGCCTTGGGAAGATCCAAGGCAAAGGTCGGAATAAGGCCCATGTAGTTAGCAACCGTAGCAACAACCTCCGAGGAGGTGGGGAACGACAATAAGCCGCGGAACCTTTCAAGTTCATTCATGTCATTAAGATGAAATACCCAATCTGTTTGGGCCAGTGGCGTCCCCCTGCGGTCAACGCCTCCGCGTGACTCAATTAGCCCATCAACCTCCTTCAATGTCTCTTCAATCCCTGGAAAGTTGCCACTTCGGTCAATTGCCCAGCCGTCAACAATCTCGTTTCGTGGTTTCCCCGCAAACGTTGGGTCGTTCTCACGAAGAAGCTGATCAAAATCATTTCGATACGCATCAATAGCACTGCGTTGGGCATGACCGTAGCGAATACCATTGTAGAATTTTGCCAGTTTCTTGTTCGTTCGACGCCAAGCCGCTCTTGGAAGCGACCAACAAAGCGATTGACCGCGCGTCCTGAAATATTCCTCATTTTTCAAACACCCTCTCGATGAAATATGCAAGCAGTACCATTCAAGGCACAAAGATTTTATTTTCATTCCCGATTGATGGATTCGGCAAACGCCACGCTCATCACTTGCCCGAAAGATAGCTCGAGGTTATTTCCATCAGGATCAGCGAGCATCCCGTAATAATTCACGGGATGCCCGGCGTCTCTTGGTGGTTTTCGCAAAATTCCTTCCCTACTCGCTTTCTCGCACAAAACATCCACCTCTGCTCGCGAACTGAGTGCGACACCAATATGAGCCAGTGCAGGGCGGAAACCGCCAAGTTGATTCGCGAGCCAGCGACGAACCGGACCGCCCCGCCGCTGCAAGAGCACTAATCCAAACGGACGTTTCAAATCACTTATCCAGCCAACGCACGATTGGTCATCACCCCGTGAATGAATGTCATGAAGGCCAGCGTATTCTCGGTAAAACTGAACACTTGCCTCAACATTGCACACATGCAATGCGATATGCGTCAGTCCCAAATCTAAGTTCTCGTTGTCCATGAAATCAGTTGGAGTATTTGGTTGATGGAGATGACGAATTTCCTTCGTGTGGATTTCTCTCGCTTGCGAATCCACCAGTCTCCTTTAAGTGCCGCATGAGGGCTTCTCGATTGTTTTCATATTGCTGCATCACAGTGTCTACCCTTTTGCCAAAGTGAAAACGAAGCTCTCGTCCTTCTTCGAACCCTTTCTCGACCGAATCCGGCACAGCAACAGACTGAAGGTGGTAGTGATGTAAAAGTCTTTTGGCTGTGAAAGATTTGAGTTTTTCTTCAAGACCATTTCGTAAAACCCAGTTACACGGGAACTCAAGAACTTTCTGTATAAACGAGGATCCCTTCAAAGGTAGCGTGTGATTGACCTTCGCCTCACTATTCGGCAATTCGTCATCAACCCATGCATTATCACGAAAAAAATCCTCACTCATTCCGGTCAATGGAATTGCCTGAGCAATTTCTCTCGCAATGTAAAAGCTACGCCGCGAGATCGAAAGACTATTTTCTACGAGATAGTAATTCGGACAAAACAGTCTCCGAAAGAAGATTCGAGACAGTCCGCCAAGCAAGAAAAAAACGAACGAAATTCTTGCGTCAGCGACAATCACAAGGAAATCAATATCTGCTTGGCTGTCTGCATCATTTGCTGCGACCGATCCGGTCAACACGATCCCACGCACAAAGGGAAAAAAATGCAGCAGTCTAGCAATAAGCATTGCCCGTTTGCGCAGTTTCCCCGCTCGAGTGATGGCCTTGTCGCGGGCAGCTACAATACTTTTTCGATCGCGGAGGTAGTAAAATCCTGACTCCTGAAAAATGAAATTTGAAACGTAGGGAGAGTCAAGCCAAGATCTGATTTGATCTTTGCTTAGCTTGACCCGACTAAAGCGATGAATTTCTTCTAACGTCAAAGCGCAATCGTAGGCATCTGCGTAGAGCAATCCATCAATTGCTTGACTTAGGGTGACTGGAAAATTCACAAGCGCCTGCTCACCGTGATTGGAAAATCGGTGCGCTGAGGGCTGTTATTCGCAATCAAATTCTCAGTGGGACGGAACCGCCATTTCTGAACAAAAACTGCAATAACTAAAGCAATCTCTACTAGAGCCAGTTTTTTTCCAATGCACGCATGTGGCCCGGATCCAAAAGGATAAAAACTAAAAGGTACCCGTTGCGCAACCGCATCAGGCGTCCAACGCTCGGTTCGGAATTCACCAGGTTGCTGAAAGTACTTTGGATCTCGTTGAGTCAACAATGGTGACAGAAGTAAATACATCCCAGCAGGAACGGTCACCTCTCCAAAGGTGATATCCTCGTTGGCGCGACGGTCAATAAAATGCACCGGCGGGTAAAGACGGAGCGTTTCCTGTATCACCTGATTGAGATAAGGAAGCATCGCCAAATCATCGAGGTCAGGTATTCGACCATCAAGCACATTGGAAATTTCCTCGTAAAGTTTTTCTTCTACTTCAACATTTGCCCCAATAAGTGTTAACGCCCAAGCAATCGTCTTAGGCGTAGTGTCGATGCTCGCAATCAGAAGTGAAAGAATCTCGTAGTGAATTTCCTTTTCCTTGAGTCCGGCATGTTTCATCAATTCAAGCAGAGGCCCCTCACTCATCTGGCTGGTCGTCTTGCGGATGGTTCTTCGAGCCGTAATCACTCGCGGCCATGGGATAGGGGGCCGAGGAATTGCCCGCAATAATACGGACAATGCATCATTGATTCGGGATGCTCGGGTGCCAAAACAGCTGCCAAAAAGTGAATGTCCAACCACCTCAAGCGCAATTCGATTCATGTCCGGAAAGAGATCAAGGGTTTGTCTATCATTCCAGGCGTTGCAAATTTCGAGAGACAGCTGAATGGTTGGCGAAACGCTCTTTGAAATTACCTGACCTTTGAAAGCTGGTTGCAAGATTTTTCGACGCTCTCGGTGCGGCGCACCCTCACGGGTGATCATGCAATCACGCATTACGTACTTGCCACGTTGCGTCCACTTTCCCTCGCCAAAGCGGGAATTTTCCGTCACCAACACGCGCTTTATGTCCTCAGGCGACCGGAGAAGACAAAAGGTTGTCAGGCCAGCCTTAAAGAAGACGACATCTTGATCATCATTCAGCTGATTCAAGTACGAGAGTGGATCGGCTTGAAAATGACGCCCGTCATAAAATCTTTGGATGACACTCATCGGAAAATGCTATGCATACGTTGCCAAAAGGATGGCCACACAGTTTCTAGCGTCTGGCCTGCTACTCTCGTGTGCATACGCTTGCAGGCTGCTATCAGAAAAATTTTATCAACCGTCCGTTTCTAACAACCTGCCGTTTGGTGCACATCATTCGCGTTCGCACATGGTACTTACAAAGGATGAATACTTCCAAACCTTTTGGATGTAGATAATCGCGAAAAAGTTGCATTTGCATTATTTACAATAAGCAACACGTTGTACTTGCACATCGTTTTGTGCCAATAAAAGACTGCCATCACGACAACAGTTTGATTTCCAGCTCCCTTCGATAATCGAGAGATTTAACGCGAATCCCGATGTTTACGGACTGAGACACTCGAAGCTCAGCAGTACTGCCCCAGCTATCTCATCCGTGGTGCATTTGCCAAATCCTTGATCTTTTTGGCAGATATGTCTGCGTTACTCTCTCATCGGGGTGGTGCCCCCTTTCTCTCTCGTGGTGGCAGTTTTAATCGCCGAGAAATCGTAGGAAAATTCTGTTTTGGCAATTACGATGGGGTGGTGCGGTCCCCTAATGAGATCGCGATACGCCCGTTCATGTCGGCAGAAGTGACATGAGCAATTTAAGGGAACCTTGGGCAATCAGGAAACCGAGCCAAATCCGCTAGCATCAAAACTACACCTTTCTGTCTGTGGAACGCGTTAATGGTAATTTGGAAACACGGCCTCTTTACATGAACAGCCTGAACCTATCAGGGAGGATTTCGTCGTTTACCAAGGATTGCTCCAAGCTATGTTTTTTTACGGCGTTAGAGTTTCTTCGTCTTTTTCCGCTGCGGTGGGTGCTTTGTTGGCTGCGAATACTGGGCTCGCTTAAGTATTACATCGCGATGGGAACAAGGCGGCGTTCGATCCGGTGGATGGAGGTCTCCCTGCCCGCATCTGCGACAAAAACCATGCGATGTCGGCTAGCCCGTGAACATGTGATTAACTCCGTTGTTAAAGACTTTTTAAATAGATTGATGATGATTCAAGATGCGGCCAAGTATCCCGAGTTGGTACAAGTCGCAGGATTGAACCACATTGAACAGGCGCTTGAAGCCGGAAATGGAGTCATCCTACTGACGACTCACGTGGGTATCCCGCGGTCACTTCGCTGGTACCTACGCACCTTGAATCACCGAGTTGTCTACCTGTTGATGATGGGAAAGCAAGGAGCACCAAAACATACCCTCCGCGCTTGGTTTGGACGCTGGCACCGAAACCGATACCACTTGGACAATGACGTAGTGCTCGGCCGCGAAGACTTGAGTGTGCAGTACCTTAAAAAATCCTACCAACATCTTCGCCAGAATGGATTGGTCAACATTGCCGGAGATGGGCATGTAGGTCAGAGCCGGATCCCTGCAACGGTTTGTGGCGAGGATCTGGATTTCCCCACGGGGGGGCTGTCACTGGGACTGATGTCGGGGGCGGCGATCCTTCCTTGTTTCACGATGCTTAGTTCCTCACCACGAATGCAGATCGTGATTCAACATCCACTGCAATACGCGACGGGACAGACGCACGGGCAGCTCGAATCGCTCTTACGTGACTATACCACGCGAATTGAAGAGTACATCCAGCGGAACCCGACAAATGTTTTTCATCCAAAATATCTTGCGTTGGGAAACCCAAATAACGTGAAATTCAAAAATAATTGCGAGGATATTCTCATCAGCAACTAGAGTCGAGTTGGAATCAATCATTTGGATTGATGCGTAAATATCAGTGAGTGACTGTGAGAATGAGTTGTTGTCAAGAGATCTGGGAGCATGACAGCGCACGGCAGATGTG
>JAQWLH010000145.1 GCA_029247405.1 Mariniblastus sp.
ACGACACGTGGGACATGAACCGACTTTACAGTCACATCGAGAAAGGAAATTACGCACCCCTTCCGTACAAACCGCTAAGTAATACCGAGATGCAAATCATCTCTAACACCATCAAAGATTGTCGGCAGCCTGGCGATAATCATCAGCAAATCATCGAAAAATGTATGAAATCGTGGGGCGCGTCATTCAATTCTTCGCAAGACGCCTCCAGGGTTGAAAAGGACGAGTTGATTCGGCAAGTCATTTCCGAACTTTTCTCGCAGATTCATCAGCGACAGCCAACGGAAATGGAACAGCTTGAAAACATACAGCAATACAAGCTTCATACCGCGAGGCTTGGACGTCAGAAGGCACTTGGCAAGCTGATTGAATCTCTCCTTCTGAGTACGGAGTTTGCCTATCGGAGCGAATTTGGAGAGGGTGATCCGGATCAGTATGGTCGGCGGATGATGAAACCACGCGACGCCAGTTATGCGATCTCACTTGCACTCACAGACGCAAGTCCTGACGAGCGAATGATGAATGCCGCCAGCCAAGGACGCCTCAATTCGCGAACCGACTATGAACGTGAAGTGCGGCGCCTTTTGAAGCGTCGTGACCAATGGACTATCATCGACGAAAACGTCCAAGCTGCCAATCTGAACGCCAGTGTCACGAACCAGCCCATTCGGAAGTTGCGATTCTTTCGCGAGTTCTTTGGGTACCCTATGGCACAGGAAGTGTTTAAAGATGACTCGCGTTTCGGCGCGGGGCGGCACGAGCAAGCAGTCAGCCGCCTGATCGATGAAGCAGATATGCTCGTTGAGTATGTGCTTGAGAAAGACGAACGCGTGTTCGAAGAACTGCTCACGACTGATAAGTTTTTTGTCTATCATTCCGGCGACAGCGAGGCAATGGAAGCTGGTTCGCAGCAGATGAAGATGGTCTTCGAACGTTTTAAAAAGCAAGACTGGGAAAACTTTGCACCAGAAGACATTGCCCCTCACAGGGAATTTCTGTTGACGATTTGGGAATTTCGTAAAACACGAGGTGATGACAACAAGGCGCTGTTGACCACTCTGAAAAGAATGATGCCTGCGCTGGAGCGGCATTTTAGCAAAGGGCAAAGCAACGGCATGCCTTACATGAAAATGTCAATGGGATTCTGGCACGGTGGCAACGTGCTTGGACGCACTGGCCAACAGATGCGGGGGGAACAAGTCACCACATACTGGAATTTGGATTGGAAAACTTGGGACTACCCCGCACGGCAGCCAGCCCATGTTCCAAATCGCAAAGGCATGCTTACTCACCCTGCTTGGCTCATTGCTCACTCACAGAATCTTGAAACCGATCCAATCCACCGCGGCAAATGGATACGCGAAAAGCTCTTATCAGGAACCATTCCTGATGTCCCAATTACCGTCGACGCGGTTATTCCCCCGGATCATCACAAAACTCTACGACAACGAATGGAAATTCGAACGGGAGATGCCTACTGTTGGCGGTGCCATCAAAAAATGGATCCGCTAGGATTTCCGTTCGAAAGTTATGATGACTTCGGCCGGTTTCGGACTCGGGAGAGCCTTGAGCATCCGGACAATCTTATGACCGAGGCGAAACGTGGCAGTTGGAACGAATTTGGAGCTACGCTACCGACCTACAAGACACTGCCCGTTGACCCCGGCGGAGTTTTGGAAGGAACTGGTGAGGAAAAACTCGACGGCAAGGTGGTGGATGCCTTTGACCTAATCGACCGTTTGTCAGCTTCATCCAAAGTGAGGCAATCTATCATTCGCTATGCCTTTCGTTACTTTCTAGGACGTAACGAAACACTCTCAGATTCAAAAACTTTGTTGGATGCTGAGAAAGCGTACACCGATAGCCATGGTAGCTTCGACGAAGTTATCGTATCGTTGCTAACATCCGATTCCTTTATCTATCGTAAATGAACACTCAAGGATTAGCCAATGTTGATCAGCCGGCGACAAATGTTGAAGACGACCGCGTTGGGAACCACCAGTTTGGCATTCATGCCATCGTTTAACCACCTCTTAGGTTCGCCACTTGAGGTCAACGGTGGTCAGCATCACCGATTTATCTTTATACGTAAGTCCAACGGTAATCTTACCCAACAGTTTGGGTTGCCTTCCTTTTCCTCCAAGGAGCTTAAGAAACACAAAGAAAAGCAGGCCTTTGATTTGGACCTTGCCAATCATGAATTGCCCGATTGGCTTAGCACCTTGGACGCCTACAAGCAAAACATGACGATTCTTCACGGCGTTTCGATGTCAGTTAGCGGTGGCGGCCATTATTCCTACTCTGGCTGTATGGGGGCCTACAAAGCCGGACGTGATATTCTCAGTAACATTAAGCGTGCGACCATTGACTTCGAACTCGCCAAGCTCTTTCCTTCTCCCTTCGGTCATATTGAAATGTCGCTGGCAGTCCCCCACGGACGTGACCATCGAACCGGAATTGTGTCAGGCTACTCTGCACCCGCGGCCAAGCAGCGTAACTACTGTTACGCCGATCCGATGACTGCCTATCAGGAATTATTTAAGTCCGTCACTAACACCGATGAGGTTGCGTCGGACATCGCCTTGTTTGACTACCTCCATGAACAGGAAAAACGTCGGCTTCAAGGGCTTGAGGGTGATGAAAGGGCGAAAATCGTAGATCAGTTGGCTTCGTTGCAATCGGTCCGTGATCGGAATACCAAAGTTGATTCGCTTGGAGAGAAGGTTAAACAATACCTGCCCAAAATTAATCGAATCCATGAGCATGGCGGCGAAGACGCCACGTTGCCACAAAAACAGGCGGCCTTTACCGACATCATCGTGGGCGCGATGGCCTCGGGGTTAACCAATGTGGTGACTTATACCATTGACGATTTAGGAACCGACATCACTTCGCTACCTGAAAATAATCAGAAAACGAGTATTCACCAGATCGGTCATGGCGGGCAAATCTCGGGGGCGGCGAAAATGCGAGACGCCATCAAAACACATCATATGAAGCAGGTGAAAACACTGGTTACCAAGTTCAGTGAAATACCAGAAGGGGATGGCACCATGTTCGATAATACGACCATTATCTACATGCCCGAGACCGGTGCTGGCCATCACAGCCCAGACACTGAGGCTCCGATGGTCATCATGACGGGTAAGAATTCAAAACTTGATATCGAAGGCAGATATATTCGCTTGCCGTTTCATGGCACAAAAGGTCATCAAACATTGAGCAACTGGTACACGACCCTCCTTAATGCCTATGGCAGCCCTGTCGCACACTACGGTGATTTGGACTTGACCATGCAACGCAACCGTCTGGAACAAACCGGTGCGATTGGTCGGTTTCTTGGCTAATTGGATCGATTCCCCTGTGATTGGAACCGATGATGCTGTGATAGAAAGTCTGTTAATTTGCGTAGACAAAATCAAAGATAGGATGAAACCCCAGAGAAATCTTTTTATGGATTAAAATCACTTCTTCAATCGAATGAGTTGCTGAGTGTCTTCAGCATTCAGACAAGTTGTCAAAACAACGCTTGGTTTTAACAGCAATTTAATCTCCCAATTGTTCAATTTTTTTTTTGGGAACAATGTTATGAGTCCAATAAGAATTTTATTTGTTTGCACCTATCTTGGTGGTCGAAGTCGAATTGCAGAGGCCTTTGCGAACCATTACGGGAAGGGGCTGATCGATGCTCATTGCTCTGGATTTGAAGAAGGAACTCTAGGCCAGGGGCTTGTCAAGTTAATGGCTGAAAAACAGATCGAGATTCACCTTGATGCCCTAAAAACAATCTTCAAACGTACGCGGGATAAGGAAAAGTTTGATTATGTGGTCACACTTTGCCATGCTCAAACAACCGAGCAATGTGATGTCTTTTTGAATTGTGTTGCGGGGATGTATTCGAGAAAATCAAAAGTTATCGGTTGGGATATTCCAGCTTTTAATGCAATCAAAGCCACAAATCCCGAAGAGCGATGGCAGTCTATGCAGGAAATTCGAAATGCAATCGAAAATGAAGTGCTTCAACTGATTGAAACACTTAACACTCAATCCAATCTTCCATCTTGACCCTCGACGTCAACACGATTGCTTTATACCCGGTTAGATAGGAACAAAGAGAGGATTTAATCCACCTTGCCCAATTGGGTTGCGGTGCTGTGGGCGGGTGGTGTGCATGTGGGCCCAATTTTTGCCGCCAAATTTATACGCCGACAAACGAGGGTAATCAGTTGGGTGGAACTGAAATCCAATTGGCTCCGAGGCTACGGATCTCGCTGTGATTCGAAAATAAGGTGGCTTCTGAGGATACCCGTGGCCAACATCGGCGATGCATCCGCAAATTTACCAGCAGGGAACACACGGTTTCTCTTGTTCGAATTTTTAGTCACTGTGCTTCCTGTCCTTTAAAATTCTATTGGAGCAAAAGCCGAGCTAAAATTAGACCTTACATGTTCTCTTGGAGTGCCTTGACGAGTGCATGAACGAGCGGACTACCGCAGGTGCAACCGCGGGCAGTCGGGTGAGTGACCTGCTGATTTATTCCAATTAAGTCGAGCAACCCCCTGCTTGTGTTACCGTCACTCGTGTTTTGTTGAGTACTTGCTATCCGGCGCAACTGCCTTGCATTCAAACGTCTAACGCGAGCTAGTTTTTTGCTATCTGAATCGGTTGAGAGGCCAATGGATGCCTTGTTTGCCTTTCGAGAAATCGGGAGTAGGCGACCTTCATGAACAGTACCCCAGACCGCGATGTCTTTGATTTCTATCGAATCGCAGGTGACGGGGTTTTTATTGAGGATCGTAAAATTCGCTAATTTCCCAGTCACGATACTGCCAATTTCTTTCTCCATCCGCAACGAAAAAGCAGCGTCGAGAGTCACCGCACGTAGCGCCCCTTCACGACTGATACGCTGGTTTTCACCCGCCACGCGACCGGAAGTCGTAATTCGATTAACGCCACACCACATTAGAAAAAGTGGATCAGCCGGCGCCATGGGCATATCTGAATGAAAGGAATAAGAAATTCCAGCACGCTCGACATCTCCCATCCGCACCATCTGATCCGCTCGCTTTGGCCCAAGGCCCACTCGGCTGTAATTGTCAGCCAACGCCCGAACGTAGTATGGATTAGCACTAACAATACAACCCAGGCGTTGAATGCGTTCAACTTGGTCCTTTCCGCTAACCGCAAAGTGGACGACCGTTGTACGGTGGTCATGCCGTGGATGCCGCCGCAAATTAGTTTCAAGAGTATTGAGGAGGCGATCGAGTCCGGCGTCACCATTAACGTGAATATGAATCTGGTACCCAGCTTCCCAGTAAACACGAAAAGCACGCTGGAACACGTCGAGGTCAGTCATCCACTCCCCCTTATGTCCGTCGAGGTAAGGCTCACGAAGTTGCATTAACTGTGAATAGATCGCCCCGTCGGAGAACAACTTAACCGCTTTAGGAGATTGACTCGTCATTCCGTTGTACCATCCGGATAAATTCTCAGATTCGGCAATCACTTGAGCGTCGTTGTCGTATTTGTCCATCATCGTCTTGCCATCCACCATGAACGTCCATCGAAAAGGCATCGAGGGCTGCGAAAATACCTGATTCACACCATCCTGAATCGGTTTAACTAAAATCCCCCCGGGTTCGTTGCCAAACGTAATGCCTTTGGCATGCATATAGTCTCGTGCTAACTCAAGTCCGCTCTGGAGCTTCTCGGGCGTCGCGATCATAGTCGCAATCCGAGTAGAAAGAACTGCGAACATCCCTTGTTCCCAGAAATGTCCTTCGGCGTAATTCGATTGGTCTTTTTGAGATGCATTCCAGTTCGAAACTAGCTCTTGGGTAACACCACCCGCTTTCAACGCCGCTGAATTCAAGATCAATTCATGACACGACCTTGCCCAAACCACGATTGGTCGGGTCATACTTATTTGATCGAGTTCGCTGCGGGTCAATTTACCAAAAAAGCTTGGATGGTAGCCCCAGGTAACAAGCGGTTCAGTTGGGTTACTAAGGCTTTTCTCGGCAACAATCATCCGCTCAAAAAAGTCATCTTTGTTTTTGACCGCGGGAACTGTTTTTGCTGGTAGAACCCAGTTTTCGATCGCGAGGATTTCAGAGGCCATGGTGAGCGCAGTAAGAACAGGGTGATCGTGCTGAGCAATAAATCCCGGAACCATTACCTGATCACTAAACGTCTCGTCGACGGTGAATTCTTGATTCCCCGCTGCGGTCTTCAATTCAGCCAACGTCCCAGTGGCTAGAATGCGGTCTCCTACGACCGCAACGGCCTCAGTTTTTGGTTTCAAAGGGTCAAGGGTAAGAATTTCTTTTGCTGTATAGATCACCATTTCAGGTAAACCTTTAGCGACAGCTTTTTCGCCGATGTCCTGCAGTGAAGAGGTTTGAGACTCCCCAGTAGTTGAAAATAAAAATAAAACCAAAAACGCAAACGTGAATATCGATTTATATTTTGACATAGAGAAGTTCACTTAATTCTGGGGTGGGTTCGATGCGAGAAGCTGGATTTGGATTTTTGATCTAAATCAGATAAGAGCTGGTGTTCTTAACATTATTGCCAATCGTGTTGAGCATGAAAATAGGACGGGTGGGTGGCTGACGTGCTTTGTTCCTCGAAAAGATCGTGTAAATTCTCGACTCGTTGTGACAGGCGGGTACACCTAAGGTATAGCGAATACCTTCAAAGAAACTGAACGCAATCGGCTGTCGTTGGTATTTCGCGATTCCCGTTCGGCGTGCACCGTAGGTAGCTTTCATTTAAACTTCGCTCCTAGACTGAATTGGAGCGTTGTTCATTCGCTCGACTGCCGGCCCTCTTACTTGACGAGTTAACCTATCTTTAAGCATGGCGTACGTGTTTCGTACAGATCCTAAATGTAATCAGGAATGGTCTTTGGTGTATGGATCGGACTCGTTGGGAGATAGCTTCAAACGATCCTGATGACCTAACAAGGGTCGCGGCGACAAATGCTCCTTTTGTACGACAACCCCTTGACCGGTGGATATTCGAAGTTCGCATGAAGATTGTTGTTGTGATTTTGATATGGATTCCATGCGTCAGATAAGCGTTGCCTTGTTGCACTCAAGGGATGGTTGGTTCGTTTGCCATGAGAAACAAGTGCTCGTAGGAGATTCCTTTCCTCTGATTCAGGTTGGGGAAGGAGAGACGAATAACCAGCAATCTGGGAGACCTTTGGAAAAAAAACCATCAGGATTGACTCTGTTGCTGGGTGAAAAATTCTCTTGAAATGACTCACTTGGTCGCAAACAATTGCTTTCGTTTCCCAATTAAAGTAGGAATCAACTAACAAGTGGGCCGATGCTCTGCCTTCAAAAAGACTGTCTCAATTATAAATATGGGAAAAATATATTTTTTTTTTAGAAGAAAAAAGAATCACGGTGCTCTAAAAAATCGCTATTCCCCGTTGACTGCAAGATGGTTCAATTTTGGTTAAGCGAAGGTCAGATTGCTGCCAATCTTGGGGGAATAGAATCGGATTCTGGTTGGCTTCGGTGAACGTTGTGCCTTTCGCAGTGCGGGAATGCACGCAGATTTTGAATTTGAATCTGTAACAAGTTCGAAGCGCAAAAGGCGGTTATTCATTGGTAAGACTCAAATTTCTTTGCTTGTGGCCATCCGAATGGGGGGGGTGGGTATTTTCAGTGCATCGTATTGGTGGGGCGTCTTGCCGAAAGAACGGGGCAGAGGTGTGCTGTATCGCTCGCCCGTTGGCGTGCCAAGTGGGTGTCCTCAATGCTTGGCGAAACATAAGCACCACGGTTGAGACGATGGGATGAAAATTGGATGCAGCCTGTCGATATGACGTTTGAGTTTGATCTCAACGCCGGTGGTGTGCAAAATCGCTCACTCGTATTTGAGTTAGGTTTGAAGTAGTGTGAATAAGGTCTAATCTAGTTTTGCGAGGTGAAGGGGTTGGTTTATAAAAGATCCATGGAAGATGGGTAAATCAAAAACTTAATTTGATGGTGGAGCAAAATCAATTTATCCATCAACTCATAAAGGTAGTTTTGGTGTGCCAAGCAAAATTTCCTGGATCATAAAACGACAGCGGAGTTGAGCGACAAAACCTTTTTGGCAGGCAATTTGGCTGACGGATTCCAGTTTATTAACCGGCAATGGGAAGCTTCAACCGCGAGTAACCAACGCAGATGCAAACGCCAGAAACCACCTTGCTATCAACAATTTAATGCTGAGTTCAAACGACTCTTCAAGACGCACTTGCCTGTCCCCGGATTTTGTCCGACCACTTTTTGGGGGCAGGTAATGCGACTTGTGGACGCCGTTGGTTCGAACAGGCAATGGGTCGCGATGAGTTCTGTGGCCAACGTAATTGCAAACGTCAGCAATCATCTCGCGATCAAAATTAAGATTGCACTCATAAGCGACTGCTGTTCCAATCAGGTTTGACTGGCTCAAATTTTTGGACCTCGTTGTCCGCGCGATGGATTTGGGAATTGTAGTTTCGCCTCCAAATTTCTTTCGATAGCTCCTCTTCCAAGTTGTTTAGAAAGATGATGATTCCTTGGCTGCGGCGATTAAAGAACCAATTTAGTTGTTGTTTTGGTTATGTGAGCATCAAGAAAAGAAGCCGCTCCCCTTGCAAGACAAAACACAGTATTTAAGCCGCTTTGGATTGTCTGCTAAAAAAAGCGGCAGTTCCTGCTGGTCTGCATCAGCTCTACAACCCTGCGAGTCACTTGTTCACAACAACAAAAGCTTCCTCACAAAAATTGGAAAGTATTCCGCAGACAGATAGAGTTGATATCATCCTTCATTTCCCAGATTGAAATATCATATTCTTGAATTCAAAACACCCTTGTTGGGAGTAGTCAATGATAAGCTTGGGTTATCCAGCCGTGGCGGTTTCAAGTTGCTCACCCAAGGGCTTTCATTTGTCGACGATTCTGAGTTTCCTGTTCAAAAAATACTTTTTTAAAACAGTTTCTAGCCTTCTTGAGTAAGAAACAAAGTAG
>JAQWLH010000012.1 GCA_029247405.1 Mariniblastus sp.
CCGTCAGCAAGTGGTCAAATGGCTGGTTTAGAATTTCGGCGGATCCTCCTACGCGAGTGGTGACGATTGGAAGTCCTGTGGATGCTGCCTCGAGCAGGACACGCCCAAGCGGTTCTTGTCTTGCTGGGTGAACAAGGATGGTTGATTCACGCATGATTTCCGGTACATCGGTGCGACGGCCGAGCCAGTGAATGCGGTTTGAAAACGGTGAACGATGGGCTGATGCGAGGATCTTGTTTTCGTAATCGATGGCCTCCTGTTTTGTTGAATGACGTTTACCAACAATCAGTAAATGCAGAATCGGTCGGCTTGCCGCCATGTCAAGAAAAGAATTAACTAATCGCTCAACACCTTTTCGCATTCCGATTTGACCCACAAACAACAGCACTTCGGCATCAGTGGGGATTGAAAATTCGTCCCGAATCTGGTGGCTATTAAATTTTGGATTTATTGGCCGTGGACAGAACGTATCCGTGTCAACTCCGTTGTAGATCACCGTCGATTTTTCTGCAGCGATGCCTTGGGCCACATGCCAATTTCGGGTTGCTTTAGAAACGGAAATAAGACGATCAACTTGATTGACATCTTGCACGGCTTTTTTGGAGAGCTTGAGGATGTCGCGCAGGTATCCAAGGCTCGAGACTTTTAGTTCTCTCGCGACGGGCCCGCCGATCCGAGAAGTAGAAAGGCTGTTGAAGTGCAATATTTTAGGACGAATCGTCTTGATGGCCGTGGCGAGTTCGCTTCGCACAGACGCCTGAGATTTGCGAGAGCCGTCTGTTTCATGAACCATCCACGGGTGAATGTGAATGCCGATCTCTTCAAGAGCCGTCGCAAAATCTGAAGCGGGTGGGATGGCCGCATGCATTTCCCAGCCAAATTCGATTAACCGTGAAGCGATGGCTAGGAATGAATTCTCGCCGCCATTGCGGGTGCCGAATTCACCAACCACCAGAACGCGTTTTTGGTTTGGGGGGTTCAAAGGCTCTAGCCGACCGTCCAGGTATCACCACTAGAAAACAATTTGCCCAATTCACCATCACCTTTGTCTGCCCGAGCGTCGTCAACTTGCGAGTTGATCATGTCGTCATAAGTCGGACGATCAATGTCTCGAAAGACTCCAATGGGTTCTGGGAATTCAGGGTATCGCATGCGACTTAACAAAAATGCGAGTTGAGAGTTGTCCGTTTTTTCGTCATGGAAAAGCAAGTCGTCTTGAGCGACCTTTTCTAGGTCGACAATTTCGGGCGTGAAGCCATTGAGGCGTATCCCTTTTGTGCCATTGGCAAAAATCAGAGGCTTGCCATGCTCCAGTTCGACCGTTGTATCAAGTTTGGTTGCTTTGTCTTTTGCGTAGGCCCATGTTCCGTCGTTGAAAACATTGCAGTTTTGATAAACTTCTACGAATGACGTGCCTTTGTGTTCCGAAGCTCGAATTAGCGTCTTTACAAGGTGTTTAATGTTAGTGTCGATGGAGCGAGCTACAAAACTTGCTTCGGCGGCAATCGCAACTGAAACAGGATTGAGAGGGTGGTCAATTGACCCCCTCGGGGTGCTCTTGGTGACTGTGCCAACTTTGGATGTGGGCGAATACTGGCCTTTAGTCAAGCCATAGATTGCATTGTTGAACAGGATGATATTCACATCGACGTTTCTGCGAATGATGTGCATGAAGTGGTTTCCACCAATGCTTAAGGCATCTCCGTCTCCAGTGATGACCCAGACGTCTAGCTCTGGACGAGTCGATTTAAGGCCAGTCGCGAATGCCGGTGCTCGACCATGAATGCTGTGCATTCCATAGGTATTCATGTAATAGGGGAATCGACTCGAACAACCAATCCCGGAGATGAAGACAGTGTTTTCGGGTGTCTTTCCAAGCTCGGCGAGCACTTTCTTCATTTGAGCCAAAATTGAATAGTCGCCACACCCAGGGCACCAGCGAACATCTTGGTCGGACGCAAAATCAGCTGGTTTAAGGACAGGAAGTTCAGTGCTCATAGTCACGCTTTATTAATAAGTTGTGCGTTTGGTTCAAATTGATTTGCTGCCGAAACATGGCATCGCAAAATGGTTATTTAGAAATTGCATTGATGCCGTCAACGATTTCGTTGACGTGAAATGGCTTGCCTTTAATCTTGTTGAGGCCTTGGGCATCAACGAGGTACTGTTGTTTAATCAGAGCGCGAAGTTGACCCATGTTGAGTTCGGGAACCAGCACTTGATCGTAGCGTTTAATGATTTCGCCGAGATTTCGCGGAAATGGATTGAGCCAGCGCAAGTGTACATGCCCGACTTTGACGCCATCAGCGATGCAAGTGCTGACCGCGGTGTGACAGGCGCCGTAGGTTCCTCCCCAGCTAATCACCAACGTTCCTTCGTCGCTTCCTTCCACTTCAATCGGGTCAACAAAATCGGCGACTAACTCAACTTTTTTGGCGCGGGTTTCAACCATATATTGGTGATTGTCTGGATCATAACTTACGTTGCCCGTGCCGTCCTGTTTTTCCAAGCCGCCGACGCGGTGCATCAACTCAGGTGTACCGGGCAAAGCCCAAGGCCGCGCCAGGTGTTCATTGCGAGCATACGGCAAGAAAGTGTCTCCATCATTGGGTTGAACGGGGTGTTCGATATCGATCTTTTCAAGTGCCTCGATGTCTGGGAGTTTCCACGGTTCGGCGCCGTTGGCGATAAATCCATCGGAGAGAATGAGCACCGGTACCATGAATTTGGTTGCAACTCGCCAAGCTTCAATAGCAACATTGAAGCAATCGCTTGGGCTTCGAGCGGCGATGATGGGAAGCGGAGACTCACCGTTTCGACCGTACATTGCCATCATCAGGTCAGACTGCTCGGTTTTTGTTGGCAAGCCCGTGCTCGGTCCACCGCGTTGAACATCAATGATGATCATCGGAAGTTCAAGAATCATGCCGAGTCCCATGCCTTCACCCTTGAGTGCAATTCCAGGACCGCTACTGGTCGTGATGGCCATGCTGCCGCCAAATGCAGCGCCGACTGCTGAACAGACTGCTGCAATTTCATCCTCTGCCTGAAACGTTCGCACACCGAAGTTTTTGTGTTTGCTTAACTCATGTAAAATGTCACTAGCGGGTGTAATCGGGTACGAGCCGAGAAAAAGTTCTTTGTCACTGAGTTTGGCTGCCGTGATCAAGCCCCAAGCAAGGGCTTGGTTACCCATGATATTGCGATAGGTTCCCGGGGCCAACTCGGCCGCTGGAACTTGATAAGTCGAGGCAAAGTCCTCTGTCGTTTCACCGTAATTCCAGCCCGCTTTAAGTGCCAGTCGATTCGCTTCTGCGATTTCGGGCTTGGAGGAGAACTTTTGATCGATAAAGCGTAACGTTGGTTCAACGTCACGTCCGTAAAGCCAGAATACTAATCCCATCGCAAAAAAGTTTTTGCAGCGATCGGCGAGTTTGACCGATAGGCCAGTCGGTTCAACGGCGCCTCGAGTCAAGGCTGTCATGGCGACTTTGATGGTCCGATACGCCTCGATTGTGCCGTCTTCGAGCGGACTGGATTCCAGTTTCGCCAATTTGAGATCCTTTGCCTCAAAACTGTCGGAATTAACGATCAAAACTCCTGATCGTTTGAGGTCGCCCAGGTTGGTAACCAAGGCAGCAGGGTTCATGCAAACCAAAGCGTCGAGCCCGTCTCCCGGTGTGAAGATTTCTTCGGCTGAAAATTGGACTTGAAAACCACTGACACCAGCGCGGGTTCCGCGAGGCGCACGAATCTCAGCCGGAAAGTCGGGAAAGGTGGCGACATCGTTGCCGGAGAGGGCTGAGGTATTGGTTAATTGGGTACCCAAGAGCTGCATTCCGTCACCGGAGTCGCCCGCTAAGCGAACGGTAACGCCAGCAAGGGATTCAGAAGGTTTGTTTGTAGGTGGAAACTGGTCGGTAACGCTAATCATGGTAGCTTCTTTGATGGCGAACTCGGTGAGTCAAGTTTGATCAAGTTTGAGTCCGCTGGTGAAAGATCGTCGCAGCAACATCGTGTCGTTGTAATTATGAAGCAACAGATCAATGACTATTGAGTGAAACAGGCCTAAGGTAAAAAGCGACAATGAATCATATTGTGAAACATTGCGTGTTTTGAGGTGAAATCGAAGTGCTGTGTTATAAGTCAAGTCGGAAAGTTTCTCAAATAGATACCGTTTTCGAAAGGGGGAAATCTCTGTTAGAATCCGGAAAACTTGTGTCGAAGTTCGGAATTTAAGGCTCGAGAGAGATTCTGCCGCCGAATTCAGATTTGAATCGGGAAACCGACGATACATCAACTCAACAACATTCAATCAACTTAAAAGGTATTCGTATCCCGATGGAAAGATCACTTATCCTGTTAAAACCCGACTGTGTCCAAAGACGCTTGATCGGGAAGATTATTGCCCGTTTTGAGGAAAAAGCGATCAACATCGTGGCTATGAAGATGATTCAAGTCACGCCTGATCTGTCAAAACAACACTACGCGGAACATGTTGAAAAACCGTTTTACGGTGGACTTGAGGAGTTCATTACCGGGGCACCGGTTGTGGCCATGGTTCTTGAGGGCTTAGAAGTCATACGAGTCGTCCGGGACATGCTGGGAGCGACCAATGGGCTAAAAGCTGCCGCCGGCACGATCCGCGGCGACTTCTCCAGCAGTCGTCAAATGAATTTGGTCCATGCCTCTGACAGTCCTGAATCTGCGACTCGAGAGATTAATTTGTATTTTAAGGAATCAGAGCTGTGCCCCTATGAGCCGACGTTGACACCATGGCTCAAGGCGGGTGACGAATAGTGGCCCTGGCAGGAATTAAAAAGTAGACAATTCCTGAGAAGCACGATTTTAAATAGGGACGGGTTTGATGACCCGTCTTTTTTTTTGATATGACAGCTCGCGGGCCTGTGTGTGATTTAGGTGAGGTCGCCTTGGCTCGAAATAGGTGAGCTGAGTTTGCAACGCCGCTCTATGAGTTTATAGGGGGCATAATGACGAATGAATATTCTTGGTTGTGATTCCCGTTTGAGTCTGAGGCCTTCGGCAAGAATGAAAGCGACCAACAGAATGTCTTAGATTAAATCAGTGACTGGAGAGGCTTTGTTTTGAAGGTCTTTTTGAGAGTGGGCAACCTCTCACACGGTTCGATGCCCCTGTGGCTGCGTTGCAAAGTTATTCGCCTTGCTTGGCGAGGTGCGTGCGAAATCGCTCGCACTGTGCCTGTTGTTTTTGTGATTGAAAATTGAGTTCGAGCTCAGCGACTTGGGACGGATCGTCGGTTATGATAAGAAAAACAACATTACTTGAGTAAAGCAACTTAAATGAAGCGACTTGTAGTAAACATTTTGAGCGGTGTGTCTGTTTTGTTTGGCTCGTTCGCGTTTGGGCAAGCAAAGTACGAATCGGATCCGATCAACTATAGCCGAGCCGAGCCAACGGATAAGGTCTACTCGTTTTCCAAAAAGTTGGCCGATGGTACGGAAACGCTTGAGTGGAATGAGGAGCACGGGTACCTGAACTCACTGCTTCAAAAGCTTAACGTGCCGGTGGAATCTCAGGCGTTGGTGTTTTCAAAAACCAGCCTTCAGGTTAGTCGTATTACTCCGTCTAAGCCGCGGGCGATTTACTTTAATGATGATATTTATCTGGGATGGGTTCAGGGTGGAACGGTCATCGAAATATCGGCCTCAGATCCCGAAATTGGCGCTACCTTTTATACGTTATCACAGGAAAAGTCGGAGGTGCCGGTGCTGCAAAGGGAAACCTCAAGGTGCTTGCAATGCCATGGTTCGTCCCATACGCGAGGACGACCTGGTCACATAGTCCGGAGTGTCTTTCCGACTGACAGTGGGATGCCGCAATATAATTTAGGAACCAATCTGATCGATGAGCAATCGAATTTTGAAGAACGATTTGGTGGATGGTATGTGAGCGGGACGCACGGTGATCTTCGGCATCGGGGGAACGCTTGGCTGCCAAAAACTGAAAAAACGGGAATGAAGCGGTTTGAGCGAGATCCCTCGGAGTTAAATATCGAAAAGGGTGCCAACGTCGAGAAGCTGAGTTCAATCGTCGATACCTCCCCATATCTTTTCGATCATAGTGACATCGTTGCCCAAATGGTTTTGCAACATCAGGTGCATATGCACAATGTTTTGACCGAGGCGATCTACACCGGGCGTCAGGCGGCCTACGATGCGAAAGTGATGAATAAATTGTTCGATCGGGAACCGGATCACGAATCTGATTCCACCCGTCGCCGCTACGATTCTTCCGCTGAACGTGTTGTCAAAGCTCTTTTGTTTTGTGACGAGTTGGCATTGGAGAATCCAATAAAAGGTTCCAGTGATTTTGCAAAGATGTTTGAACAGCAGGGGCCGTCTGATGCGATGAATCGGAATCTTCGGGAGTTTGATTTGAAGACTCGAATGTTCAAGTATCCCTGTAGTTTTCTGATTTACTCTGACGCATTCAGGAAATTGCCGGTAGGAGTCAAGACCCGTGTGATGGCTCGGCTTGATGAAGTGTTGAATGGTAAAGACGAATCGAAAGACTTTGAGCATTTGTCCCCCTCGGATCGCAAGGCAATCAAGGAGATTCTCGCACAAACTTTGGTTGCGACTTGAGGTATTGGATTCTGTTTGTGAGAATGAGATTTTAATTCTTTCCCTCTCAAACATTGGTTGAATCCAAGATGCAATTCACCAAAATGCACGGTGCTGGCAATGACTACGTTTATGTCGATTGCTTCAACCATGAAACGCCTGCCGACCCAGCTAGTCTGTCGATTGCTGTGGCTGACCGTAATAAAGGAATTGGTGGCGATGGGCTGATCTTGATTTGTCCCACGGCGGTTGCGGATGCCCAAATGCGGATGTTTAACGCTGACGGTAGCGAGTCGGAGATGTGCGGGAATGGAATTCGCTGCGTTGCAAAATATATGTACGACCATGGGATTTGTAAGAAAGATCGCATGCACATTGAGACCGGCGCTGGAATCTTGGCATTGGACGTCGAGGCAGAAAACGGTAAAGTCCATCAAGTTCGCGTCGATATGGGTGAACCCATATTGCTAGCTGACGAGATTCCCACGAAACTTGAAGGCAATCCTGAGTTCAACGACCAGGTGGTCAACGTTAAATTGGCTGCCGCGGGGCATGAATTTGAGGTGACTTGTGTTTCGATGGGGAATCCGCACTGTGTAATTTTTGTCGAAAGGATCTCTGATGAGTTAGTGCTCAAAGTTGGTCCCAGAATAGAGCAGGATCCGCGATTTCCAGCTCGAGTAAACATTGAGTTTGTCGAGATCATCTCGCCAAATGAAGTTCGTCAAAGAACATGGGAGCGTGGGTCAGGAGAGACATTGGCTTGCGGGACGGGGGCGAGTGCGGTTTGCGTCGCAGGTGTTTTGTCGGGTCGAACTGAGAGAAAATTAACTAATCATTTACGTGGTGGCACTTTATTACTCGAGTGGGATGAAAATACGAATCATGTTTTCATGACGGGGCCGGCGACAGAGGTTTTTAGCGGAACTTGGGGTGGCTAGGTCGTTCAATGTTCCATTTGATTTGAAGAAAATGGCAAGGATGCTTAACAGGTGAGCGAAGAATTTCAGGCGACGTTTCAGCAAAGAGTTATCGGGCAATTCAACTCGCTTTTGATTCCGCGCGCGCTTGACTTATTAAACTATCGGATCTGTCATTACGATCGCTCAGCCGATCCCGCGAGGCCGGAATACAATGAGCATGCCATCTGCGTTTTCTGGCATGAGAACATCATCAGCGTTTTGCCACGATACGGGCATACGCCATTGACCGTGCTTTGTTCGCAGCATCGTGATGGCGAATTCGTTAATCAGACTGCCTTGCGGCTGGGCTTGAACATTGTCCGTGGTAGCTCTTCACGTGGTGGTTCGTCGGCGATTCGAAAAATGAAGGCGAACTCAAAGTTTTCCAGCATTGCGATTACTCCGGATGGCCCTCGCGGACCACGTCGGGAAATGGCTCTTGGGCCAATTTATTTATCGTCGTTGCTGGCCATGCCACTGGTTCCGGTGGGCGTCGGTGTGAGTAATCCTTTTCGATTGAATACATGGGATAAATTTGCGATTCCATCGCACCGGTCTCGAATTCGCATGATCTTTGGCCCCAAGATTCATATACCGCGAAAGTGCAGTCGTGAAAGATTGGAGAATAGCCGAGTTGCCGTGCAACGCTTACTGACTGATCTGACAGTGCAAGCTGAGGATTGGGCTACGTCGAAACGTAAAATGCAAGGCGAGCAGCGATTTGTGCGTGCACGTCGCACGAATCGGTTGGTGTTTGAGGAACGGGCAACGCCCGAGCAGGCGCAAGGGCAAGCTTTAGAATCTGAGTATTCGAAGGCCGCCTAGAGCGGTTTCGGATTTTAGCCTCTCCGCATTCTTTAGGCTTGGCGGTGGGGATTTCCATTCAAGAAATGTTGACGGCAGATTAGTTTTCGTACCAAAGATCTCTGGCTTTTGTATTAAGCCAAAATGAATCGGCTTTTCTAGCGAGCTGGTCTGCTCGACTAAGAGATACGGTATTTCGTTCACCTGAGAAACGATTCGACTGGTCTTGCAGTTCGATCTGCGGACGGTCTAGTTCTTGTTTTTTGGCAATCGCGACCGCGACGGCAAATTGAAAACGACCTTGAGGGTAAATTGGAACACCGAGTGCTTCGATGGACCAAGCTCCAAGCGAGCGCTGATTAATTAACTTCGCCCGACTACTGCTCGGAGAGTAGACTTGCCATGCTGGCCAATGGTCACAGATTCCAACCCATTGGGTCATCGGAAACCCCACCACAAACAGGGTGATAAATTTAGCAAATGAGTTGATGTGGTTGGCTTGATTCTTGCCTGTAGTTTTTCGAGCAGACCCCTTCGCGCTAGTTTGCAAGCCGAAGAGCAAAATTGCTTGGACGACAAAAAATAAATTCCAAACTAGAACACCATATTGGTGGTTGAGGCCTGTTGGCCCCAGAATCAACAGCAAGGCAACGTGCATGCTGACGGCGGCAAATGTGGCCAGTCGCCGGGTTGAGTGGATCGACAAGCCAACTCCGATAAGCAGTTCAGCAGTTGGGAACATCAAAATCAAGAAGCTTTTAACCTCGGCCGGCCATTTGCTGGAATCAACACCAATCAGTCTGGTTGACGTGGAAAGCATTTGGTCTCCAACGGTGTGAACAAATTGATAGTCGAGTTTGCTGAGCGCTGAGTACACGTAGATACTGATCACTATCCATCGCATTGCGGGAAGAGCTTGTTCTCGTTTGCATCGCCAGATGAGCGTTGCAAAAAACAAAAACTGATAAGCCCAAGGTTGGAGACGTTGTTGATTCAGTGAGATCAAGACCATCATCGAGATCGCAAACACGCCGCTGGCTGCCTGAGTGGTCATCAGGCTTTTTGTTAGATTTTTATCGCGAGGTAATTGAAGGGCGACGCATCCAGTCAATCCGGCAATGGCAATGCCTAACGCCAACCAATCAATCCATCCGGGGGTGGAGACGAGAAATCCAAAAAATGGAATTTGAGGGAACTCGGTTTGAGGTGTCCAGAGTTTCCATGTTGCGAGAAAAAGTCCGATGCCGAACACCGACCAAAGTTTGACAAACCACTCGTATTGCGATTGTTCAAATCTCTGGTGTGTCGAAGAATCCATAGGTTGGCTTCCCTGAATCAAATGCCTCGCAGGTTGATTTGATTCGTACCGAGTTGACGAATTGTTTTGCTACGGTATCGACCAGGGTTCTTGCGAGGCAAAAGACTCATGCTTTATTTGCTCAAGATTACCCAGCAAGCCAGTTGGCGATCTCGTTGTTGGGTGGCCTTCAGCGATACAATTCGCAATTATTTTCCCAGCCCATTCAAGTGTTTGATGCTCTGGCCGATGCTCTGAATTGGATTGGGGGACTGGTCCTGTTCGACATGGCATTGCTCGACCCCGATCTCTTCTGAGGTGGCAAGAACCTTGGCCATGTCGATGGTGCCGTTACCACACTCCTTGAATGCCTCGTGAGGTACTTTACCTTCATCTAGGATGATTGGCGTGTCTTTTTTCAAGTCTTTTAGGTGAACTTGGGTGACTCGGCCTTTGAGCTTTTTCAGGGTTTCAATCGGATCCCAGCCTCCAATTTGGGCCCAAAAGACGTCGAGTTCAAATTTGCATTTATCATGATCGAATTGTTTCATGAATATATCAAAACCGGTTTTTTCACCAGCCACTTTGGCGAATTCAAAAGAGTGGTTGTGGTAACAAAGTTGCATCCCCGCCTTATTGCATAACTCACCGAACTGATTGCAAGCTTCAGCATGAGCCTTGAACTGGTCAGCCGTTTCGCGGTGCCCTTTGCCAATGTAGCCAAATACAAGATGTTTCAGACCTGCAGTCGATGCATCTTCAAGAATTGACTCGAGCTGGGGGGCGTCTTTGTTTCCCGGATTGCAAATGGCTTGCCAGTTCATGAACGCGGAAGTTACTTTTAAGCCGAGATCCTTACAAATTGGCAGAAGTGCTTTCGCGTCACTAACATCCATCAATTCGACTTGGTAATAACCTGCATCTCTGACGGCTTCGAGTGTTTTTGCTTGATCCTCAGCCATTTGGTTGCGAACAGTCCAAAGTTGCAGCCCAAGGGTCGACTTGTATTTGCTGTCCTCAAGAAAAGCCTGCAGTGGTCGAGCGAGTGATGCTGCCAGTCCCGCAACTGCGATTCCAGAGGAAGTCCTGATAAAAGTGCGACGCTTCATGAGATGTCCGAATTGAAATGTTTGACTGTCCGATTTTTGCTAATTCTAGCTTGCTTGGAAGGAATCGGCAATTTGCGATTCTTCGCTGCCAGATGGGAATCACCGTTTTTATCAAACCTTAGTTTCGTGGAAAAGCGTTCATCGTCTAAGACGAACTGCCCGCTCACTGTATTGAACGGCCTGGGTTGTTGTTCAGTGCGGGGAACAGTTTGCCGAATTAGTTGAGTGGTACGTCGACTACGTAATTGGGAGGTGACCGCCGAATGGGAACGGAGATGGTAAATTTTGGGTATGTTTTAAGCATCTGTTAATTTTCGAACGATTGCTGGTTTAGGTTGCTGCCAGCTTTATTGCTGCACCTTTGCGCCTTCAAAAATGACCTGCGCTGCTTTGAGTCAGTTGGGGAATTAGGTCACGGAGTGAGAGAACTTCTGAGCGAATTGCTCGCTCGAATGTTGGCAGGACGATGCATCAATGTAAAACTAGATAGCCCAGTGGTCTAACTTTGTCAGGACGGCGTTCATGAATCTAGTAGCTTTCGCATCGAGGCATCGGGTCCATTTCCTTTTAAATGCTGTAATCTTCTTGTGGCTTGGGTCTGGAATTCTAGACGTTACAGTCGCACAAAAATGGGAATCCAATTGGGGGCAGTGGCGGGGGCCAATCGGTACTGGAGAATCGCCCACTGCGACACCGCCATCGCAATGGAGTGAAACTCAAAACGTGCGGTGGAAGACTCCGTTAGAGGGACTCGGGCATGGGACTCCAGTTGTTTGGGGCAAGACGGTTATTGTTACCACTGCAATTCCTTTTGGTCCCAAGTTTGAAGCAATTCCAGACAATGCTCCCGGTTCACATGACAATCTAAAAGTAAGTCAGAAATTCAAGTTTGATGTGATTGCGATCAACCGGAACGATGGGGAAATCAAGTGGCAAAAAACACTTCACACGGCCATTCCTCATGAAGGCTCTCATGTCTCTGGTTCGTTAGCCTCGGCTTCACCCGTCACTGATGGAACGCACATTTTCGCGTATTTTGGCACTTACGGTATTTATTGTTTGGATTTTGAAGGCAATGTTGTTTGGCGGAAATCAATTGGCACCATGAGCACCAAACACGCTCATGGCGAGGGAGCTTCCCCGGCACTTTATGGCAACACTTTAATTGTCAATTGGGATCACGAAGGCGATTCATTTATTCTTGCCTTGAATAAAAATACGGGAGAACAGATTTGGAAAGTCGACCGAAAAGAGGTTACATCTTGGTCGTCACCAATTGTTTATCAACATCGCGATGTCGTGCAGGTCATCGTGGCAGGGACCAATGCTGTTCGAGCTTATAACCTAGAAGATGGAAAAGTAATTTGGTCTTGTGGTGGGTTGTCCAACAATATTGTCGCTACCCCCATCGCTCATGAGGGGGTGGTATTTGTTGGCAGTAGTTATGAAATTAAATCGATGTTAGCCATCCAGCTCGATGGTGCCCAAGGTGATATTTCCAATTCCCAAAATGTGGTTTGGAGGCGAGCGACTCGTACTCCCTACGTGCCCAGTCCCCTGCTCTACCGTGGATCACTCTATTTTTTGCGTCACTATCAAGGCATCATTTCGATTGCCAATGCGAAGACGGGTGAGGAGTTGGTCGGTCCATTTCGATTAAATGGAATTCGAGATGTTTATGCATCACCAGTCGCTGCTGACGGAAAAATATTTATAACGTCTCGTGATGGAATCACCCTCGTGATCAGCGAGCCAGAGATGCCAAAATTGCTCTCTGCTAATCGCCTTGACGATAGCTTTAGTGCGTCGCTCGCCTTGGTCGATGGAGAAATATTCTTACGGGGGGAAAAGAATCTCTATTGTGTGGCAAAGAATCAATAGTAAAGCGATATTGTGGTCGAGGTCCAATTTAGGCCAGTGAACGGCTAGTTGGGTGGGTTTCTCGCCCCTCGTTTGGTATTTGAATTGTGGAGCTTGCTCAGTATCGAAGACGGCAAGCTTTACTGGAATGTGAAACGAAAAGTGTTTTTCTTATTGAAGATTCAAGGTTTACTTTGATATAATCTTGTCTTAGGGATTTGTTAGCCGCTTGCAGCCTTTATCTGCTAAAGAGCCTTCTGTAGTCGTGTTTGTCACTTGCTGTATATGCAATGACAGACCATGAAATTCTACTTTGGTCGAATGCTCACGTAGATCAATTGGATGCCTGTTAACGACGCTCTATGTTGGAATCGCATTCTTGCGTTTGTCCAAACCAAACTGGTGCACCAGGAGTCTCCGTGATGTCCGTCGATACTGCAGGATCAAAACCTTTGTCTAATTCAAAAATACCCACAGAAACTTGTTCGAAATCTTTAGGCGAATCAAAGCAGGTTGGGATCTCGACGCTTGCTGTACACGCGGGTGAGGCGCGTCAAAAGCCAACCAATTCAATTACCGATCCAGTCGTGATGGCCTCGACGTTTACCTTTGAAAATACCCAGTCGATTATCGACTTTATTGAAAACGACCAAGACCGGGGTGAGTACGGGCGTTATGGCGTCCCAGGTGAAAAAGTCGTTGAACGAAAGCTGGCCGCGCTTGAAGGTGCCGAAGACGGGGTTTTGTTTGCCAGCGGAATGGCTGCGTTGGTTGGTTTGTTCAACGCCAAGCTAAGTTCCAATGACGAAATTATTTTCTTTGACGAGTGTTATCATCGCTCTCGCGAATATTGCCGCAAGCATCTTTCACGTTTTGGAATTGTAACTCGGCAGGTAAAAACGGGGGATTACGATGCGATGGAAGCCGCAATCAACTCAAACACCAAAATGCTGATTAGTGAATCGCCAACGAATCCTCATTTGAGCATTCTCGACCTGGAACGATTCGCGACGATTGGCAAAAAACATAATGTCGAGACATTGATTGATGCAACGCTGGCGACATCCTACAACATCCAACCGATCACTTCGGGGGTCGATTATGTGATGCACTCGGCGACTAAGTATTTTGGCGGGCACAACGACTTGCTTGCTGGAGTTGTGTTGGGCACCGCAGAGAAGCTCAAGGAGGTGCGGGCGTTGCGCGGCGTCATGGGAGCAATTAACACGCCTCACAATTGCTACTTGCTTGAACGCGGTCTCAAGACGTTTGAAATTCGCATGGAGCGGCACAACAATAACGGGCAACGCGTGGCCGAGTACCTCGAAAACCATCCCAAAGTCTCTCGCGTGCTGTACCCCGGTTTGGAATCGCATCCGTATTATGAAATTGCCAAGCAAACCATGCGGGGGTTTGGTGGGTTGGTCACCTTCGAAGTGGCGGGTGCGGATTGGAAGCAGACGGCACGAGTTGTGGATGCAGTCCAACTTGCCAGGATCGCCCCAAGTCTTGGGGGCGTTGAAACTTTGATCGAGCAACCGTTGGTGATGAGTTACTGGTCCTATACGCCTGAAGAACGTGCTGAATTTGGGATTTCAGACAACATGATACGCCTGGCGTGCGGGATTGAAAACTCTCAAGACATCATTGCCGATTTGGGCCAGGCGCTCGACGTGTTAGATTAAAACCAAAACACCTCTGCGAGGCATGGTCGCACTTCGGCAATTTTGCTTTTAAATCAATGGTTTGACTCTCCTTGATTCCGCAGTCCCCCAGGCACCTATACATTTGACGATGAACGCCGGTCGTTTCGATAGCCGGAGTCCTCGAGCGTTATTGTGTGACCTGAGAGGTATTCCAACTCTGGCGGATAACGATTGTTCGTGGCAGCGAGTATGAACAAGTCGATACCGAGAATTGGCTTGAATTGCCTATCGTTTCAGTGCGTTCCAAAAGCTGTTGGTCCGCTTGTCGGCAACGCGGGAAGTTTTTGTACTCGTCTGGTTTTGAGTCTGGAGCGAACCATTCGCTAGGCGGTTGTTAAGGGTTTTTCCAGAGACCAAGCCGAATTTGGGTGTGTAGGGTAATGCTGGCTTGAGTTCAGTATGAGCAGAATTGCTGTTAATTCGTGCCGCTTGTTTGGAAACGATGGGTGGAAGTTTCGTGTGAGCGTTGTAGCTCTGGTGACGCGAGGATGCCATTGAGCCTTTCGTCGTCGAGTTGTTGGATGCGGGAAGGTTGCACTCGGCGCAGTTGCACGAATTTTGAACAGGATCGACCGCGATGCAATCGTTGCACCTGCATCCAACTTGGCACGCTCCGGCACCGTCGATTAGTCTCTGCTTGACCTCGGCGATGTCGTAACCAATTCGCTCGCGAATTCCCATCTTTGTCGGGAAGTTATTTTCATGGTGAGTCTTCCAGCAGATGTAAGGCGAATACCTTTTGTCTTCCTGCCCGTCGCAATTATAAAATTTTCCATAGTGCCCGGTATGGATTTTGAACATCTTGCTGCGAAATTCCGGATCGTCAGGCTGGTAGTTGAAGACCGAATCGTGTCGATAGTCACGCATCGCCTTTCTTATTTCTTGGGCATTCGTTTGCGAATTGAATCCGATGAAACAAGATGTGGCGAATACGGCAAAAAGTAAAATAGTCGGAACTCGCATGGGATTCTCCGTGAGCTGGTGGAACGTAACAATATTCGACCTGACACAACCGTTGGTCCCGTTGTTTTTAGTAGGGCCGAGATAGTTCGCGTCTTTGATACGTTCGACGGCAATTTCCCAATTGGGACAATGGGTACAGATTAACGCAATTTCACTTTTGCGATGAAATGAGGGGATTCGGTGTGAACTCCGAACTGAATTTGAGCGATTTGCAATAAAATTCGATCAATTCACTGAGATGAGAGGGATTTCGGTGTCCAATGGGGCATGAAAAGCACCTTTTTTACTTTCGTTTTGTATTCACTTTACAAGGGGAATTCCGTGTCGAGTCTTTTAAACATGCCTTGTTTCACTGCTGCTCGTTTCGTTCTTTTTTCAGGGGTGCTTTTATTTTTGCCAGCTTTAAATGGTCTAGGAGCGGCTCAAGAGCCCGAGGCTTCGAAAGTCATATTGATTCAGATGCTTTCAAAAGTGCATGAGCACCTTGAGAAAGGAGATTTTGGTAGTGCTTCCGCCTATTTTGTTGTGCCGCCGAATTTTAAACCGGAAATGTTGGACGGCCTGATCAGGCTACGTGAGATATCCGCTGCTGGCGTTCAGCAATTGGCCAAGGAAGCAAAGTTCGGCACCGGAAATGAAGTCTTTGGGGCAGAGCGTACAAAACAAATTGCTGATCGCGCTGGAGTAGGTACTTCAAACCTCTACGGTTTTTATCATCGAACCGATGAAGCAACGGCTGAGGTTCTCGCCGTCTGGGATGGCAAGGGGTTCAAGCTTATTCGCTTGGATGATGTCGGGAAATTGGTGGCACTTTCTTCAACTGACGCAGAAACCTCCGACTCACCTAAGGCGGGGGATGAAGGGAGGTCAACAGGCGAAGCAATGGCTAATAACGACGCGGAACGGCGGATCAGATTGTCAAAGGCGGCCGCGACTCTGGGCGACCTTCTAGAGGAGAATCCAAACGATGTGATCACTCGCGTTAAATATGCCCAATCGCTTTTCCGGATTGGCAACACGCCGGGGTCTTGGAAGCAAATGATGATTGCGAAACAACAGGCTCCCAATCATGACGGCCTTGCTAAGGGGATGGACGTGCTTATCGATGCGTTCACTAAACAAGGGATATTTATTGTCGGTGTGCCAGTCGAAACGGTCGTCTCTCTTTTGGGTGAGCCAACTCAAAAACACGAGAACGAAACGAGATTGCGATATGCGTATGGACACTGGGCAATTGATTTCATCGACGGCCGCGTTTACCAAATCATTGATCTGCGGGGAGTCTCAGAATCGCATTTTTCACCTCAGGAAATCGTCGATGTTGACTTGGATGGGGAGGGGCGACGCTGCGGTTTCCGTCAAACAAACCGATCTGCGGTGAGGGCTTGCTACTACAAACCTGGGGAATCAATCGCAAAATTTACGGAGGAATTTGCCGTAGAACGTCAACCCTCTTCCGTTAAGGGGGAGATAAAAGATTTGGCGGAACGAATGTTGGCTAACCTCAAGATGCTCAATCCCGATGTGTGGTCCAAGGTGTTAGCAGAAGATGACAATTCGGTGACGATTGCCATCAAGATTCCTGACATGAGCGGTGACAAAAATAAAGACCGCCACCAGTTAGTTCGCTTGTTGTTAGGAGAAACGGACCTCCATCGCATTACCTTCACAATCATGTCCAAAGACGAACCAACCCAAGCGACGCAGAAAAAGTGGTTTAAGATTGTTCAGACAGCCAAGTTGCTTAAACCTGCGGAACTGAAACAGTCAATTCAGGGAGCACCAAAAGCGGCGAAAGAAAATTAAAGACGTTGCAATTAGTTTTTCAAGCTCACCGATCTAGCAACTTTCGTATGAATGAAAGCATCTCCGCAACGTTGAGAGAGGCATGCCCATGCGTGCTGATTGATTCAGGAGGTGAGTTGGCGGTCGTCTGCTCAATGCCGCGTTTAATATGCTCTCGAGGAATAATAAAGGTCTTCTTGGAACCGCTCTCCGATCTGCTGCCGAGCAAGCTTCCTTTGTGTCTGTGGAGGTCACAGACGCTATTAGAGTTAGACCTGCTGCATTGCGGTCGTAAAAAGGCCGAAGCTTAACGTCCTAGCGTTCTGTGATTCGGGCATGATTTAAAGCCGAATTCGTTCAAAATATTGCCGTTTGGAAGGGTCGTTTTCGTGCTTCCCCTCTGCCCCAATTTTCAAAAGAACCTAAAACACGCACAGGTTGTAACCAACGCGATTCATGATTGTGTAGTTAACAGGCAGGCTGATTTTTACGGATAAATGCCAAGGCGGTGTTTACCCGCTGTTTGCGGTAACTCGCTGAAAAAACTAAACAATCGTTATCTTGGATGCGTCCAATGATCAGCCCGTTATGCGGCACTTCATCGAGTGGTTGTGACACACAGCCAAATGCGGTTGAATAGGTGAGGACGGAGGTTTTTTGTCTGCCTTTCCCTTTAGGAGAGGACGATTAAAATGAGCTGTTTCGATTCTTCTCCCGAGACCTATTGAGTTTCCTCTGCGGGAACGGTGGACCCATGCGACTTAAAATTGGAGCTGTCTCCTACCTAAACACAAAGCCGCTTGTGGAAGGCATGAATGATGAATCCTCTGGTGAATATGAGGTTTCTTTCGATCTGCCGAGCCGCCTCGCCGATCGTCTCTCCGCTGGGCAATTAGATGTAGCCTTGATTCCCGTCGTTGAGGCAATTGCAAGTCCGGAGTATACGATCGTATCTGACGCTTGCATCGCTTGCCGTGGTCCGGTTTGGAGCGTGAAGTTAATGTCCAAAGTTCCGGGGACAGAAATCAAAAGCCTCGCACTAGACGAAGGTTCTAGGACCAGTTGTGCGCTGACGCGGGTTTTGCTTGATCGTAAGTTTCAGGTTCGACCTGAGTGTGAACCCTTGGCGATGGCTCAAGACTGGCGGTCCTCGTCAACTGATGCCACCTTGATTATTGGTGACAGGGCCATGAACGCATGCTCCCCTGAATTTCCTTTCGTTTGGGATTTGGGTGAGGAGTGGAATCAGTGGACCGGGAATCCATTTGTTTTTGCCGTTTGGGCAGCGAGACCGGGCAGCGACTTGAGTGCATTAAAACAAATCCTCACTGGTTCGCGTGACCTAGGTTTGAAAAACATTGAAAAAATAGCGACCGAACACGCTGCGGACTACGGACTAACTAATGACGAATGTTTAAAATATTTGAACGAACATTTACACTTTGTATTGGGTGCAAAAGAAAAGTCCGGAATGGACTTGTTCTTCCAATATGCTGCTGAACTTTCTCTTATTCCCCAACAAACGCAACTTCGATTTTATGATTGCCAAACCAACAGCCAACCGACTAGTCCAATTGCTTGATAAAACTATCGCAGGCGAGCGATTAACGCCTGCGGAAGGTCTTGAGTTGACGGCCTGTGATGACCTCGCCACGCTCGGTGCGGCGGCCAGTGCGGTATCAGCTCGACTGCATCCTGAGCCCTATCGAACCTATAACATCGATCGGAACATCAACTACACCAATATCTGTACTGCGGTTTGCAATTTTTGCGCTTTTTACCGTAGTCCAAAACATGAAGAGGGGTACGTTCTGGAGCGCAGTGAACTACTGAGCAAGATTGAAGAAACAGTCGCTTTAGGAGGCGATCAGATTTTGCTTCAGGGTGGATTGCATCCGAAGTTTAAGCTCGAGTGGTACGAGGAGATGTTAGCGGACATCAAGAGCCATTTTCCGCAACTCAACGTACATGGTTTTAGCCCGCCCGAGATTTATCACTTCACCAAAGTTAACAATTGCTCGCTAGAGGAAGTCCTATCACGGCTCAAGGCCGCGGGGTTGGGAAGTTTGCCGGGTGGAGGAGCAGAAATCCTTGTTGATCGGGTCCGCAATGAGATAACGCGAGGAAAGGTCAACACCGACGACTGGCTCAATGTGATGCGCGTCTGGCATAAACTAGGGGGGCGCAGTAGTGCCACAATGATGTTCGGTCATGTTGAGACCGTTGAAGAGCGAATCGAACATTTGGAAAGATTACGGCAGTTGCAGGATGAAACCGGCGGTTTTACTGCGTTTATTTGTTGGACTTTTCAGCCGGATAATACTCAAATGCCCAACGTCGAATCTGCGGGAGCATTCGAGTATTTGAAAATGCAGGCGATCTCGAGGCTCTATCTCGACAACATTACGAACATTCAATCGAGTTGGGTTACCCAAGGTCTTAAGGTTGGGCAACTTTCATTGGCATACGGAGCCAATGATATGGGGAGCTTGATGATCGAAGAAAACGTCGTCGCTGAGGCAGGCACCGTCCACTACCTCACTTTAGATCAGATGCGGGGCGCTATTTCTGAGTTGGGTTACACGCCTCGTCAGCGGAACGTCCATTATGAATTGTTTGACGCAGAGTACGAGAATAAGGCCGTTTTGGCGAATCAAAAATGGGTGAGGGCACAGGAAGAAGCTAAAGATAGCCTGATTCAGTTGGCCTAGGCATCGTCGGCGATCGAGGCGGTGAGTGAGTAATTGAGTGGCTCTGCATTTGCTGATTTTTGAACCGCCAAATTTGTTGGAACGGGCTTATACATTCTGGCGACTCCCAGGTTGAACTGGTTGGATCATCCGGTGACGTCGAACCCACCAGCGTCTCGGTGGGGGACCTCGTCTCGCGTACGCCTTGAGCGGTTTTGCAATGGTTGTCGACCATCTCCTTCTCGGTCGGTGGTCTCTAGGGTGTCCGAGATGGACTCACTTGTTTTGCGCTGCGTGGTGTTCTGTTTGAGCATCTCTCGCCCCGATCGAATCGCTTGATCAGCAAGTGGCGTACTCGCGGCTCCATTGATCCCTGAGGTGGCGTCGGTTTTCATTCGTATTTGCCTTACCGAAAAAGTCTTGTTGAAAATCCAGGCGAATCGGTCGAGCCGAAAGCGGCATGTGATTCGACTTGAGAGCCGTCGGATGGGGTTCGCAAGTAGGAATCAGGTAGTGAGGTGGGGAAGCGAGGGCCGCTGATTCCTTGCCTCGGTTGAAAAAGTTGCTGGAGCGAATCACTTATCCCCGGTAGCACATGACGATGTGTTTGTGGATTGTCGAGTTTCCCATTGATGTTGATCCACAGGATCTTTTGGCTTCCTGCCTTGTAAAGATCGCTGAGCAGTGGGATGTGGAATCGGTTACGCCCCATCACAGAGTAAAAATTAAGGTCGATGTCTTGATCAAGATTCATCTTCCCATTTCCCAGCAAAGAGATTGCATCACCGATGAATTCCATTCGATGAAATTCAATGTTTTCCCCTTTGATTTCAAATTCGATGTTGCTCGAATCAAAAGCGGTTCGATCAGCTTGAAGAATTGTTCGTAGTTTCAGCATCGAGAGGAAAACGGGAAGTTCATGGATTTTTGCTTTTTTCAATTGGATCGTCCCGTTGCCACGATGCGAGTGGGTTCCGGTATAGTCGCCTGACATTTGAATCGTCGCAAAACTATGGCCCTCAATGTTGCTCATCTCAGTGGCAAACTCGCGGCAAGCGGTTTTAAGACATCCGTCTTCCAAGTTAGCTTGAAGACGGAACTCACCGGTTGGCCCTGAATTCATCTCGGCGTCAAAGTGAACGGTGCCCTGATGCATTTGCCCCGTTAACGACTCAGGTTTGATTCTCCCCTCAGCCAGTGGATTGACATTGTTCAATTGATGATCGGTCGAGTTGGGGCGGGCAAATACGCCAGCAGCGGTCCGGTCGTTATCCATCCAAATTGGGCCGCGAATATTTGTTACCTGAACTCCATAGACGGTCAGTGATTCAATATCCAGATCACCATTGCAAGTGGCATTTAGGCCGTCATATTGACCAACCAGTTTGACATTTCCAAAAACATTTTCGATGGGAAAACCAATTAGCATATTTGCTTGATTCATGTCTAAGCGAAGATCCCAGGCGAGTGTGGTTGATTGCTGCGGAGGAACCGTGCTTGCCGCTTGAATTTGGGTTGGGTTTGATGCGCTGAAACCATTTCTGTTTTGAGCGGGGCGATAAGTGGCCAAGCGGTTGTTTCTCATTTGATCAACTTTTGAGCCGATCGTGAATTCGCCATTGACGGAAAGGAGGCCATCAAACTTAAGCTGGCGAACTGGGTTGGCCAGTGAGGTCGGGACCGCCGAAAGTAAATCGTCGTCGACCTTCAAGGCACCCACAATAACGTCTTTCAATTTGACCGACCAAGCGTCATTCGAATATCGCCCATCGCCCCCGCATGCAATCCATGTTTTCTGATGATTGCCTTTGAAATTGGTAAGCTTGATCGTCTCATTTCCGATGTTGACTTGCCCGGTGACATGATTGATTTCATAAGGGAACCAGACAGGGTGAATTGAAATATAATTGGCTTGGGCTTGGTCATCGTGTTTCTCCATCCTGGCTTCGATAACCAAGTCAACTTCCGGTTGGCCAATCGGAAGTGTCATATCCACTCGCATGAAATCCAATGTGCCGCGAGGTCGGAAGCCATTCCACGTTTCTTGAAGATCAGGTTTGAGCGCGTAACGTAGTTGATCGTTAAGCGGAATCGATTCGCATAGGAAGCGGGCAAACAAACCGTTGGCAGGATCCCACCTCCCATTGCAAATGACTTTTCCGCTGGCGTTATTTCCGGTCAGGTCGGTGAAGGTATATTCGTCGTCCTCGGTTTGAATCAGACCACTGACGTTGTAAATGGGGTAGTCAAAGGTTTTATGTCGGATGGAGCATTGCTTTAAGCGAATGTCAAACCTTTTAATTACTGGCCCATCGTAAGTTCGTTTTTCAATTTTCCCAATTCCACCGACTCTTCCAGTTGTGGGTTGGAAGCCGCGAATCACTTCGGCCATCTTGGGTGATTGATCGATTGCATGAAGTAATTTTTGGTCGATGGGGACGTCGCCGGGAACGGAAACGTTGACTTCGTAGGTTGGCTTAGCTCCAATCCCTTTAACAAATCCTTTGAATTCGCAGGTTTCATTCCCGGGTAGCGAGCGCACATTGAATTCACAAAAGTCATCTTTGAATTTGACCTGGCCAGAGCAGTGGTCGACCCGGTAGGGCATCTTGTAAAAAGAAAATGACATGTCCGTCAAATGGGAGGTGATTTCTCGTTTCATCTCCGTGCCGGTCTGCGTCAAGCTAAATGAGAAATCACTTTTTCCTGACGGTGAATACTCGTCGCAGAATTTTTTGCAATAGGCGGGCAGCCAGCGATTCATCCGTTGAGAGTTTTCAAACTGAAACTGATTGACCACTCCATCCCAATGCCACTGTTGTCGCTCAAGAAGTCCATCTTGTGAATAGTTGCTTTGATGAAAGGTGCCTTCTCCCATTCGGCCAGATGCATTGTTGATCGCAAATCCATTGTTGTTGATCACGAAATCAGCGCTTACGTTTTGCAGAGGTACTGGGAGTTTGTCGTCATCGATTGAGAATTGTGCGATGTCTCCCGCGATGGAAAAATCAGGCAGATTGTTCGTTACGCCCGTCACGGTGGCATCAAAATTTAAGATGCCCGTAAATGAATTCAAGTTTTGTAGTTCAGATTGGATCGTCGAGGGGAGGAGCGATGTCAGCTCTCTCGAAAGCCGGGCTTGCGTTGCCGTGAATCTGGCTTGCCAGGCTTGGGAAGAGCGGTCTAGGTAGGTCGCAAAATCAACTTTTGAGATTGCATCAGATCGAAACCCACCGCTGATTTGGAGGAGTGCTCGATTCTCATGGACGATGGGCTGAATAAAGACGTTGAGTCCGGTCAAGTTGATCGGTGAGAGGCGACTTGATGTTTGGTCGATGATTTGGATTTCACAATCGCGGAGGGCAAGCGGGATTGGGCCGTTGTCGACCGCAGGCAGGCTTTTGAGGGTTTCAACGATTTTTTGAATATCCCACTCGCCGTTTTGGTCTCGGACAAGCGTTAGTTTAGCGCGGCGAAATTCAACGCTGCGGATATCCAGTTCCTGAGTTGCTAATTCGGGTAAAGAAACCGGCACGTGAATGAAGGCTTCGTAAATCCTCAAACTTGAGCTCGGTTTTGAAGACGGGTTCGAGCCATCCCCTGAGTGTGCCAAGCCAATGATTAAGTCATTGAGTTGAATCCCCTGCCCTTCATGAAAACGGGCTTGCCCAAGCCCTGCAATCATTCCCGTGTTTTTCAAGCCTTCACTTATTTTGGCTTGAACGTGTCGGCAAAGATCATGGTTGACTTTGTGTTTGATAAAGAGCCAGCCCGCCATCACCGCGAGTCCGACGACTAAAATTAACTTGCTCAGGCCCCAAAATTTGCGCGCGAAACTGCGAGATTCAACGGGGCGTCGGCTTGGGATCTGTTGGAACCGCACAAACATCTCGGGTCAGGCTTAACGGACCACGAATCGTACAGATATATGAGCAATTTCGACAGGCGAATTTACATTCGAGGCTTGGCTGATTTCTCTGAAGAGGTAAATGAAAAGAGGCCCGAAAAATCGGGCCTCTTGGGTAAATGAATCGCTAGCAAATTAGCAAGTTAGTGGCCATCACTAAGCGAGACTGGCTTATAACCACCCTTCGATTTGAAATAGAACCACAAGGCGATATAGCAAAGAAGCATGATCAGGGGGAAAACTGCCATGCTTGAGAGTGCCTTTTGAGCACTTCCAGATTTGGCGGCGTCGATTTTATCCGCGAGTTCCGGGTCGTTTGCTTGCAGTTCGCTGATTTTGTCCGTATTTAAGATCTGGTAAGAAATGATCTCGTAAATATCTTTGTCGGTTAGTAGCTCTTCGTCTTGAACTTCTGCTACGAGTGGTTTGACCGCTTGGATTTCTCTGTCTGCTTGAAGTGCTCCAATGTAAGGGAAGCCAAGAGTACCAACCGCGAGCATCCCGATTCCAGAGATTGCATTGAGAGTTAAAGCACCACCGCGAGGGGTTTGCTCAGAAACAACACCAAGCATGGTTGGCCAGAAAAAAGTCTTTCCAAGAGCATACAAAGTTGCGGCTGCGAAGATGACCGCCACGCCTTGGGCGAAAGAAAGGAACCACAGTCCAGCAATCGCCAAGACACAACTAAGCATCAAGAGCCCAAGGGCTGAAAGGTTGTGTACGATTGGCCCTGCAAAGAATCGCAAAACCATCATGATGAATGAGGTGTAAACCAGAATCCACCCGCCATCGAATGAAACGACGGATCCCATAATGCCGGAGATCCAACCGTCTGTCCCAATTTCAGTCGTCGCCAAGGGCATCATGATGAGAATTAGAACGAACATCAGGGGGCGTCCGAGACTTTGGGTATATAAACCAAACAAGACGACCATCGCCGCACCGATCCCCATAAAGAGGTAACGGTTGCCCTCAGGGAAAAAGTCCATCAACTGAAGAGTCACAAGGAAACCGACAACGGCTGCACCAAGAATGCCGAACTCGGAGAGCATGTCCTTGTAGCTTACTCCCGCAGCAACCCGTTCCTGCTTCGGGAATTCAACCTTGATTAACATGAAAAAGTAAACCAAAGCGGGAATCGCGATCGTTGCTAATTTGATGCTCCAGCTGAGGTCGCCCATGAAAATTACCAAAATACCGGCGATCACCAGTCCGCCCGGCCAGCCAGCATGAAGGATGTTGAGCCATTTGGTTTTATCCTTGTCAAACATCGTTGCAACGACAGGGTTGATGAACGCCTCAACGGTACCGTTGCCAAGCGCCAAAATTAGCCCGCCCCAGTAGATCAGCGATTTCGCTCGTTCCGGGTCAGCGTCAATTGTAGAATATGCGAAAACTCCCATGACGGCCCAGATGAACTGGCAGGCAAACGCGAACATCATGGAAAACTTGTAGCCTACTTTGTCGATGATAAGGCTGAAAATGATAATACTTAGGGCGAACGGCCAGACTTGAATTCCCTTAAAAGCGCCAACTTCTGCTGGGTCAAGACCGAGCGTAGCGACAATTCCAGGATCGTCCAGTAAAAACATCCGGGTGATAAATCCGAACGCCGTCGTAATAAGTGCGATAAAGCAGCCCCAAAACAGAAACATATTTGTTTCGTTTTTAGCCTGACTCACGGTAGTGTCTGACATGCTTGGTTACCTATTGAGTAAAACGTGGAAGCGGGACCAACACATTGTTCCAATTCACCATGGATGTTTAGTCGCCCTAGGGTATTGATCTCAAGGCGGACAGTATAACCACCCAATTACCTCAGCGAAACCAAAAAGAAGGGGCCTTCGGGCGAATGTTTCAACCACGGTGCTGTCGTTTTCCGCACATCTCTCCTTTCTTATCAACTCGGCCATCAATCGAGGTCTTAAAGACCTTGATTTCTTGCGGCTTGCGAAAATGTCGCCCTGAAGTCTCGTTTTTCAAACCGAATTGACTGAGGTAAATTAAGAATCTGGGCCTTTTCAGAAACGATTGCCCCACCAATGGTTTGCCACCAGGAACTAGTCATTGCTTGAAGTGGCCAATCGTGCTGGGACCATTTTCGGCAAAGCCAGTTTTGGAGGATGAGCGGATTGAGGCTTGCAGCAACTCGGCAATCAACGGTGAAACCAGTGGCTGATTCATCCAAGATTGAATCTTCAAGTGGCTGGGATTGCTCAACCAAAAGTTGGTTTAAAGCTTCCGCATGGCCCCCTAGGCGAACGATAGATTGCGGAAAGGAATCGCCAAAGCGATCTTTAATTAAGGGAATCAATTCGTTTCTCAAAAAATTTCGAGTATATTTTGACGACGAATTGGAAGCGTCGACACGGTAAGTTTGTCCAATGGCTTGAAGGTACATTTCGATCTCATGACGCGTCGTCGAGAGCAAAGGCCGCACAATGGTTACCGAATCGTTGCCCAAACGAATCGGCGGAATTCCCGCCAATCCCCCAATTCCAGTACCGCGAAAAATGCGAAATAGAATCGTCTCGATCTGGTCATCCTGATTGTGCCCGGTAACGAGGTATCTCGCTCCAATTTCGCTGGCTAATGCCAGCAAATTTTCATAACGGAAGTTCCGCAGGTGCTCCTCCGATGTGTCAGATTTCACAGGGTTTTCCCTGGTTTTAACGCCTGTCGATTGAAGGGAGGCAGTCTTGATTGGGTTTGCCAAATGAAATTCCAATCCGAGTTCATGGGCGATATTTTTGACAAACTCTGCGTCGTCGTCTGAATCAGATCCACGTAACTGATGATTGACATGCGCGACCACCAAGTTTTTTAGATTTGCCTTCTGATGAGACGAGGCCAGAGTCACGAGTCCCCGCAAAAGGGCGACACTGTCCGGCCCGCCTGAAACCGCCACAATGGTTTTGACATCGCACCAATTTGGAAAGCCAAACAGCCGCTCGAGATTGGCTGGGACTTTGGATGCGTTTGCCGCATTGACGATCAGATTCTGGTCCAATGGTTCGGGAATGCTCAATTAACTGCCGCAAGATTGTGTTATCGGAAGGTTATGTTAGGATGGGGTTTGTCGGTCGATCCTCGTTGACCGACGCGAGTGTAATTTTAACAGCAGACTTTGTGACGCAAACCTTAACAGTGTCGCTAGTCGGTTTGAGCTAAGAAAATTGAAATTGGTTGGTTACTTTTTAATTGTTCCTGACGAATTCAACCTAGGTGAGCCATGGATTTGATTTATTTCATCCTGAGCGTCTTATTACGGCTTTCACCTGCCGTGCGCAAGGTCTCCCGAGTCACGGAGACGCGAACCAAGTTTCGCGAATCTGACCTTGTCGATCTCGCTTTTTGGCTGCCCTTGGTTGGATGGATTTCTGTTTCGGTTCAACATGTGTCAGGTGCCCGCTGGATGGAGTGGCGGGTGCGGAATGTAAGAGCATTCTATGACACATCGAATTCGAACAGTTGTCACCCGTGGAATATTGACATTTTGAACCGAGGTGGGAATTCACCACCACGGGGACCGTCGCCTGATTAACCACCTGGCAGGACTGTGAGAGGTCCTGTTTTTGATTCTTGGTTCGCCGATCTGCACCGCTGTTTTGCCGTCACTTTATATAGAAACGGTGAATCAAAATGATTGGAACAATTGCTCCGGAGATACTTTTCGGAATCGGAGGGGTAGTTCTCGGCGGAGGCGCTCTTCTGCTTTATTCAGCCTTGATTGGGCGTGGTGCTAAAACCAAAGCTCAGATGATTCTTGATGAGGCCCAGCGGAATGCTGATGCCAAGGTCAAAGACGCGGAAGTTTCCTTGAAGGAAGCGGAGCTCAAACGGGAGGCCGAAGCGGAGAGAAAACTAAGCAAGTCTCGTGAGAAAATTCATCAGCGCGAGCGAACTTTGGACAAACGTGAGACGAGTTTACAGCAGCAGGGTGAGGACCTGAAAAAGCAGGAGCAATTCATCGAGTCCTCGCAGAACCGCCTCAAGGTCAAGTTGGAGCAGATTGCTCAAACCGATAAAGATCTCAGTGAAATCCTGGAAAAGCAGCGCAAAGAACTGCATCAAATGACTGGGCTGAGTAAAGAGCAAGCAGAGAAACGCCTCTTTAAGTTGCTCGAAGATGAGCTCGATGACGAAGTTGGCGGCCGAATCTTAAATCACGAGAAAAAGGTTCTGGAGATTTGCGAGCAAAAATCTCGAGAGATTTTGTTGATGACGACACAGCGGTTTGCTGCCAGCCACACTTCTGAATCGACCACCAGTACGATCGATATTCCGAATGACGATATGAAGGGCAGAATTATTGGTCGTGAGGGACGCAACATCCGCGCGTTTGAAAAAGAAACTGGTGTTGATGTCATCATTGATGATACACCGGGTGTTGTCATCGTGAGTGGTTTCGATCCGGTCCGTCGCGAGGTTGCCCGCCTATCCCTCGAAAAACTAATCGCTGATGGGCGAATTCATCCCTCGCGAATCGAGGAACTCGTCAAAGAGACGCAATCAGAGATGGACGCATTGATTCGAAGAAAAGGCACCGAGGCAGCCCAGGAGGTTGACGTCCTTGGGCTCAAGACGCCAATTATTGATTTGTTAGGGCGACTCCAGTTTCGAACCAGCTATAGTCAAAACGTGCTGCGGCATAGCGTTGAGGTTGCCTTCATCGCGGGTATGTTGGCAGAAATGATGGGACTTGATGGACGGCTGGCCAAACGGTGCGGTCTTTTGCATGATATTGGCAAAGCTGCGGACCATGATATGGAAGGTGGGCATCCTAAGATTGGAGCGGACCTGCTCAAACGACATGGTGAATGCGAAGAAGTCGTTCATGCGGCGTTGGGGCACCACGATGAGATTCTCGTCGAGTATCCCTACACAGTGGTCGTCGCAACTGCCGACGCCTGTAGCGCGTCACGCCCCGGAGCCCGGCGCGAGTCACTCGATCGCTATATCAAGCGAATGGAAGAACTGGAAACCATCGCCAAGGAATTCAAAGGGGTTCGGCAGGCGTATGCAGTTCAAGCGGGTCGTGAAGTTCGAGTTATCGCTAGTGCCAAAGACGCAGACGATGCACGAGCTGCCAAGATTTGTCGGGAAATTGCCAGTGCTTTTGAAGAACGGCTTTCTTATCCAGGTGAGGTGAAAGTCGTCGTAATTCGAGAGTCAAGATTTATTGAATTGGCGCGGTAAATTAGACCGGAGGCCAGAGGCAGATTTCGGGCGTAAGCGACAGCGAACGTTTGTTTTTACACCGATTGACGGTGCTCGGTGAGCTGCCGCCGAGATGCAACTTGTGATTTTTCATTCGAACCCAACAGGCGTCTCGCAATGGTGAACCACTTGCTCTACGCTACCTTAAGTCAACAGATTTTTATTTAAACAGCTTAATTCCTTACTTCGATTCTCCGAAAGATAACACGTGCGAATTTTGTTCATTGGAGACATCGTTGGCAAACCGGGTGTCGCAATCGTTCTTCAAGCTTTGCCGGGACTGCGTCGTCGCGAGTCGATTGACCTTGTGATCGCTAACGGCGAGAATTCGGAAAATGGATCCGGGATTACACCCTCCATTTACCGCAAGCTGATTGCCGCTGGAGTCGATTGTGTGACTCTTGGGGATCATATCTATCGAAAGAAAGACATCATTTCGATTCTTGACGGGCAAGATAATATCGTCAAACCAGCGAATTATCCTGCCGATGCCCCGGGGAAAAACTGGGTTGTCGTAAAGTCAGAAACGGGCCGTAAAGTCATCGTGTTCAGTTTGATGGGCCGAGTTTTTATGAAGCCTGTTGATTGCCCGTACACCAAGGCTAATCAAATTTTGGCAGAGATGCCCGCTGATATTCCAATTAGATTTTGTGATTTTCATGCCGAGGCAACCAGCGATAAACAATTGATGGGACGTCACTTGGATGGAAGAGTGACCGCTGTTTGTGGCACCCACACGCATGTTCCGACTGCGGATGAACAGGTCCTTCCCGGCGGGACAGCTTTTATTTCCGACGTCGGAATGACGGGACCGCATGAAAGCATTCTGGGCCGGAAAATTGAGAAGGTTTTGCAAGCGACCCTGACTTTTCGCCCGATCCCCTTTGATGTCGCCACGGGGGACGTTCAGATCTCGGGGGTCGTCATTGATGTTGATCCAAAGTCCGGAAAAGGCCAAGGAATTCGCCGTATCAAGATCAATGAAAAGCAAGCTGAAGAGCTGGAAGACGAATTTGATGATTGATTAGACAGCGATGTCAAAAAGTGTGTGCCATGTTTCAATTGAGCGAGATCAAGCTTAATCACGCATCACTCGCGATTACTGTCCTCTAGTCTCGATTTTTTGGGGGAGCGAGGACGGACGCATCGTATCGGTTGGCAATTGAATGTCGGTTCAAAGTATTTGCCTGAGTGCTATCAAGCTGGGCCTTGATTCTCTGCCCCAATGGCCTTGCCCGATTTTGTCGTGCTCGCTACCGTACGCGACCCAAACTTTTTGGCCACGCCAAATGGCACCTCCATATTGCGCATGATGCGCCATACCAAATTGGAACCAGCGATGTTCGATTTAAAAAACGGAATGACTCGTCGTATTTTGCTTTTGGCTGTCTCGTTAATGTTCCTGTCAACTTCGACCGGTTGTATCCGGCAAATGGCTCAACTGCTCTACGTTATCAAAGGCCACGAGGTTCCCGCCAAATACGACGGTTTGGGGAAAAGTAAAATTGCGGTTGTTTGTGTTTCAGACGCTTCGGCTTACGGACCCGATACTTTAACTTACACCGTTTCAAAATACGTTAGCGTGAAATTGGCCGAGGGGCTCAAGGATACGGAAATCGTCTCTCCTGCAAAGGTAGAGAACTGGATTGACGAAAATGGCTGGGATTCGAGCGATGCTGACATCCTTGGAGCTGACTTGGAAGCTGACAAGGTCTTGGTTATTGAAGTTGGCTCGTACTCAATTCACGATGGTGTGACGCTATATAAAGGCCGCACTGATTTAACTTGTACCGTTTACGACATTACAAAGAACGGGCAAATTTCTTTTGTCCATGGGCCCGAAGAATTTACGTTTCCTAAAAACGGACGCCCAACGATTCAGTCGAGTGATCGTCAATTTGAAGCCTTCTTTTTGGCTCGCCTCACAGATCATATCTCGAGGCTATTCGTCAAGAGCGACAAGATGGATACGTTCGCTGATGACGCAATAATGAACTAGACAGGTAAATGCCAGGGCATTCAGGTGATGCCGGTAGAGCCTGGTAATGTCGAAGAGCAAAATGGAGAATAAGCCAAACAGCCGACCATGATGGTCGGCTATTTTTTTGCGTTAGAGATCATGTGACGGGGAACGCAAAGGATTGATTTCTTCGACTTTAAAGTCTTGGAGGCGGTCGAAGCGTTTTTGGCATCGCATTTTCACGCGGCTTCGGAACCTGAGGTTGGTTGTTGTTATTGTTGTTGTTTGGGGTTCGCTCTCGCGGCGCGGGTGGTTCGGTATAGTCTTGCGTCCATTTCCAACCCATCGGGGTTTGAAGTTCTCGCTGAGCGAGCATTGCCCAAGGAGTATCAGGATGATCTTCAACCACGCGGTTGAGATACATTTGTGCTTTAGCCAGAAGTTTAGCGTCCTGGCTGCCCGTTTGAATTGTATCTGCTGGTTCAAGCACCCACGTGTTGTTCTGAGGTGTGGCTTTATCTTTGGGGCGATCAAATTTGAGTTTAGTTTTGATCAAGGCCAGCATCGAGTTGTAAGTTTCGGAGCGAACTTTTGCGGCGATGGTTCGGCCAATGGCCAAATCGAAACCGGCTTGCCAGCGGGGTGAAATTTCATTGGGTCGTTCCTCTTCACCTTCTCGGAGCAAGTCGTAGAGTCGGTTAATTGCTGGAGAGAGGATGGCCGCCGCTTGCTGGGCGCTGTTAACACTTTGGACGAACTGACCTTCGTTAAGTCGGGTAAAGCGAAGTTCAGGGGCATTGAGTTGGTCAGCCATTGAAAAGGTTGCGGCTCTGACGAGAGCGGCGCGTGACGGGTTTTCCATCAATCTTTTCTTGTAGGTGTTTAAAGTTACATAATCCGGGCGATAACGCCGCATCGCCTTGGGATCATAAAAGTGTTGCAAATGAGCTGAGTAGGTACTTGTTTGTCCTCTGTTGACAACTTTTCGGGTCGTCCGGTTGGGGTGAACCGCAAAATAAATTCCTCCCGTTTCATAGGAGAGGCGGGTCAAATGAAATGGGCCAAACCCTGAGTCGATCATGTCAAGATCTTCGTCAAAGTTGCCAATGAAATCGAGCTGTAATCGCTCCGGGTAAATTGATTCCGGGCCCTGTGAAACGATTGCCCATTGAGGTTTTTGGTCAAATTTTGGATCCGGGTCAACCCATTTGACTTTTGTTTCCAACCTCCCAAATGGCGCCGGGACGCCAACGAGATAAACCGGCATTTGGAACTTGTTGCAGGTTTGGATGGTTTGGTCCAATTTATCAACATCATCCCCCGCTTCATCGGAGACAACAATGATCATGACGTTCGCTTTGGGCTCTCCGGTGGCCCGATCAATTTTTCGGAGGTCCCGATGTTCTTCAGCTGCAACTGAAACAGCCTGCATGACGTTCTCAATCCCCGTGGTGTCTCGCTCGATATTGCCAATTGCATTTTTGATCGTCGCAAGACTGTCGGTAGGGTCGTCAATGAGTTTATTTACTTTGACCCCAAACGAGTAAACTTGGGTCAAAATTGACTTGTCCGATTCTTTGT